>JACQBQ010000019.1 GCA_016201905.1 Candidatus Melainabacteria bacterium | reverse complement strand
TGAAAGACCCGTAAAAGGTCTTTTTCGTTAATTAAAATCATATGCCTGTCGTTACCTCCAAGTACTTGACAGGCTTTTTTATTAAAAAGTGGCCTTTCGTGAATTATTCACATCTCGTTACAGAGTCTAAGCCCAATAGGACCCAGAAAAAATCAGTTTTTATCTGGTACTGATCAAACACTAGCAGCAGGATCTACCAGTACCCTTGTTCCTGCACTTTCAATCCAAGAAGCAAGTTTACTCAATTTTCTTGCACGATGTCCGCTTAAGTACCGTGTTGAAGAATGGCCCGAAATCAAACCTCATTTCAAGGATGACTCATTTCCGCAACAAGTGGCTTTGCTACTGCTCCACCAACATAAGAGTCCCGTTGATCCTTTAGTTGAAGACTGCACTATCTGGTTACTTGAAAACTGCGGAATGAAGGATGAAGCAGAGCAGCTTCGCAGAGAACTTAATCATTCCTAAATCTCTACCAATAGAAAGCCCCTAAGACTTCATAGTTATTTAGCAATTGCACACTCTTTTCCAAGCAGTTTGCTTGTCCGGAGCTTTCCTTGATCAATCATTTACAAACCACTGGTTTTACTGGGTAAAGCAGACAAAACCTATTTGCTAAGTAGCCTCTTAAATTCTTCCTTTAAGACCGGAACCACCTTAAACAAATCATCTACTATTCCATAGTCACATTTTTTAAAAATAGGTGCATTAGCATCTTTATTAATAGCCACGATGACTTTTGAACTGCCCATTCCTGCAAAGTGCTGTATAGCACCAGATATCCCACAGGCTATATAAAGCTGTGGCGAAACAGTTTTCCCTGTCTGCCCGACCTGCATGCTGTGCGGTGCATAGCCTGAATCTACCGCAGCACGTGAAGCGCCAACAGCTGCTCCAAGCACTTCTGCAGTTTCAAATAAAATCTTATAATTATCCCAATTTCCCATAGCACGACCACCTGAAATAATAATGCCTGCTTCTGTTAAAGATACTTCTTTAGTCTTGGATTTAACAATTTCTTTGATTTTTTGTTTGTTAGAACTTTGATCAATATTAGCTTTTTCATTTATAATCTCAGGATTTTTTGGTGAAACATTTTTAGGCATGAGTGTATTTGGTCTGAAGGTAACTAATTTAGGTTTGTGTTCATCCTTAAATTTTATTTTTGCTATGACTTTATTTGAATACATGGTTTTGGTTACAAAAAGACCAGAACCTTCAAGTTTTATGTCTGTGCAATCCATAGCAAGACCGCCACCAGTATGAAATGAAGCTGCTGGAAAAAGATCCATTCCAATTAAGGAATTTATCCCAAAAATAAAGTCAGGGTTTTGCTCTTTTATTATTTTTATAAAGATTTTCGTATAGAAGTCAGGGTTAAAAGCCTCAAGAGCAGGCTCATTCACTAAAATTACTTTATCAACACCACATGAACCAAGCTGTCCCTGTATTTTTGTAGCATCAATATTTCCACCGATTAAAACACTGGTCAGATTTGCTTTCAATTCATCAGCAATATTACGAGCAGTTAACAAAATCTGCTTTGATGGTTTTGTTACATCTTTATCCTGATTTATTTCTGCTAGAACTAAGATACTTGCCATATTATAATTATCTTATACAATAATTGAGTGGCTAACATGCAAACAGGAATTATTGTTACAGTTGGAGTTATTGTGCTCAACTTAATTATTTTTTCTTTAATCCCATTAGGCATAAAAAAGATTGTAGACAGAGTTAAAAAATAAAAATGAACATCATTGTCATACTTAGGCAGACACCTGATACAGAAACCAAAATCAAATTAGGTTCTGAAACAAATAAAATCGACACCGCTGGAATTACCTGGATAATAAATCCTTATGATGAGTTTGCAATTGAAAAGGCTCTCAAAATCAAAGAGCAGGCACAATCCGGTGAAGTAGTGCTATTTGCTTGTGGACCAGCAAGGACAGAGGAAGCTATCAGGCAGGGTCTTGCAATGGGTGCAGATCGTGCGGTTTTCATTAAAGATGATTCTCTTGAATATGTTGATGCTTATACGATTTCAAAACTGATTGCAAGTGAGTTAAAAAAATTATCATTTGATCTTGTCTTATCCGGAAAAAAATTAATTGATTTAGAATCTACTCAAATACCGATCTTCGTAGCAGAAGAGCTAGGACTAACACATATAAGTTTTGTAATGAAGTTTAATGAAGTCGATGCAGCAAATAAAAAGATAGTATGTGATCGTGAATCAGAAGGTGCTCATGAAATTATTGAAGTACAATTACCTGCCCTAGTCACATGTGACCGCGGTGAGGATTATCCTCGTTATGCATCTATTACGGGAATAATGAAAGCAAAGAAGAAAGAAATTAAAGAGATTAAATTAGAAAATATTGGAGAACTTAACTCAAGAACAGAGATTGTAAGTATGGAGCTTCCACCTTCTCGTAAAGAAGCTAAGATTTTTGAAGGGGAGGTTCCAGAGAAAGTTTCAGCACTTGTAAAAGCCCTACGCGAAGAGGCTAAGGTTATTTAAAACATCACAAGACTTATCCCAGCAATAGTTTTAGCATCTCTAATCTCACCATCTTTTACCATTTGCCAGGCTTGTTTTAGGTCAGTAACCTTCACTTCAATATTTTCATCAGGATCTAAATCCTGTTCATCATCTGTAAGTTCTGTAGCTTTAAAAAAGTATAAGACTTCTGTACTATAGCCTGGAAGCGGATAAACAATTCCAAGCGGCTCCCAAGCCTTTGCAAGAAACCCTGTTTCTTCTTTTAATTCACGTTTTGCTGCAAAAAGCGGATCTTCATTTACATTCAACCTGCCAGCAGGCAATTCCCAAAAAACCTTTCCAATAGCATAGCGAAATTGCCTAATCAAAACAACTTTTTCAGGATTAGGTTGAGCTACAACAGTTATCCCCCCATTGTGAATAATAATTTCTCGCACAGCATCCCTGCCATTTGGCATACGAACATTGTCAACTGTAAGTGTTAAAATCTTGCCTTCGTAAATCTTTTTTGAATTTATTTTTTCTTCTTTAAAATCTTTTATTGTCATTTATATTAAAACCTTTAAATATTTTATCAAGAAGCAAAAGACTTTGTCGGCTTGACAATTAAAAACAGTACCGTGAATGACATTTTTTAAATATATGCCTTAATTGCGTAAGGCAAATAAGAAATCAAGTCTTGAGGAAGCAACGAAAATACAGTTTTGTCTTTAGTAACCAACTCAGCTGTTTTACCATGTATGTAAACTCCTATACATGCTGCAATATCTGACTCAAGTCCTTGTGCAACCAGCCCTCCAATAAATCCAGCTAAAACATCCCCTGTACCACCTTTTGCAAGAGCAGCATTTCCAAAGGGAGATATATAAATTTTTTCATCTTTTGTTGCAATAATTGTTCCAGGTCCTTTTAATACAACGGTACAACCTAATTCCATTGCAGTGCTCTTTGCAAGGCTAACTTTGTCATTCAATACATCATCTACGCTTAGTCCTAAAAACCTTGCGAATTCTTTTGGATGCGGTGTTAAAACTACATGCTTCTTTGATTTTTTTATAATTTCTCTTTTGTCTGCCAAGACATTAATACCATCGGCATCCAGAACAATAGGCACAGATGCTTTTACTATAAGGCCTTCCACAATATTCACAATTTCTTCACTAGTACTTAAACCAGGACCTATAACCAATACACTAGAGTTTAAGCTTTCTTCAAGTATTGTGTTCAAAGTAAAATCTACATGGGTTATCTCAGGCGTAACAGGTGCAATCCGAGTGAAAACCTCACTTGGGCTTGCCAGGCTGGTCAGTCCAGAACCAATAGATGCAGCTGCTTTACCTGATAAAAGTGCTGCTCCTGGATATTTTTTACTTCCACAAACTAAAAGTGTTCTGCCAAAAGTTCCTTTGTTTGCATCTTCTGGTCTTTTTGGAAAGTTTTCTTTTAAAAATTGATCATCCAGCAAGAATAAATTTGTTGCAATGTCAGGCAAGCCAATATCAACTGTTTTAATAATTCCGACAAATTTTTTAGCCGGATATACTACTAAACCCAGTTTTGGATAACCAAAAGTAACAGTAACTCTTGCTTTTATAGCACGAACAGGTACTTTACCAGTATCCGGATCAATTCCTGTAGGAACATCACATGCAATGACAGCTTTACCTGAGCTGTTTATTGTTTTAATAAGCCATTCAAAAAACGGAGAGAGTTTATTATCTGTGCCTGTTCCTAAAAGACAATCCAGGACAGTGCTTGCATTATTCAATGCATTATAAAAATTATTGTCTTTTTCATTTTCTATCTTTAAATACGGAACCTTGTTTTTTATAATGTCAAAGTTTACTTTTGCATCAGGAGATAGTGATGACTCTTCTGAGATTAAGAAAATAAAAACCTTTTTCCCAAGGTTGTATAAGTATCTTGCAGCAACAAATCCATCTCCACCATTGTTTCCTTTACCACATATGATCAGGTAAGGCTCACTATATTCTTTTGCAACATCAGCCAAGCCAGAGCCTGCTTTTTCCATAAGAGCTAAAGACCAGTTATTGCCAATCTTTTGTATCAATTGTGATTCAAAATCTCTTATTTGTTTGGATGATACAAGTTTCTGCATTGATTTTTTATTTGGTAACTATCATAAGATAAGACTTATTGGAATATGCCATGTGCTCTATATTTCCAAATACTACTTCATTGCCAACTTCAATATTTTGCTCATCTGTAAAACCAGCATTTACTTCTACCATCTCAGTAACGCTAAAGTCAGAGGGGTATCTTGGAATTATTTGTTTAGGCACAGTATTTTTAATGATCTTAACTATTATCCCATTATCTATAAAAATTATATCTAATGGTATTAGAGTATCTTTCATCCAAACAAATACACTCATTGAAGGTCTAATAATAAAAAGCATCCCATGATTACTCTCTAAGCTCAATCTATTAGCTAAACCTCTTGACATCTTATCACTACTATCTGCCAGTTCAAGAAAAACTGTTGTAATTAATTGTTTCATTAAATTATTTTTACACCTGCTGGTTTATATCTAAGCTACTTAGCTACGCTCATTAACTTAGACATCCCTGAATAATCAATCTGAGGAATATTTTCAAAGGCAATCCTATCACCAATCATAATTTTGTGGTTGTCAGTAAACCCGCCATTGACTTCCACCACTTCAGTAACTGTTTTATCTGATGGATATAAAGTCTCAGTTTGGTTTGGTACGGTATTTTTTGCAATGTTAACTACTCTTCCTCTATTTATAAAAATAATATCTAATGAAATCAAAGTATCTTTCATCCAGAAAATAACAGTTCTTGACGGTCTAAAAACAAAAACCATTCCACGGTTACTAGCTAAGTCAGGTCTGTTCATTAAGCCTTTTTCTTTTTCTGCATCAGTAGAAGCAACTTCAAGAAAAACGGTTGAGTCCTTTTTACCTGGAAACTTAATAAGCCCTTCTAAGGTCTTAGAATAATTTGCTTGTTGAAAAAGCAAAACAGAAATTATAGCAGCCAGGGAAATTCGTTTAATCATAATTCTCTACCATTACTATTTATACCCAATTCAGCCGTTGAATTGACTTTTTACCATCCATACTTAGAATAAAATGTGATTTTACTGTTTGGATTAATCCAATCCAATAATACACCTCTAGTATTTGGCAATGATTGGCTTCTAATTTTGCCAGTTGGTTCAATAAAAGCTGAAACTCCATTATTTGCAGCTATAACAACCCATTTTCTGTTTTCAATAGCTCTAAAGACAGCAAAACTTAAAAATTGTTGTTTTAGAAGGTCATTTGAAAACCAACTTAAATCTGAAATGTTTACTAGGAAGTTAGCATGCTCAATAACATGCCTCCTGATAATTGCAGGGAAAATTAATTCAAAACAAATATTAATCCCTGCTTTACCAATAGAAGTACTTACTGGTTCGCTTTGCTTACCTTCCTTAAACCCATCTCCTATAACATTGCTTGCAAACTTTTTTAAGAACTCAGGCAAAGCAAAAGAAAAAGGAGTAAACTCCCCAAAAGGAACAAGTCTTTCTTTTTCATAGTATAAAAATTTCTTACTTGATCCCGAGCAAGAAACAGCACAATTTGTCAGGATATCATTTTGATTACAATATGAACCACTAATAATATCAAGGTGCTTTTTTGAAGCTAAAGTTTTTAGCCAGTACTGTACATTTAAATTCTTATTAAAAATAGTAGGCAATGCACCTTCAGGAGTAATGATTAATTTTGCATCATTAGCACCAATGAGATCGCTATATACTTTTCTTGCAAAATTTATATCTTGTTTTCCTCCACGAGTAACTTTTAATGGTAAATTACCTTGCAGCACACAAAGGGTTTGTGACTTATTCGTAAAATCCTGATGATTTTTTTCATACAGATATGCACCTAAAACAATACTTGAAAAAACAAAAATTATTTCTAAACAAAAGCCTTTAACTATACTGCTAATTAGTCCGGGATCTTTCGGGATGTATCGATTACTTATCTTTTGAATATTAACTAACCAAATTAAAAAGTCTGCCAAAAGCAGGTTGAAAAACACGATCAGAAAGCTTATTGATATGCTTCCAAAATATTCTGCGATTTGAATTAAATATAAATTTTTGTACTGGCTGTACTCAATTAGAGTCCATGGAAAACCAAGTAGACATTTGAAAGTCGAGAGTTTATTGAAAACAATTAGCCAGATAAAAGTAGTAAGCAATAAATTTGGCACACCTTTATCATATGGACTAACAGAAATACTTTTAAGGTAAAAAATTACTGTACCAAAAATAACAAAATACAAAGAATTATAGACAGCTACAGTAACTAGCACAAAAACCGAAATAACAATACTAGTAAAATCATTGAAACCAAGCCAGTTTAAAGGATGCAATGAGAATAACCAGTTCAAATATCCTAAATTGTAGCCAAGCCCAAAAAGAAAAGAGTAAGAAATCACCTCTTTAATTTTTTTTGAAGTGTTTATAATGATAAAAAGCGGAGTAAGCCCAAACCAGGCAATAATCCAAAGATCATAACCGGGTGCACTTAATGATAAAAGAGAACCACATAAGAAAATTAAAAATATTTTTCCAATTGGATTAATTGACACAAATAATATTGTATTGGTTTTATATGAAAAAAAGAAGTACTGTGAGAAAGGAAGTGAAAATACTTGGTATTGATCCAGGAAGCACAACCATAGGCTACGGAGTGATTAATTACAACGGCAACAATTCACAACCATCAGCAATTGGCTATGGCTATATTGACTTGAAACAATGTACCGGACAAGAAAATAGGCTGCTACAGCTACACAAAGATTTGAAAGAATTACTTAAACAATACAAGCCTGACACTATTGCAATAGAAAATATCTATTTTTTTAAAAATGCTAAAACTATTACAAAAGTAATTCAATCAAAAGGTGTAATTCTTCTTACTGCAGCCCAGTCTAAAATAAACGTACACGAATACACTCCTTTACAGGTCAAACAAACAGTCTCCGGATATGGCAAAGCTGACAAAAGATTTATTAAAAAATCAATTCAATCGTCTTTAGGGATTAAGTCTGATATTAAGCCAGATGATGTATCAGATGCCTTAGCAATTGCTCTTTGCCATCTACGTCATTTAACTTATTTTTAAAAATCTTACGGAGCAGCTTACAAAACAGAAATAATAATTTACAAATAAAAAACTACTAAGCCAGCTTGAAAGTTAATCAGCCAGGGGTAACCAGAATATTTCTTCTAGACTAAAAAGATGATTTCAATATACCAAACCTTAACCTGAATATGATTGGGTTGAAGTACTGGTAAGTTTGGAAACTAATCAATAAGAGGGTTAACAAAGCTTTTAATCTAAATGTATTAGACATTTAGTGATAGAAATCGCTTAGAAGAGGGTTTTTATAGATTAGGAGTACTCTTGTCCAGACCTCCTTATTAATGGGCAAGCTAAGTTAGGACAATTCAAAAATATAAGGATCAAACTTTGAAAGAGAAAAACAAAAAGGCCGAGACTAAAAAAGACTTTGTGGCGACAAGCTCTAAAAGAAGCTATGAAACAAATCCTGCTTTAAAGGACATAGCTTTTAAGCTTAAAGACAGGTGTTCAAGTCTTCGTATGCAAGAAGATACGGTACAGACAACTGAACAATTTCCTAGCTTTGATATATCATATCCTCCACAAAATGAGATTACTCATTTCGTGAAAGCAATTGGAGACACAACTGGGTTACAGTCAGACTTTAAAGAGTCACTAAGCAAAATTGCTAATACTTTCAACAAAGCAATAACTAACTTAAAAGATCACGAAAAAGTGAACTCTCAAATTCGGGAATTACTCATAGAAAATTTTTTTCACACAGCAAGAGCACTTGCAGTAGCTGTTGAAGCAAGAGATCCATATACAGGTGGTCACTCAGATAGGGTTTTTCAGATTGCAACAGAGATTGGTAAAAGATGTAATATCAGTGCAATTGAACAACTGTATTTAGAAGGTGGTGCATTATTACATGATGTAGGAAAAATTGCAATTCGGGATGGTGTACTTCTAAAACCAGGTCCGCTAACTGATTTAGAATACAAAGAAATGCAACTTCACACTATTATAGGTGCACAAATGGTAAAAAAATTAAATTGCCTTCATGGTTGTATTGATGCAGTATTATTCCACCATGAAAGAATGGATGGTTACGGCTATCCATATGGATTAAAAGGTGATGAAATTCCTATGACTGCAAGAATTACTTCAATAGCAGACGCTTATGATGCAATGACAACAAACAGAATTTATAGAAAAGCATTAAGCCATGAACAGGCTCTTGAAGAAATTATACGTAATAGTGGGACGCAGTTTGACTCAGAAGTTGTAAAAGTCTTTACCAAGTGGTGGGAAGACAAATTTCAAAAAGATTAATCCTAATCATGGTTCAGTCCAAGTCTTTGAGCAATAATTATAAGATAAAATCTGTCTATATTTTCACCTAATGCTCTTTCTAGACTTCTCATCAATCTATAAATTAAAAGCTTCATAGCACTTACTTTCACACCAAGTTTTCGAGCTATCTTTGAATTTGAAAACCCAGATGCTACAAGCTCTAATACCATAATTTGCCTTGGAGTTAATAAAACTCTTGCACCATCATAAATAAAAACTGTTTTTTGATTTGTAGCCAGCTTTCTATTTATTAAGTAATTTTCATAGTCTAACATCAGTTCATCAGATGACTTGGTTAATCTGCCGTTCAAGTTTTTTATTGCCTGTTCTTTCATCTTAAATCCTTGCATACAATCTTTACAATGATTTCTATAAGTACAAATATTAGCTGAATGACTTATAAAAATTAACCAGAGAATGTATGTAATTAAGAAAAAAGACATGAGTGTCAATTCGAAAAAGAATATAAACAAAATGAAAATTATTATTACTTTTAGTTTAAATTTTGTGAGCTGAAATTAAATTGGGAAATATTTGCGGTTTTTAAATTTAAAACGAGCACAGATAAAGTATTATCTCTTGACACATTATTATAAAGATTTAATTTTTAGACAACCTTGTTTCCAAAACCCAGTTTGGAAGCCAAAAGCAAGAGGGTACGCGGCCTTATAGGATGCATACTAAAAGCTTCAGAAAATTTTGCTTTGATTTCATTTACATATGACTGAACCGTCTTAATTTCAATATTTAAAACATTTGCAATCTCATCATTTTCTTTACCATCTGCAATAAAATGCAAAATTTCTTTCTGCCTTTTTGAAAATTGAATTTGAGGTAACTCTTCTGCTGTAAAAATTAATAGCTCATGATTTTCATGAACTCGTCGGATAAATTCTGCTAATCTTCCTATAGAAATCGCCTTTTCAATATATGCTGATGCACCAATATCTAGACATCTGTGTATTCTTGCCCAGCCTGTTTCATTTGAAAAAATAATAACCTTACATTTACCTACTGCTTTTAGACCTGTAATATAGTGCTTTAAGTCATGCTTATCACGACCAGGCATTCTAAGATCCAAAAGAACTATATCAGGCTGTAATTCAGCCGCTCTAGAAATGACTTCATCATATGATCCAGCAGTACCTACAATTTTAATTTTTTTATCCTTATTTAAGTCTGTTTCAACTCCATGAATCAGATATGGATGATCATCAGCTATCAGAGTTAAGATGATTTCATTCTTTGAACTAGGACAGTTAGGCTCATCAGGCTTAACTTCATCTTTTTCAAAACTTTGTTTTGAAAAAGTATACAAGTATCCTTGATTTTGGGTAAGCGTTTCCATATATTTCAAATTAGTTAAATTATTTTATACCAGATTAAAATTTTAAATTGTTAAATTTTTTACCGAGACTAATACTTTACCTTACCCAAAGTCAGTGAATTACCAGTAATTTTTCAACTTCTTAACTAACTATTGCTAAATTCTTATCATTTTAAATGAAAAAAATTTAATCTTCGCAAGTTTGTACTAAGGTAAAGCCTTACCCTGCAAATTTTTATAATCCTATAAAACACTTCTTGTATTAGAATATCTACCAAGTATTTAAAGCAACAGCTTTTTGAATAATGAATGAATCATTATTAAGTTGCTAATAAACTAACGTATGGAAAGTACACTCATTAAGGGCCAAATCGCAAGTCTGCTACAGGAGCTGTCTATTCAACCTGAGCTTAAAGTAGACTCGAACATAATTTCTCTTACAGGCAATGAACTTGCAAGTATTTCATTGAAAATTAGCAGTTATATAAGAAAAGAACTTTCAATAGATCAGCTTTTAGAAAATACAGTCAACATTTTAGGTGAAGCTGGTATTGCAGAAAAAATATTGCTTTTTCAAATAGATAATGAAGGAACCAAAGCACTATTAACTCACCACTGGGAAAGCCCTTATATACCTAAATTTAATCCTGTGGGATTTCAATTGGATTTGCGTGATGCACCCCTATTTAAACTTTTCCACTTAAATACAAGTCATACCTTTCAAATAGGAGACTTTATGAAATATCTTGCATTGCCAAACTATCTTTTCAGAAATAAGTTTAAAGCTCTCTTTATAAAGCTCAAGACCAGATCTATGTTAGTTACAACTGGGAGTTCTCACAAGGTAAGAGTAGCTCTCAATCTTCAATTTAGTACAAGAGATGTCATTTGGAGTAATGAAATAGAAAAAGTACTTCAATCTGTTATAGACCAGTTGGCAGTTGCAATAGATCAAGCCCTGGATAAAAGAAAAAAGGAGACCCTGCAAAAAAATATAATACAGCTCCAGGAAAGCGCTATTAGAGAGCAAGAAGAGCTTCTAAGGCAGTTTGCAAGCGATGTTCATGACCTTCCATGCAGCATAATCCCAAACCTTAAACGAGCGATAAGGGATAAAGATTTTAATGAATGTGAAAGATTGGTAGACGAGCTACACAATAACTTAAGACAGCTAATAAATGAATATGTTATTCCTGATATTAATCTTCTAGGTTTTGGCAGTACCATTTATCAGTTTGTAAACGGTTTCAAAAAATCATTTAAAGGAAAAATATCTGTTGAGTTGCCCAATGAAGAAATAAACCTTCCAAATAAAAAAGGCATAGAGTTGTTTAAAGTAATGAAAGAATGGTTTTGTAATATTGAAAAACATTCATGTGCAAGCGAAGTCCTTTTCAGTTTAAAAAAATTAAATGAGAATTATTTATTAATAACCATTTCAGATAATGGCAAAGGCTTTGATGTTAATGACACAAAAAATCTTGGTTATGGGATTTTAAATATCAAACGTAGGCTTTCAGAAATAAAATCGAAATTTGAAATAAAAAGTGAAGTTAATAAAGGAACAACCTTAAAAATGCAACTTAGTCTGACTTCATAGATGATTTACCGGAGGTAACTTAAAAACAAAAACTAAGAACAATATCTAAGAACTGCTTGAGGAGACATTTTCACAATATGTGTCTTCTTGTTTGTGTTTCGTTTTTAAGAAAACTAAAAAGTTAAAAATCCCCTACTTTACCGGGTTACTAATTATTTCAGGACAATATATAATCTACATACTTTGATATATATAAGATACAGCCAATGAATATACAATTCGCCAAAAGCAATCCTTATAACAACACTCAAGCAATGGTCAACACGTTTGGCCGAGCTGAGAAGATATTAGTTCCTGCAAAAGAAAAAGCCATTAAGCTTGCAAAAGAAAGACCATTACTTATAGGTGGAGCTTTTTTAACATTTATAACTTTCATTGTAAGTCTTATGAATAAAACAACTCAAAAATTACTTCCAGTATTTGGAATACCTGCAATTTCTTTGTTTGTTTATCAAATATTTTTTAATTCCAAAAATATTCCTGAACCAAATAAAACCTTACAGAAAAAAGAAATTGAAAAGCCAGAAATAAGTTGTTTTTTACAATCTATATACGACATAAAAAATAAGCTTGTTAATGCTAAACAATCAGATTCAAATTCAGAACAGCATGATTTATGTCTAGTAGCTGAAGAATAATAGCCGGTTACAAGTGTTTAACTGCTTTCATGTTAAAATACTTCTGTTATGGCTTATTTTATAGTTGCAATACAAGTAATTAGCGGGGTTGCTTTGACTACTTTAATTCTTTTACATAGTGCAAAAGGAGAAGGCCTTGGCGGTATAGGCAGTTCTGCAAGTTTATTTACAGGCCCTACTCAGGCTGAAGCTGGTTTAGATAAAATTACTTGGTTAATAGCTGGCATATTCATTTTTACATCTGCACTTATTGGCTGGAAAATTATTCAGTTTTAGATTAGAACTACCTTATTTCAAGAATACAATTTTTCATATAGTACAAAGTTACATTTGTTTGTTTTCAGGCAATTTCATCTGACAGGGTTATAATATTTTTATGTCTTTTAAATCAGTTTTCATTAAAGCAGAGTTAACACAAAATATAGAGCTAGGAAAAGACTATTATGTCAGCTGGTTTAATGCTCCTGAAATTATAAAAACTATTTCTCCAGGACAGTTTGTAATGATGGAGTCAGGTCAGTATCTTTTAAGACCATTTAGTGTTTATGAAATAAAAAACAATAACATTGGATTTTTATACAGGGTAATAGGAGGCGGGACAAGCTTTTTAAGCAAATTAAAAATAGGAGATAAAGTTTCAATACACGGGCCACTTGGAAAAGGATTTAGTCTTCCTGAAAATAAACAAAAGCCTATTTTAATAATTGCTGGCGGTATAGGAATTGCCACTTTCCCTCTTGTAGCAAGAATTGCTCATGAAAAGGGTTATAAGGTAAAAACACTTTTTGGAGCCAGGTCAGTAAATGACCTGGTCTGTGCAGAAGAATTAAAAAAATATGGCGAGCTTGAGTCTATAACTGACGATGGAAGTTCAGGCAAAAAAGGATTTGTAACTGAGCTTTTAACAAATGAATTAAAGAAAAACAAAGACCAGGAAATATTTGTCTGCGGTCCAACACCAATGTTAAAAAGTGTCATAAAGGTTTGCAATGAATTTGGAGTTATTGCACAGGTTTCATTTGAAGAGTTTATGGCTTGTGGTTATGGAGTTTGCATGTCATGCGTAATAATGGCAAATGGTAAGTATGTAAGGACTTGTAAAGAAGGGCCTGTTATGAAATCTGATGTTGTAGCTGTCTAGCACAAGATGTCAGAACTAAAATTGAAGAGTTTCAAGGACAGGTTTATATACCTAAACTAGCTCTGACTGCATAATTTCTATACTCTAGTGCTCTTCACTATATATTACCAAGCTAATATATTGATTCAAGAATTAATCCTTGTTCTCATATACTATGAAATAAATATACTGGCTTATTTGTTTTTCATTTTAAATTAATTTCTGTTAGTTAACTACATTGTATTACAGCAGTTCTCGATGTTCTTTGAGGTACATAGCTTTGTGGCTATATTATAGGTAAGTTAGTAATCATATCTTTTAATCTTTCAAAACCTCATCCCAATTCATGTGTCGACCATTTTGAAAATCGTCATATAATTTTCTTGCTCTTTTTTTAGCCTCTGCTAAGATTTCTCTGTGGATTTTCATAGCCTCAGGATGTTCTCTTTCAATAAGCTCTCTTACTTCTTGAAGATAGAGTTTAACTTTATCCCGTATTTCTGGAGCACAAGAAGGACAATCTAATTGAGCCCAGAATTCATGAGCAAAATTATTCTCTTTAGAATCTTTTTCATATTGTCCAGCTCCTTCTGTGAGGTTTTCAACAAAGTCTGAGATCAGTGAATTTGAGACTATACTGTTAAATGTTCTAGTCAATTGAGCAACTTGTTTTCTTCCATCTATGCCACTTTCATTATAGGTTTTTTGGTACCATATTTGCTCGTACATTTCGTGAGTTACTATACTCAACGAGATTTCTTCTCCCCAAGGTGCAGATTTATCAAACAATTTTTGTGGATAAACAGCATGTCCTGGAACCATTAAAAAATTAAGAAAGGCAGTACAATCATTTATATCTTCATCTGTATATCCATTAGATTTGAAACGCTGAATTTGTTCGTCTGGAAATTTTATGAACTGGTGTTTATCGGCAACCACTAAGGCATCCACACGTCCTTCAAATAAGTTAGAAAAAAATTCATCTGGAATTACAAAAACTTTTTTATCTAACGAAATAATAGAATACTTTTTGGCAAAATTAGCCAATCGATCTCTTCCAACATAATCAATAGCTTGTTTTCTATGAGTACGAAAAGATTCTAATTTTTTAGTCAGCACAGCTTCATCAAGAAGTACACCTCCATTATTATTACTAGAACCCTTTACAAAAAACTTATCAGCGAAATATCCTACTATTCCAAGAATAGTAGCCCCTATTCCAAATATTTTCCCTAGCGAATTTTCTTTTAAAAATCCATATGCAGCAACTAAAATTCCTAACACACCAATACCACCACCAGCAGCTTGAGCAGGAGTTAATATTTTTGGAAAAGATGGTTCTTCATTGTTAGCTTTTAACTCTTTACACTGTTTCTCTATTAGTTCAGGCGTGGTTGTTTCACCACTAGCAGCTGTATAAAAAAATGGTATAAACCATGAAGAAATTGTATTTGACATTTATAAAATCCTTAAAATAAAAAACTGAAATATTTTCACTTTTAACCCAATCTTAACCAGTAAAGGTTAAGACTACAAGTAGATTAGATTAATTTTATTTAAGGTTAAGTTTTTGACTGTATTTTGCGCAAAAAAGCTCAAAATTTCTTGAAAGTTATTCAGAAATAACTCTATAAAAAGAGTTATCTAATTTGTAGTGAAGGAGAGACTAAATATTGCACTTTAAAAAGATAAAAAGCTATATAAAAGAAGAAAATAGAATTACGTTATTTTTTTGTGGCAAGCTCTTTATCAATTTTCTGTAAAAACTGCTGCATTACACTTATAAGTTCATTCAGTTCAAATATTTTTAGGTGACTTTCAGAGCCATTTAATCCATCAATAGGCTTTAAAAGCTCTTTTAAATTTTCATCCTGTGTGTTCTTTGCTCCAAGTGACTCAAATGAAACAGTTTGATTATTTTCTATTCTTATTAAGGCAGAGTGTCCGATTTCTTGAACAGGATCAAGAAAATTAAACATTGATGAAACTACAATTCTATTTCCAATGTGTTCAGCACTTAAATCAATTTCACGCCCTGAACTCAAAATATATTTTTTATTTGAAAAGATTGCCTTGCGCATAATATGGATATTTTACTATAAAACTTATTTATGAGCATATTAGTCTCAATAGTTAGTTATTAATAGTTCTTCTACTGCACCACGCTTATCTCCTTTACTATTTACAAATCTCGGTGCTCTGACTATATGGTGCTTGAAGTGCTTTTTTGGATATAGCCGCTCAATTAATTTTGTTTTTGAATTTGAAAGCATTACATAAACGCCTTGACTGTCTAACTTTTTTATTAATTCCGCAAGCTGTATTTGATCTTTTTCTGTAAACTTTTCCTTTGTATAGCTAACAAACGATGTTTCATCTACAGGATTATATGGTGGGTCCAAATAAATAAAATCTCTTTTTTTGGGTTTAATTTTTTTAAAGTCCTTGTGCAGTATCTTTGCTTTTTTTAGCGCTTCATGACATGCAAGAATATTTTCTTTCTGTACAATATTTGGATTCTTATACTTTCCAATTGGTACATTAAATTTTCCAGATTTGTTCACCCTATACAGTCCGTTATAGCAGGTTTTATTAAGATATAAAAACCGTGCTGCAATATCTATGTCAACGGTAGGCTTCTTCTCACGGATTGAATAATAATGCTTTTCTGAATGCTTGGATGCATATTCTTTTAGCTTTCTAACCAGACTTAGAGGTTCCTCTTTGATTATTTTATAAGTAACAGTTAGATCAAAGTTATTGTCAGAAAGTATGGCACGCTTAATTTTGTCTTCAAAAGCAAAGTAAACAGCACCGCCACCAACAAAAGATTCATAGTAACAGTTAAACTGCTCAGGAAAGAGCAACTTGATTTCAGAAAGAAGACTTCTTTTTCCTCCAGCCCATTTCACAAAAGGTTGTGGTTTATTAAACATCTCTTAATTTTAAATCATTAAAGATCAGTTAATAACAAAAAATAAATCAAGATGAAAGAAAATTTATCTTTCTGATTTTTATCCTTAAAAAGATCTAATTTTTGATTAAAGTAGCAGAATTCTTTGATCTCCGGAACAAAAAATATAACTCATCTAGTTAAATGATTTTTAATTTGGGATTTTTTATTAAAAGCCTTAACATAAGCCTAAACATTATGGGTTTTCATTTATTGACATGGGGATTGGTTTCGAGCGTGTGTTTTTCCGAAACAGGGGGTAAGAAATGAATAAGCCAAAGACTGTAGTTGTAAATGACTACAAGAATTCTTTTTTTTCTAATGGCAGCGAGGACAACAGGGGGCTAAATTCTTTATTTAAAAATTTAGAAGAGAATAACATAAATAACGAGCAAGAAAACAAAATACAGGCCAATGACAGTAAGTTAATTTACGATGATGATATATTGTCAGATGTTAGCGTTCCTATCGACGATTCGATAAAACTTTATCTAAAAGAAATTGGCAGGGTTTCTCTCTTAAAACCTCTTGAAGAATTACAGCTAGCACAAGAAATTGCAGGCAATGGAAAAGGTGCTGAAACTGCTAAGAGAAAATTAATAAGTGCAAACTTAAGACTTGTGGTTTCCATTGCAAAAAGATACCTAGGAAGAGGGCTGAATTTGCTTGATTTAATCCAAGAAGGAAATATCGGACTAATGAAAGCTGCTGAAAAGTTTGACAGCAATAGAGGTTTTAAATTTTCCACATATGCAACCTGGTGGATAAAGCAATCCATTACAAGAGCGATTGCTGATAAAGCTCACACAATAAGGGTTCCTGTACATATGGTTGAAAATCTGTACAGGTTACGCAGGATAACAAGCTATCTTACAAGTCAGTTAAACAGAAAACCTACAGACGATGAACTGGCAAGTGCAATGAAAGTTTCAAAAGAAAGATTAGATGAAATCCTAAAAGCTATTAAAGAACCAATCTCTCTTGAAACCCCGCTTGGGAGAGAAGAGGATGCAAAGCTGTCAGATTTTATAGAAGACAGTACAATTTTACAGCCGGAAAGCCTTGTATCAAATGAGTTTTTAAGAAAAGATCTAAATAAAGCCATGGAAGAACTTAACGAAAGAGAAAGAGACTTAATAAATTTGCGTTTTGGACTGGAAGATGGACAGCAAAGATCACTTGACGAGGTAAGTAAACTTTTTCAGATGCCACGTGAAAGAGTTAGACAAATCGAGTTTAAGGCATTGAGGAAATTACGACATCCTACTAGAAGTGGTAAATTAAAAGGTTATTTGCCAGACAATGAATAAAGTTAATAGATAATTATTCACTAGGCCTCCACCAGTTAATACATTCGTCAAATTAGCTTATTACAAGGCTTTTTTCAACTTTAAATTTACTACCAATTCAGGTTTCCCACTCTTTAAGAATTCTTTTCAAGCAAAATGTTATTATAACCAAATTATGCCAGTTGGAATTGATCCTGTACAACGAATACAAGTTGGTCTTTCTAGAATAAGAGGTGATTCTGAAAGAGGGGTTATATCATCAAAGCTAGATGTAAGCCTTGATCCAGATGAAATATATTTTACTCCGTATTCAATGAACAGGGCATACCAAAGTAAAAAACTTTGGTAACACTGCATATTTAGAAGTTCCAAACTGTATGCATAGGTGTGTTTGGTGCTATGTAGCTCCTGGAAATCTTGGCGGTCATGTTTACACTGATTGGGCACGTGAGTATCGCAGGGGAAAAGCTAAAAGTAGAGACCTACCGAAGGAACTAGTTGAAGATCCAAGAATAAGTCCAGAAAATACTTTTAAGCATTATTTGCAAATGCACACTAAAAAGCCTTTAGATGCAGTCTGTATAGGTAGTAGTGAACCATTAACATTCTTACCTGCAATTAAAAGATTTTCTGAATTAGTAAAAAGGAATGGTATTCCTTTTATAGTTGGAATAGATTCAACTGGGTTCCAGTTTAATCAAAATCCTGAATTAATTGAGGAGCTTAATGGTCTAGAAGAAGTGATTCATTTTGTAATAGCTACATTTAAAGGAAGAAACCCAACTGAACATATTAGAGCAACTACTTCAAGTGCTGATTCTTGGCGTGCAGGAATTAATTCTCAAGACTTACTTTTACGTAAAGGATTTTGGACTATACCAGCTGGAATAACATTAAATACTTTTGCACATCCTAATCCTAGGACTTTAGAAACAGTAGCAAAAATTGATCCTAAATTTGTAAAAGACAGTAAGTTTACTATGAGCTATAGAGAATACCTTGCTGAGAAAACTGCCGAGTGGTTACACGATCAACTTTCAACTATCCATCCTGATTATCCAAGGTTACTGCATTACAATAAACTAACTTATGGTAGAGTAAGTGCTCCAAAACATCAACTGAGACAAATGAGAGAAGCAGGATTTGTAGATTGCAAACCATCAATATTTGAACAAACATTAAAAAGGGTTTTTGAGAAAAGAGGTACTCCTATTATTCAATATGACAGGAAACAATATAGTACAATTCATCCTCGATATGGAGAAGTAATGCGCCAAATCATTGCTGATAAAAAAGATACACCAATAAATCAATCATTAGCTTATATAAGTGGTGTTGAGATATAAATTTCAAGCAGCTTTTACTAGAAAATGAGAGTTCATAAAATGGGAAACATTGGATACTAGTCCTCCACCATTTGGTGGATTTGAAAATTAAGAAAAATCTATAAATTTCTGGTTTAACCATAATTTAATTAGAAACCTTAGAAAAAATTAATCTAAGTCTAACCCTATACGGATTAGTTTTCACTCTTTTTGTCTATATAGTGATTGATTCATTTATGAGGAGAAACCCATGTATTTAAAGAAGTTTAAGCTGGTTCTGTCATTTGCCTTGCTTTTTGTATTTAGTTTTCTTGCTTATTCTGCTCAAGCAATGACACCAGAAGAGTTTTGTAAAATCCATACTGAAAGCGGTGCAAATGATACGTGTAAACCATGTGGAGAGCAATGTGCAGTTCTTGTAGGTTTAACAACTATTTGCAAGGATTGTACAATTACAGAAACTCAGTGTGAAATGACTGAGTGCTCAAAATGCCCGGAATATCCTAAGTGTATTGAATAAATAAGGACTTATAAATTCCAAGCAAAGCAAATGAAAAAATTATTTTCTCTTATTTTGCCAATTATGTTTTGTGTTGCATTTAGTTCTGCAATAGCAAGTGATAATGATAAAACAGATGGTTTAAAGAGAGAATCAACTACTAAAGAAATTAATATAGATAATGAAACTGATGTAGATGAATCAGTAGCTGGTAATACTGAAGATAAAAGGGCGTTCCTTAAAGAACAAAAAAAAGGTAAAAAGAAAAAAGGCGAGAGAAATGTTAAGGTTCAACCCAGCAAGGAAGATGACGAAAATATTATTATGTACTTAGACAAGACTGAGGATTAATCTCTATTTCTACTATTAAATAGTATCAATGCCCAGCGTAAAATTTCAATTAAGCTAAATAATGCTGCTGCTATATAAGTAAAAGCACAAGCTTGCAAAATTTTATTTGCACTTTCTTTTTCATCAGGCGAAATATAACCAGAGCCTTCTAAAACAGGTACAGCACGTGCAAAACTGGCATCAAGCTCTACCGGTAATGTGATTAGCTGAAAGAAAAATATTCCTGTGTACATCAAGAGTCCAACAACTGCTGTTAATTTCCAGATCGGACTTGCTAAAAATGCCGTCAGCATCAAACTAAAAAAAAGTAACATTGGTCCAAACTGGCAGATCTGTACGACAGGAGTAACTGCTGTTCTTAATCTCATAAACCCATAATTTTCTGCATCTTGAATTGCATGTCCACATTCATGTGCTGCTACGGTTACTGCGCTTAGTGATGTTCCGGAATAAAAATTTTCAGATAGCCTGACAGCTTTGCTAATTGGATCATAATGATCTCCTTGGTTTGTTACTTCAACAGCAACATGATTTAGTCCGTTTTTGTTTAGAATCTCTCTGGCTACGGCTCCCCCCGTTTTTCCGATAGAAGCAGGTTCATTTGTGTATTTGTTTAATACTCCTTTTACCCAAAGTTGTGGAAGAAAGATTAAAGCAATTCCCGTTATCCAAAGTAATGTAAGCATTTTTTTATTTATCCCCCTTAGTAGTTATATTATACGCGATAATTTATTATTCAAATTTATCTCCAGTTTTAACTCTAGTTCCATTAATCCAATCTTTAACATTAATAATTTTTTTATTTTCTGGCTGTAGTTTGTATATGTTTAGAAATCCGTCACCTGTTTTTACTTTTACGTAGTCACTGATTTCAACTATTGTGCCGGGTGGGGTATTTCCTTTTGGCATTAGAGAGACATTGCATGCAATGTCTCTACTGTCCCAAATCTTTATTATCTTTCTATTAAGGTGTGTAAACGCTGATGGCCATGGCTGTAGTCCACGGATTTTATTGTGAATCTCTTTGGATGTTTTATTCCAATTAATTAAACCAAGCTCTTTTTTTAATGATGGTGCTTTTGTGGCTAGCGAGGTATCCTGTGGAATAAATTTTGCTTTTTTGTTTTTTATTTCTTCAAGAGCACAAATCAAAGTTCTTGCACCAAGCAAACTCAGCTTTTGAAA
Organism: Candidatus Melainabacteria bacterium; assembly: GCA_016201905.1. Taxonomy (GTDB): domain Bacteria; phylum Cyanobacteriota; class Vampirovibrionia; order 2-02-FULL-35-15; family 2-02-FULL-35-15; genus JACQBQ01. Next base: position 41,295 of record JACQBQ010000019.1, on the reverse strand, counting down.
CAATTCAATTGATGTCTCATTTTCATCGATTTTACATTTTTCCTGAAGAATAATGGGACCAGAATCTAACCCAAGCTCTGTTTGCATAATGGTTATACCAGTTTCAGTTTCACCATTTAAAATTGCCCAGTTTATAGGTGCTGCTCCACGGTATTTAGGCAAAAGTGAAGCATGAACGTTTATTGCTCCAAGGGGAGCTAGATTTAAAAGCTCTTCACTTAGTATCTGTCCAAATGCACAGGTTATTAAAATGTCCGGATTTAAATCTTTTATTTTTTGGATAACACTAAGATCTTTTGAAATTTTTTCTGTTTGTAGAAGAGTTATATTTTTTTTAAGTGCAAGTTTTTTAATAGGTGGTTCTTTCAATTCTTTACCACGGCCTGCTTCTTTATCTGTTTGAGTGCATACTGCCAGTACTTTTACCCAGGGAGTTTGTAGCAATTCTTCTAGTGAAGGAATTGCAAATTCTGGTGTACCTAAAAAAATTAAATTCATTTATTTTTTCTTTTTTAATTTAGTTTTACTTGTCCTATTTAAATGACGATACACTTCTTAATATGGACCTACGGCTTATATACCGTAAGTAATCAATTTTGAAGGGATTCTAAGACTAATTCTGAAGAAAACCTTAATTATTATTTATTTATAAATATATTTTGTTATACCTTTATATACACAATAATTATTACTAATTATAGGCAAAAGGAACTAGAGCTTTTTAGTTCAGGAAATTAATTTAAGATCAATTTTAATTAAGAGATGTTTTTATGCAAACTGCTAATGGGGTAAATCTTTCTTCTCAAGCTTGTAGCAAAATACGCAACGGGGCTTTGCATAATCCTGTACTTGTTGATAGTAGAAAAAAAACAGTTGTTATACAAGAACCAAAAAGAACTAAAGGTGGTTTGGTTCATCCAGAATTTAATAAATTTTGTAAGTGGGTAAATGGTTATGTTGAAGGAGAAGATGAAAAAGATCAATATCAATTAAAACACAACTTTTTTAACCTTCGTGATTTGACAAAGTCAATTTGGCCTATATATCCCCTATTACAAGTCATTGGTCTATTTAATGAAAGGTGGAATAAAATTGCACGTGGTTTCTATGGAGCCTGCTGGTCAATTATTTATTCATGCTACAGACCCTGGAAAGAAAATCGAGATCAGTTAGATGAAAAAGCCACAAACAAAATTTCAGGTTTCTGGAAAAAACTCTATAATGCAAATGAACATTTTAGAGTAGGAATGGGTTCAGTTGTTAGTGCCATTTATGGAGGTGGGGCATTTGGTATGTTAGGGGGAGCTCTAACTGGCAATGATGACCTTTTTGATAAATCTGTAGAAGTCTATAAAACAGGAATGTTTAACCAAAACCAAATATTTGCATCAATGAATGCAGCAGTTTGTATGAAAAGGACACTAAACCCTGACCAGCTTTATGAAGTTGATAAAAGGAAAGATGGTGTAAAAGCAATGACTGAATATGTTGACACTGCATTATTCCTTCCGAATATTTTTACAAGAACATTAGCTACATTAAAACTGTTTGGGTTAAACCTTATGAGTGAAGGGCTGGAAAAGTTCGTTCGTTTTCTTGAAAAGTTTTCCTATGGTACCTGGGCTGCAAGATTTGGAATCATGAAAACCAGAGAAGAAAAAGGTGGTGACTTGGAGGTAGTGAAAGATCAAAATCCTGCTTTATATAAAACTCAAAAACATTGCGGAGAAGCTTTCTATTACTCGTTGCCAGCATTATCTTGGTTATCAGCCTCACTTGAGCTTTTCGGGCTTAATGATGTTTCAGATAAGGTGTTTAAACTTGAAGGTATATGTGAAAGACTTAATCCAACTATTGCTGCATGGTGTTTAAATAATCCATGGTTACAAGGATATCTTGGGAAAATTAAATCCCCTGAAGTAAGGAGTCTAAGCGTAGCTGAAACATAAATCGGGTATAATACTTTTAACCTTTAATTTAGTCCTGTGAGGCTAAAAAGGAAATAAATGAAAACTCAAAAAGAAAATAAACTTTTTACAGAAAACATTACTCAACCAGAAGATATTGATTTTGAAATATTAAAGAGAAAAGATTTTAATTGGTCAAGAAAAAATTTATTAACCACCAGGGACTTATTAGAAGAAGAAATTGATCTAATTTTAGATACTGCAAAATCTTTTTCAGAAATCCCTACAAGGGCTGTTAAGAAAGTACCTGCTTTGCGCGGGAAAGTAATAATTAATTTATTTTATGAAAACAGCACAAGAACAAGATCAAGTTTTGAGCTAGCTGGAAAATATTTATCAGCTGACATAACAAACTTTTCTGTTTCCACATCTTCTATTAAAAAAGGAGAGACTCTTCAGGATACTGCACAGTCTCTGCTCCAGATGGGTGCAGATGCAGTAATAATAAGGCATCCGCATTCAGGTATTCCTTTTCAGCTTGCTGAGTTCTTGCCTAACAGTATTTCGCTGATTAATGCTGGGGATGGCTCAAATGAACATCCTACACAGGCACTTCTTGATCTTTACACTATGAAAGAAGCTTTTGGAAGTCTTGAAAAAAAGAAAATTGCAATTGTTGGAGATATTTTACACAGCAGGGTAGCTAGATCAAATATCTGGCTTTTGCAAAAACTTGGCTTGGACATTCATCTTTGTGGACCACCTACACTGCTTCCAAAGTCGTTTGTTGACTATGGTGTAAATGTTCACTGGAGTCTAAAAGATGCAATTTCTAATGCAGATATAGTAATGGTTCTCAGGCTGCAGATGGAAAGACAAAACAAAGGATTAATTCCTTCTTTAGATGAATATCACAGATTGTTTGGCTTGGATCATGAAAAGATTAAGCTGGCTAAAAAAGATGTTAAAGTCTTACACCCGGGACCAATGAATCGTGGTGTTGAAATTACCTCTAATCTGGCTGATGATCCAAAGTATTCATTGATTAATAGGCAGGTTTCTAATGGTGTTGCAGTCCGGATGGCACTTTTATATCTGCTTATATTTGCATCTTTTATAAAGCCTCAGACAAGCTGAGGCTTCCTTGCTATCTTTTGTTCCACAGGATCGGATTTGGTGGATAAACCACGCAAATCCTATAGCTGCTAGTTAAGTTAGAGTCTCTTATTTCTTTCATGAAAATTTGTATAATATTCTTATGTCTACTTATGAGTCTTATGCTGAATACTATCACGACCTTACCAAATATACCCCAGAAGGCATAGCATCAAGCCAACACAGGCTGGATTTAGATAAACAGCCAGCACCATTTAAAGAATATCCAAATAAAAAAATAATTGATCTCTCTTACCTTTTGCCGCTGGATAGGAATCCCTTTTCTGATATTGGCATAAAAAATCCAAAAGATTTTACTCCTTGTGAAAAATCACTTGCTGCTTTATCCAAGCTTTTATATTTTTCAAATGGAGTAACAGCAGTCATTCCATATCTGGATAAACCATTTTATATGCGCTCTAGTCCTTCAGCAGGTGGACTTTATCCTACTGAGATTTATATTTGTACAAAAGATTATGTGGGACTTGAAGACGGGATTTATAATTATCAGGTTTATAAACAAGCCCTTGCTCAGGTTTACAAAGGCGATCTAAAAGAAAAGTTTGCTCATGCCACATTTAATCATCCTGCTTGTGATATAAGTAGCGGTAAGGTTACCTTACCGCTACTTATTTTAGTTTTGACTGGTGTTTTTTATAGAAGTTCGTGGAGGTATCAGGATAGAGCTTATAGAAGGATTTGTCTTGATACAGGACATATAATTGGGAATTTAGATCTTGTTAGCTCTACATGTGATTTTAAACCCATATTAATAGGTGGGTTTAATGACAAGCTTATAAATGAAATATTACTTTTAGATGAAGAAGAAGAGCAGGCATTAGCTGTAATTCCTTTAATAAATAAAAACATTGAAACCGATTTTAACTTTCCAAGTGCTCTGCCTTCAAAACTTGACAATCAAAATATAAAAACACCTGAAGGAAACAGGTTAATCCAGCTTCACCAAAGATCAAGAATTGATAAATATGTAACTGTACCTAACATTAGTATTGAAAATGTAGAAGAAAAATTTAAGTTTTCTTCTAAACTACAGTTTAATAAAAAAGCAAAAGATTTTAAATGGAAAGAAACTCTTTACTCGGATATTATCAGGCGCCGTTCTACAAGAGCTTTTTCTGGCGAGTCTATAACAAAAGAAGAACTCGGAGCAATTTTAGAATTTGCATATCACCCTGAACTGTTTGCAGATGATGGACTAGATCCAAGACCTGTTTATTTTGATCTTTCATTGCTTCAGACATTTGTTGCTGTAAATAGTGTTAACGGGCTTGAAGAAGGTTGTTATTATTATTCAAAAGAGGGTCCATATTTAAGACAGGTCAGGTTTAAAAATTTCCGAGATGAGATTTATTACCTTTGTTTAGGCCAGGAACTAGGGCATAAAGCAAGTGCAGTAATATTTCACACCTCAAGTCTTTCAAAAGCAGTTTTTAAATATGGAGAAAGAGCTTATCGTTATCTGCACATGGACTCAGGACATCTTGGACAGAGAATAAATGTAGCTGCAATTAATTTAGATTTAGGAGTAAGTGGAATAGGAGGTTTCTTTGATGATCAGGTTAATGAAGTGCTTGGAATACCAGAAAATGAAGCAGTTCTTTATATTACAACTTTAGGTGTTCCACTAAAAAGCAAACAATAAATTGTTATTCACAAAAAGTAGATACAATATTCACGATTCACTTGTTTTGAGCTATAGTATAGCTTCATATAATAAAAGCCAATGGAAACAATAGTGAAAAACCCTAAAGATTATAAGGATCAAAAAGATCAAAACCAGGATCCAAACTCAAAAATTCCAATAAGACCAATACCGTACTTACCTCATACAAACCAGGATCGCAAAGAAATTCTTGATTTTCTTGGTGTCAAATCAGTAGATGATTTGTTAAAAAGTGTTCCAAAAGAATTGAGAAATTTTGAACTAAATATTCCAAGAGGAAAATCAGAAATAGAAATCATTGAAGAGTTTTTAAAACTTTCCAGTAAAAATATTTCTTTAAACAAACAAATTTCTTTTTGTGGTGGTGGTGTATACCACAGGTTTATACCAAGTGTTGTCGGGGAAGTGATTTCAAAAGGTGATTTTTATACAGCATACACTCCCTACCAGCCAGAGGTCAGCCAGGGAACACTGCAGGCAATCTATGAATTTCAAACGCTTATTTGTAACTTAACTGGAATGGATGCTGCAAATGCATCAGTCTACGATGGTGCAACAGCAGTAATAGAAGCTGCTTTAATGGCTTGCAGAATTACAAAAAAGAAAAAGATTCTTCTTGCAAAAAATATTAATCCCGAAGCCATTGCAGTTTGTAAAACATATGCATGGGGAGCTAATTTAGAGCTTGTGTTTGTTGATTTTAAAAATGGAGTTGTTGACTTAAATCAACTTAAAAAATTAATTGATGATCAAACTGCATGTCTAGTTATTTCATATCCAAACTTTGCAGGCTGTATTGAACCAGTGTTTGAAATTGCTGAGATTATTCATAAAAGCGGAGCATTACTTATATCATCAGTTGATTTAATAAATCTTTCCATTCTAAAATCTCCTAAGGACTTAGGAATTGATATAGCAATAGGTGATGGGCAGTCACTGGGTAACTTCCCAAATTATGGTGGACCTCATGTAGGGTTTATTAGTTGTTTAAAAGATTTCACTAGGCAGCTTCCTGGAAGGATAGTTGGACTTACTAAGGATATAGAAGGTAAGAGAGCCTTTACACTGACTCTTCAGACAAGGGAGCAACATATTAGGCGTGAACATGCTACAAGTAATATCTGCACTAATCAGTCGCTTAATGCCCTGGCAGTCTTAGTTTATTTAACATATATGGGTCCTTATGGTCTTAAAGGCATAGCTGAGATTTCTTTAAACAGGGCTCATTACCTGGCTAAGGAGCTTGAAAAGATTAGCTTTAAAGGCGGTAAAAAATGCTCTCTTGCATTTAGTACCCCATTCTTCAGTGAGTTTGTATTAGAAATACCAATCAGTGCTTCAGAGTTTATATCTAAGCTTTTAGATATAAATATACTACCGGGGCTTGACTTAAATGGAATTGATGGATATAAAACAAATCAGGTACTTATTGCGGTAACTGAAATGAATAATATGGAGCAAATAAATTGTTTTGTCGATAGTATAAAGAAAATATTTTCATAATGGGGGCCTTTCTTCATGGGATTAAATAAATCAAACTTAATAGATATAGCATCAGACTGGTCACTGGAATCTGGCGAATTAAAAGCAGCTGTTGGCCGGGCACTAATGGCAATTAGTGATGGAATGGATTCAATTGAAGCACAAAACGATGATGATATATTGAGTGCTTTAGAAGATATTGCAAGTGAACTTTATGAGTTAGTAGAAGATCAGGAAGAATAAAAAGCTTTTTCAGGATTACTTATTTTGACTGCTTAATATTTACTGTTAGTTTCACTGGTACAACTTCGTCTTTTTGATTATAAATGTGAGTCAATATTGTTTTTGTTTTTTCAGTAGTTTTATAAGCTAGTCTTACTTCAAGATTTTTCCCGGATTCCTGAGGATCGATTAGTAATCCATTAATTGATCTTGGGCGAAGTGAATAACAACTAATACCAGCCTGATCAAATTTTATTCTTATTGTAAAAGTTGTATCACCGTGTGGTACATGTAGACCCAGTTTGCCAATGTCTATAATTGATGAGCTGTCTTCATCAATGGTGGTTGAAATCTCTACTAGCTTTTGTTTTGGAGCTTTTGGAAACTTAACAGTACAAAACAAAATAGCAGGTTCATAAACTCCTTCTTCTGTCTCAAGATGAGTTGGTATTTTTATTACTCTTTCTTTTTCAAATCCGCCAATGTGAGTAATTTCAAGCCTTCCTCCACCGGATGACTCAGGATTAAAACCAGAAAGACTAACCAAATTTTTATCGTACTTATCTATAGGGCTTATATCACTTGATGGGAAAATTATGTTTAAGTTTTCTGATTCTACAGTTTTTGTATCGCCCGGTCTTTCAAAGTTATAGCTGTCATCCACCCCAACTCCAGCAAGCTCTTCACCTGCTTGAAGTGCTTTTGGTAAAGTCAAACCATTATAAATTAATTCTGCATCTATTGATTGTGATAAGTACTCGACTAAAAATCGTTGCAGTTGAATAATTCCTAAATTAGCATTTTGAAGTCCACGAGCAGTAGCACATGCTAAATAGTCACCAGGTTCTAACTCTATTTTGCCTTGTTCTAACTCTGGAATAACCTCACTGTATAATTTGGTTCTGCCGTATCTTTTAGCAAGTATTTCAAGCAATGGGCTTATATTGGCTTGTACTGTGTCATTTATTATAACTATAGACATAATTCTAATTCTCTAGACTTTGCTAGGGCTTTAACTTTTCTGAAAGATATTGTTGTTAAAATAATACTTCAAGAATTAGCTTTTAGTCAAGCAAATTATTTGCTGGATCATAACCTTTAAAACCTAAAAATATGAGAGTTCAGAGTTCATCTTCACTAGGCAGAAAGCCGGAGACAAGACGCTTTAGGCAGTATTTGCGTGAGTTAAAAACTGACTTAATTAAATCAGAAGTTAATCCTGATGAGTATGTTTTAAAACCTGCTGAAATTGTATCGAGTCTTGGCTGTGAAATAAACTACTCAACTGCTTACAGGATTGCACATGATGAAGGATTTAAAATTACAAGTGTACATGAGGCAAGGGAAACACCAGCTTCTATTCGTGTTAAGGAATATATAAAAAATTTAAAAACAGAGCTTACAAAAAAAGGAATTCCTAGTAGTGAGTACACTATCTATCCGACTGACATAGCTAATACTTTATCTGATGAAAATATTCATGTTGTCCCTGAAACTGTATCGGCTATAGCACGAAGTTGTGATTTTAAAATCGCATCAATGTCTGATATTAAAAGTACTAAAGCTTCACAAATAGTAAAAAAATACTTTGATGATCTTGAAGAAAAACTTAAAAAAGAAAACATTCAATTAAGTAACCATACTGTATATCCTGAAAGACTTTCAAAAGAACTATCCACTGACTCAGTAACAGTAAGGCGTCTGACAGTAAGAAGGGAAGCAAGGAAAAGAGGTTTTCAAATTGCTACAAATACTGACTCACAGTTAGTTTCACATGAAACCCCAGCTTCAAAATTAGTTAGAGAGCATTTTGATAATTCAAATCCTTTAAAAGAACCGGGTACTACTGTATATCCCACAGAGCTGGCAAGCGATCTTTCTACTGAGCAGATTCCTGTTGAACGTCAAATTGTATCAAGAGAGGCTAAAAGACGAAAAATAAAAGTAGCAAGTCTATCAGAAGCAGAAACCAAAGCACATGAAACCCCATCCTCAAAGTTAGTTAGAAAATATTTTGATGATCTGCTTAAGCAGCTTACAGAGTGTGGAATTGAACCATCAGAACTTACCATATATCCTACTGAAATGGGAAGAGAGCTTTCTAACGCAACTCCTGTTAATTCTGAAACTATAAGATATGTAGCTAAGGGACATGGTTTTAGGTTAGCTACTAAATCTCAAGGACGTTTGGCAACTTTCCAGTCAAGGCAAGGAGTTAAAGATTTGCTTATTGCTAATCCTCTTCTAGCTTTAAAAGAAGGAGAGAACATAGAACGCTTGAAAGAAGAAGAGCCTGATGCAAATTTAAACCGACTTAATAGAATTCTAGATGGTATTGCTAAAAGTAACCCTTTTACATATGATGTACTTTCACTACATTTTGGATTCAAGAATGACAAACCAATGAGTTATAAAGAGATTGGGAAAATATTAAAGATCAGTACAGATGAAGTCTCAGAAACAATTTCTAGGAGTTTAAAGTATTTTAGTGAAGTTTTGAAATAGAATCCTTACCTTTGCTTATTTTTTTCAACATAAATATTCCAATGACATTATTTATGGCATGTGCTGTAATTGGCAGCCACAATGAACTACTTAGAATGAAAAGCCAGCCTAAAAGTGCACCTGATAAAGTAGCCCACAGAGCATAAATCCAGTATTTCATTCCAGGCAAGTGTAATACCCCAAACGCTATGCTGGCAATAATAATTCCAAATTCTGGTAATATCAGCCCTCTGAAAAATATTTCTTCACAAAAGCCTGCTGTAATAGAAAGTAAAAAAATATCTGCCACATTTAAATTTTTAAATGTAGGTGCAAGTATTTGTTCAAAGAGTTCAACAGTTGAATGGAGAAATTTTATTTTTTTAGCAAACCTGTAAAACAGGTTACCAGCTACTGCTAAACCAAGTCCAGTGAGAATCCCGCCAGATAGTATTTTAAAATTGAAGTGAAAGTATTTAAGAACATTATCTTCTGGAGACATGTTAATCCAGATGATTGAAAGAAGTAAAAGTAGTGATTGAGGGATTAAAGCTGCCCAGATTAATTTTTCTCTTTGCTCTTTTATTTTATTTTGTTGATTTAATTCATTCACTTTTTATAAAAACCTTTTTAGGTTTAATAATACAACCATCTGTTAAGGTTCCAATACCAAGGAGTCGGTTATTGTTATCTAAGAGAGATGTAGTTAACTGTACTTCTGTTTGCTTATTACGAAAGTCTACTTTTATTGATTTTCCATGCAAAACATCGATAACCTGAACATTATCCAGATATATTTTTTCAAGCTCCATAACTGATAATGGCGATATTAAATGATTTGAAAGAGTTAATTTGTTTATAGCTTGTGGATCAATACTTTGTTCATAGTTAAAACAATTACCTACTTTTATCCTTTGAAGGCTGGATAATACTGCACAAGTATTTAGAGCTCTGCCCAGGTCCCTAGCAATGGACCTTATATAAGTTCCACTGGAACAATGTATTTTTAATTTCAATAGAGATGTGTTGTTGTACGTCTCTACATCGTATGAAATGATATCTATCGAATAAATCTCAACCTCTTTTTCCTTTATATCGTCTAAATTGATTTGACTTTTTCTTGCTAGATTATAAGCTCTTTGTCCATCTATTTTTACAGCTGAAAATATTGGTGGTCTTTGTTTTATTTTTCCGGTAAATTCTTTTATTTTTTCTTTAATCTCATCTATGGTCGGAAAATTATTTAGTCTTTCTAAAACTTTTCCAGTAATATCATTTGTGTCAGTTTCAATGCCAAAAGTAATGGTAGCTAGATAAATTTTGTTAGAAGGCAAATACTCAAAAAGCCTACTTGCTTCATTTATTCCGATGACTAATACTCCAGTTGCAAATGGATCAAGGGTTCCACTGTGTCCAATTTTTTTTATGCCAAGCGATTTTCGTAATATTGTTACTACATCATGAGATGTAATATTTCCTGGCTTGTTGATGTTTAGAAATCCAAATGACATTAATTTATTGTCAGACTTCTTTGCGTTTAATCTTCTCAAGTAACTCTGTGATTTTTTGTCCTCGTTCAAGGGAATCATCCAGCTTAAAAGCCAGCTCTGGTGCAAAACGTATGCCTAACCTTCGACAAATTTCACCTCTTAAAAAACCACTGGCCTTTTCAAGTGCAGCAAGAGTGCCAGCTTTCTGTGACTCCTCTCCATAAACACTGAAGTAAACTTTTACGTTTCGAAGATCGCCTGAAACTTCAACATCTGTAATGGATACCATTCCACTAATTCTGTCGTCTTTAATTTCATTTCTCTGGATTATTTCTGAGAGTTCTCTTTTAATTTGTTGACTGATACGATCTGAACGATTGTATGATTTCATAATTCTTAATCTCTCCTAGCTTAAACTTGTTCTTTCTTTTTCTATAATTGTCCAACATTCTATAATATCTCCTTCTACTAGTTCATTGAATTCTTCAAATGAAATCCCACATTCAAAACCTGTCTGAACCTCGCGTGCGTCATCTTTAAATCGTTTTAAGCCAGTCATTTTTCCTTCGTAAATTATTTTTCCAGCTCTTTTTACTTTTGCTATCTGGTTTCTTTGAACCTTTCCTTCTGTCACATAAGAACCCGCGATTTTACTTCCTTTACCATAGGTGAATATTTGCCGTACCTCAGCTGTGCCTAATTTAACTTCTTCTCTTTCAGGCTCAAGTAGTCCAAGCACAGCTTTTTCCAGATCCTCAGTAATCTTATAAATAATTTCGTACAACCTTACGTCAACTCCTTGATCTGTTGCTGCTTTTTGGGCATTAGAATCTATGCTGATATGAAAGCCAATTACAATTGCATTTGTGCTTGCTGCAAGATTTATATCATTCTCTGAAATATTTCCGCTGCCTACATGCACAGGTCTTACAAGAACTTCTTTTGTGGACAGATTTATAATTTCTTTTGCAACTGCTTCTGCTGACCCGTGTACATCTGCCTTTATAATGACTTTTAATTCGTGAGCTTGCCCTTCTCTGACCTTGGATGCAAAGTCAACCAAGCCAAATGACTTGCGTTTGTTTTGTTCTTGCACTTGTATTTTTTGTGCAACTTCTTTTGCTTCCTGATAAGTCTTATAAACCTGAAAAGTATCGCCAGCACCCGGAACGTTTGGTAAACCAATTACTTCGACTGGCATTGATGGTGGAGCTTCATTTACTTCTTTACCATGATCATCAAACATAGCCCTGACACGCCCTGCTACTTTGCCTGCTACCAGGCAGTCTCCTTTTTTTAAGGTACCATTTTGTACTAAAAGGTGTGCAATAGGTCCGCGTTCTTTTGAGAGCTGTGCTTCAATTACTGCGCCTGCTGCAATTCTGTTTGGATTTGCCCTGAGTTTTTGTGCAAGCTCAGCGTCGGCAACAAGGGTGATTTTTGTTAGAAGATCATCCAGGTTCATTCTCTTTTTTGCGCTGATTTTTGAGCAGACAGTTTTTCCACCATAATCTTCAACTAACAAATCATGTTCTGTTAACTGTCCAAGAACTTTATCAGGCTGTGCATCTGGCTTATCTATTTTGTTTAATGCAATTACAATTGGTACACCTGCAGCTTTTGCATGGTTTATTGCTTCAATAGTCTGTGGCATTACACCGTCATCTGCCGCGACCACTAAAATAGCTATATCAGTAACCTGAGCACCTCTTGCTCTCATTGCTGTAAAAGCTTCATGGCCGGGTGTGTCTAAGAATGAGATTTTTCTTTTATTTCCATCGTAGTCTGTAATTTCAACCTGATAAGCGCCAATATGCTGAGTGATGCCTCCTGATTCTTGATCAGTGATTTTAAATTTTGTTTCTCTAATAGCATCGAGTAGCGAGGTCTTCCCGTGATCAACGTGCCCCATAATAGTTACTACTGGAGGCCTTGGAACTAAATCTTCATCTGCTTCCAATGAAATATCTGGCTGCAACGATTTTTCTTCCTGTTCTACTTCTGTAGTTACTTCATAGCCTAGAGATTTAGCACATTCTACTGCTACTTCAAGTTCAATCGTCTGATTTAAAGTTCTGATAACTCCTTTAGCAAATAGATTTTTTACTACCTCAGTCTCAGGCAGTAAAAGTTTATTAGCAAGCTCTTGCACTGTTAGTGCAGAGGTTAAAACCACTGTGGCTGGCTTAACCAGTGTGCTGAGGGATTTTGAGTCAGTCTCCTTTTTCTCTTTTTCTTTTTGTTGTTGCTGTGTGCGATGTGTTGGTCTTTTAGTTCTACCCATCATGGATGGAACCATTGTAGGTTTTGCAACACGGAATGGCTGCATAGGCAGTTTTGCCAGAAGTGGATTTTGTTTTGCAGTTTCTGTCTGTGATATTTTTGATACAGGTGCTACTTTAGGTTCTGGCTTTTCAATAGGTTGGGCAATTGTGATTTTTGGCGGAGAAGGAGGTGTTTGTGAAACAGGTTTTATTTCACTTATAGGTTCGGGTGGTTTTTCTTCAACAAGTGGTACAGGCTTTATTCTTCTTACGATTTTTATTTGCTTTTTAACTGGTACTTGAGGCTCTGGTATAACAGTTTCTTTATTTGCAGACTTTGATTTTTTCTCCAGTGCATGTTTTGCAAGCGCACTGTTTATAGTTTCAATGTTTAATGTTACGAGTCCTTGCTCCTTAAGCTTTCCAATGATTTTGTCCTTAAAATGTTCATCTACAGAACCTTTTTCACTTTTAACTGCAAGTCCCATAGCTTCACAGACAGAAAGAATTTGCTTTGCAAGATCAGATTGTTTTTGCTTGTGTAGTTTTTGCTCTGCTTCGCCTGAGGTACATGCATAAGCTAAGTCATAAATTCTAAGCTTTGAGTTTGTCATTTATGCTTTCACCCCCTCATGAGGATTGAGTGAGATTTCAAGTTGAGGAGTAATCCTTTCAAGCAATTGTGCTGGAATCTTAAGCATCTTTACAATTTTTTTTTCCTTAACTGCAGAGTTTATACAATTTTTTGTTTTGCATATATATGCTGACCTTCCCAATTGATATTTATTTGGATTTAAGATTGCCTCTTTTACTCCTGCTAAGGTGTATGTTTTTGTTATGCGAATAAGATTATCCCTCACAGACTTTGTGCGGCATGAAATACACTGTCTCAGGAGTTTTTTATTCATTATGTATCTTTGCTTCCTCCTTCAGCAGCAAGTGTTTCTTCTTTCTTTTTTCGACCACGTTTTTTCTTTGATTCTTCTTTTATCTCATCTTTTGTTTCATCAACTTCAGCTTTGATTTCTGATTCTGCTTCAGTAGTCTTTTCTGAGTTGTTATTTTCTGGTACAGCATCCTGCTTTTCAGGAGATGCAATACTTTTTTCTTCTTTTTCTGATGCTTTTTCTACAGGCTGTTTATCTTTCTCTTTTGGTTCAAGAACAACAGTAGTAGTAGCGCCAACACCAAATGGTTGCCCTTTAATCTGGGTTTCACTTCTTATATCAATTTTCCATTCTGTCAATTTGGCAGCAAGCCTGACATTTTGTCCGTTTTTGCCAATTGCCAAGCTAAGCTGATCATCTGGAACTATTACTTCTGCGCGCTTACCAGCAGGATCATCATATAAAGCTACAGTTGTAATTCTTGCCGGGCTTAATGCATTGGAAATAAAATCAATCGGGTCTGCAGAATATCTGATGACATCAATCTTTTCATTTCTCAATTCATTTACCACATTTTGGATTCTTGCTCCACGGCTTCCAATACATGCACCGACAGGATCGATGTCAGGATCATTTGAATGAACTGCGATTTTAGTTCTGTAGCCGGCTTCTCTTGCAATGGCTTTTATTTCAACTGTTCCATCATCAATTTCCGGTACTTCAAGCTCAAACATTTCTTTGACCAGTTCTTCATTAGTATGAGAAACAATTACGGTCGGAACTCTTCCTGATTCTCTAAGTTCTTTTACGTAGACTCGTATTCTCGAACCAACTTTATATGTTTCACCTGGCAATTGTTCTCTTGGAGGTATGTGTCCTTCAAACCTGCCCAGGTCAACCACGACGTTTGGTTTTCCATTGTTTAGAATTTCAATTCTTTTTATTTGACCAGTCATCATTGTTCCCTGACGACCTACAAATTCTTGCTTAATTAAATCTTTTTCTGCTTCTCTTAATCTCTGTGTCATGATTTGTTTTGCAGCTTGAGCAGCTATTCTGCCATATTCTGCAAAATCATCAGGTGTTACATCGATCTCAAGTATTTCACCAAGCTCAACGTCAGGCAAAAGTTCTTTTGCTTCATCAATGGCTATCTCGCGATGTTCATTTACTACTGCTTCAACAATTGTTTTTGGTGCAAATATTCCTATTTCGCCGGTAACTTCATCAAACTGAGTGTGGACACCATCGACATTATGATCAGGGACTTTTCTTTTATATGCTGCAAGTATTGCATCACAAATAGCGTTAATAAATACCTGTTTTGGGATATTCCTTTCATTTTCAAGTTGCTCTGCTGCTTCTAATAACTGATTACCAATCTTATACAAGGCTTTTTCCTCCTATGATTTAACTACCAGACCTAAATCTTTTAATGTGAACATATGCTCACTTTCATTTGTAAACTCTTTGTCAATT
This sequence comes from Candidatus Melainabacteria bacterium, assembly GCA_016201905.1. Classification (GTDB taxonomy): domain Bacteria; phylum Cyanobacteriota; class Vampirovibrionia; order 2-02-FULL-35-15; family 2-02-FULL-35-15; genus JACQBQ01. The sequence goes on along the minus strand of JACQBQ010000019.1, from coordinate 26,241 downwards.
CCCGGGCTTTGTACCTCAAGAGTGTAGGGAAAAGGAATTGGATCATTTTGGTCAAATTCTTTTCCAATCTGCTTACTTACAATTTCACAGTCACTAAGAGTAACTTTTCTCCCAGGATGAGTAATTTTTATACGTAAATAATTTATGTGATTTTCTCTTAAAAAAGAAAACTCAAATAGCTGAAATCCTACGCTAGCTACAATATTTTCTAACAAAGGTTGTAATTCCTTTGAATATTTATTTAAATCTTGCCTGGTTTTATTAAGCTCCCTTTTAAACTTCATTTCTGCAATTTCACCCTTTTTAAGAACTAAAAAAGCTGGAAGTTTTTAAAACCCCAGCCACATTGGCTTTCTGTTTTACGTGATAATTATACCACCATTAAAGAGTTTTTAAGCAGTGAAATTGCAATTATCTGCGGATAAATCTAGGGGGTTTAATGTAGTAATACTATCGTCATTTTAATAATCTTTTCACAAAATTAAGCCCAAGTTTTAAGCTCTGGAAAAAAGTTAACAAGTTAAAGGTAAGAGAAATCGCAGGATATAAAAAAGCTTTTTTAGAAATTTTATCAATATTTAAAATAGCCTGAAGTTTTTTGTTATAACTTGAACAGCTGATCATAACTGGCACAAAATAACACAGAGCTTCTCTCTTTTTATTTTTACATAGTTCTTCATAATATCTTAGTTTTTTGTAAATCCTTGGACTGTTAAAGATTATAAGAGCACACACTATAATTAAAAGCCATAGATAAAATATCAAAAATAAATTTCCAGCTATAAGCAAATTAAAATTCATACTGGTTTTTCAGTAACACCTTTTTATTATAATTTTGTGATTTGGTCAAATGCTAACTCTACAGGAGTAGATCTTCCAAAAATACTTACAAGTGCTTTTACTGTTTCTCTTTCTTCATTTATTTCTGTGATTTCACCAATGAAATCTTCAAATGGTCCGGATTGAATTTTCACTGATTCACCCACAACGACATCGATAATCTTCTTACCTTCTTTTGTCTTGGTGAATACCTGACTCTTTCTTAGTATTCTTCGTACTTCTGTAGGTGGTACTGGCAAGGGCTGCTTATTTGCACCGACAAATCTTGTGACACCTGGTGTATCTTTTATAATTCTCCAGGAAACATCATCCATTGTCATTTCAATCAGAACATAGCCAGGAAACTCTCTTTCCTTCTTTTCAACTCTTTTCCCGTCGTGGATTTTAGTTACTTCTTTTTCAGGGACTATAACGTTGAAAATTTTGTCATCAGCATTTAATGTTTTTATACGCTTTTCAATGTGTTCTTTAACTTTATTTTCATGACCAGAGGCAGTCTGAACGACATACCAGTTTCTTTGCGTTTTTTGTGTTTTTTGTAATTGTTTTGGTTTAGGCATTTTCCCCCTGATTTACTATTAAACTCTACCGTTAAAAAAATTAAGTACTAAGCTTAGTCCTCTATCTATGAGAAAAATAATACCAGCAAGTATAGTAACAAGAAGTATTACCGAAAAAAACTCTCTGCTTACTTGTTCTCTGGATGGCCAGCTAATTTTTAAGAACTCTGTTCTGACTTCTTTTAAGAAAGTCAAAATATTAACTGGCTCAGCTTTAATTTCTGCTTTTTCCACTTGTGTTTCTTTTTCATTCACAATAGTAACCATAATTGCTTTTTAAGTTTTATTTAACCTCTTGTCTATTTTAATCTATTCTATATGATTAGAGAATTATTAGAAGTTAGAAGTATAGGATTTAAAAATTAGAATTACGAAATTATTACTGGTTTTCAATGATAATAAGGGTGTAAGATTAGCATTTACAGTATAATGTTAACTTGACTTTTGTCTTGTTATTCTGCATGCGCCCTTAGTTCAGTTGGTAGAACGTTGGTCTCCAAAACCAAATGTCGTGGGTTCAAGTCCTACAGGGCGCGGAGTTCTTCCGTAATAATTTCTAAACCTTCTTTTTGTTCAGAACTAAGTTCGTTCTCATTGATTTTGTCTAGTTCGAGCCCTTTGTATTTATCTTCAATTGGTGGATATTCATTCTCTATTCTCTTTAGCCATTTATGGCTTGCTAATGTAAGTTTTCTGTCTTTTAATAAAAAGTTCGAGCCTAAAGTCATTAGTATTTCTTTCTTCTTGTGTAAATCACCTTTTAAAAATTCATTATGAGCATATAAAGCAAAATTAAAAGTATCTTCGGTTAATTTAAGCCATTTATCAGCCCTATTGTCAGTTTCATCTAACTTTTGTTTGAGTTGTTGTTTTTCTTTCAAAAGTAAATCACGTTTTGAATTATATTCCTCATCTGTAATTTGTTCTCTTAGTTTCATATCCAATAATCTATCTATTTGCTTCTGAGTATCTTGAAACGCCTTCATTTGCATTTCTTGGATATTAGTTCTAGTATGAGTTTCTTTATCATTATTTTCTCTCAATACTTTCAATGCTATAGCTCCTAGCTGTGAAACTATATTAACTTTTGAAATTTCTAATTCAATTTGTTTTTCCAGTTCTTCAACACTAATGACTCCTTTTTGTGTGCAATTAACATCTTTTTTCTTCTTTGTACATCTATAGTAAATATAGTGTTTAAGCTGTCCTGTACTTTTAATAAACTTGGTTTTTTCCTCAGCAGTTATGAGACAACTACATTTTGGATCTCCGCATCTAATTACACCAGTAAAAGCAAACGCATGTGTTTTAGGTCTTGGTTTGCCTTTTCTTCCTAACAATTTCTGAATCCTGTCATATTCATCCAAAGTAATCATTGGTTTATGATTTCCTTTATATACAGTACCTTTGTATTCAAAATTACCAGTATAGAAAATGCTTGTGAATATTTTATACACTACGCTACGCGATAATTCAGTTCCACCAAGCTTCTTAGATTTTCTTGTTTTAAATCCCCAATTTTCATTAGCTATTTTTAGAATCTGAGGAACAGAGTAAGAAGCAGTCAACATTAAATCAAACATTTTTCTAACTAAATCAAAACGTTCAGGATCAAGCTCTATGGTATTTTCTCCTCTTTCTTTGAACTTACTATTTAAATATCCTACTGGTGCAATTATTGGTGCTAATCCTTTCTTCACCTTACTTTCAAGACCACGTTTTACATTCTTACTTAAATCTAAAATGAATTGATTAGCTCCACCAGCTTCCACACTAAATATAAGTGCATTATCTCCTGGCAAGTAAAACCTTTCTATCGTTCTTATTGCTTTGATTACATCTTGTTGTAAGAGCCACTGCAATGTACCACTATCAACGGGATTACGAGATAATCTATCTAATTTCCAACAAAGGATACCGTCAGCTTCACCGGCTAAAAGTTGATCTATCATTTTTTCAAACTCAGGTCTGTTATGTGGTTTTTTTGCTGACTTGGCTTCTATGAACACTTTAATAATTTTTAAATCAAGCTCATTAGCTAGCTTTTTCAATCTATCAATCTGGTCGTCTATGCTCTGAACTTGTTTGTTGTCATCTTCGGTACTCTTACGAGCGTAAATAAAATATTTAATTTTTGTTTTACTATCTTCCATACTTATTTTATTCCCTTTAATAATTCTATCCCACATATTTTAAGAATCAATAAAGGGCCTCCTATATTTAATCAACTTGGAATAGCGTTGGCCAGTAGGTTTGATTACTGATCCTATACCTAGAATTTGTTGGCCTCTGGCTGGCCTCAGGATCAACAATTTTTCTTTTAACCTACTCATACCTTTTTGGAAAAATAAATTCAATTTGAGGCTTAAAACGGCCAATCAGCTCTTTGTCAAAAGACACCTTTTCAAATTGGACTAATTCCTGCATAAACAAGAGATTTAAGAGTAGCTTTTGCATATCAAAACTTCTTATTTCTAGGATTACCATTATTATTGTTTACCCCACCACCCTGCTCACTATTTCGTTGCTCCACATCAGTAAGATAAATAAGCATTTCTCTCAGGTTATTTGGGTTACTTTCTTGATAAATTAATCCTGCACTTTCAAGCATAGGAAGTATTTGTTGCCTTAAAATATACTCTGCTAGTGGTCTCTTATACACATCAAAGTGTTGCTTCATTAATTCTTTTCTGCTTAAGCCAGTACCACTGAACAGGAAACTTTTTTCTTTGAAAGCTGGAACAATAATCTCAAGATAAATATTGTAAATATATGGTGGTAGATTTAATTCTTGACTTGAAGATATTCTTTGCCAAATCTTAAACCCTCCTCTAATATCATCTTCATTTGCAACTATTGTTGAGTTCTTTCTTTCTCTAAACCAAAGATTCAACAACGCAAGAGATTTAATCAAAGAGATTATACGTCCTATATCTCGCTGATGTCTTGGTTTCAAAGAATGTTTGTTGTTAAAGAATAATTGTTCAACAAGTTCAGGTGAAAATATTTCAATATCTTGAATGTCCTCTTGCTTTATTGCCAATATTCTTTCTTTAAGAAGTTGACGTAATGGATTTACATCTATAGAGTCTTTGTAGGTATTGCCATTACTTTCTCTTTTTATTTTTTCAAGTATTGCTTCTCTAATTTTTTCTTGATTTGCTTCAGGACTTAGTAGTATAAATCTTGTTGATTCCTGTTCATCTATACGTAAGCCTGCTGTACAAAAGACGACAGATGGATAGCCTCTAAGAATTACATTTTTTGTCCTATTACCACCTTTTTGATTTTTGTCAGTAATCTTTAACTTTACCTCTTTTTTATCGTGAGATAAAACTGGTCTAAGATGAGAAAGAAGTAGAGTATTAGGCTGGTCTAAAAAGACAATTATTTTTCTTGAAAGGTCTACAAGTATTTCATTTGTTTCTTTGTTGTAAGTGCCTCTATCATGGAAAAATGCTGTGGGACTACAATAAGCAACTTCTATTACATCTTCCTCAGGAAATAACTTAGCAATCTCCATAGGGATATATGACTTACCAGTAGATGAAGGGGCATTAAAACTAACATTTAATTGAGAACTTTCAGTATAAGCTGACAACTGACATAAAAATGTGATTATTTTATTACTCTCATCTTTTTTGATTGTTAGCCCTAAAGTTTCAATTACTTCATCAACAGTAATTGGTTTAAACTTTGATGTATCTATTTTTTCAGGATACTCTTTTGCATACTTAGTAAATAAATCTTCTACTGTACCTTGTAACTTTACAAAGTAGTCAGTAATATCTCCTTTTTCACCAACTTCAGGCGGTAAACAAATGTTGAATAGTTTAACCCCAGAAAGTTTTGAAAGAAGTTTTAATACTCTTAAAGACCCTTTTCTACCAGCTTCATCATTGTCATAGCAAGTATAGATTTCTTTAATATGTGAAAAGTGTTTTACCCATTCTTCCTTAAATGTTTCAGCACCATGAGTTGAAGTTACTGCACAAACTCCATTAGCGTGAAGCACGATTTTATCTAATTCCCCTTCACAAATTACAACTTTTTCTTTAGCAGACTTTAGGGTTTGCCAATCAAATATTTGTGCTTCTATCCCACTATGAGAAGTCATTTTGTCAGTTCCAATTGCAGGGTCTTGTCTTAGCTTGAAATAAATATATTTGCCATCAATATCTTTAATTGGAATGGTTATATCATTATCATTAAAGCCTAATTTGTAGTGGTCAATAAAAGCATTTGAAATGCCTCTATCATTTAGATATTGCCTGATTCTTTCAGGAATCTTTTCATTGTATTTTTCAACTAATGATTCATCAAACTTTTTCATACGTCTTTTTTCTCCAATTTGTTTATTGTTCCCATTTTGATTAACAAAGATATTCTGTAAATCATCACCTAAATGCTTTGCAAGAGTTACGATATTTCCTCTTGCATCACATTTTTTACAATGATATTGACTTGTGTCTTTATCAAAATAAAGATGGCGTTCATCTACCCTGCTGTCATCATCACAACCATTGAATAAACAATCAGTGACTAACTCACCATTTACTTCTGCATATCCAATGTTTTTTCTATCTAAGTATTCTTTGATTGTTATTGTTTCGTTATTCATTTTCTCTCTCCTTTCTTTAGCCTGTTTACTTCTTTAAGTAACAATGGAACATCCTCATAGATTGACATCTCGACAAACCAAAATGGATTGCCTTTCTGTTGACATGGCATTAGCCATCCCATTGCTACTTGTGCTTGCTTACTTCTTCTTTCAAGCTCTTGTAGTTTTCTATTTGTCATTTTTTTATGTTTCATTTGTTTTCTCCTATCTCACCTATACCTAACTCTTTCCGTCTCTTCTTAACTTGTTTTAGCTCAGCTTCTGTCATTGGTTTATAAGTAAGCTCTAAAGCTCGAACAAGTTGAGACAAGCCTTCCATAGCTTCTTCTCTAGTGAGTTCTACTCGGAAGTACTGTTTATAGACTTCTTGGTATTCGGATATGTTTTCGTTGGATAGGTGCATAATATTTGCCTCTACTATCTACTTTAACAAACACTTTTTAAGGGAATATGAGAGTCACAGAGCCACTTTTTAGTTTGGGTTTTATGTGAATTATTTGTGTGTAAAATGAGAAAATAAAATTTTTATAAAAACACACTTGTGACTATGAGAGTCACAGAATCACAATCTACTAATACAAAAATAAGCTCTTACTAATCTTCAGTGGTCTTACTGTTGAACCAATTCTATTGTTGAACCATTATATTTAAGCAACTCTTCTATTTCCAAATGCTTCATCGCATTGTCATTTATCCCACCTACTAAGTCTTTTACCCATCTACCACTATTGGACAAAAGGATTTTCTTAGCCTGCTCATTGTTTCGATAATATCTGGTTTTTATCTCTTCAATTGTCATCTGATCCCCTGGTTTTTGATTTAAGAGTATTTTAAGTAAATAAAATTGCTTACTCTTTTTTTTAAGTGTCCATTCTTTACCATTGAAAGAAACTTTGCCTAATTCTTCATTAAAGGTCGGCATTTTAGAGCTCTTTTGACTTTTTATTTCTTCTGTATTCTTAGCGTTTTCAGTCTTTTCCTCACTAGGTTCTTGAAGAGACACTTTTTCCAGTTCAGCAATTTCACTGAGCGGAGTTATTATTGCAATTGTAATTTTCCATGGAATAGTAGAATCCACCTTAGAAAAATCAATCTCTTTTATCTTTATATACTCCCTGTTTTCAAAGAGTAGAAAATGTTCTAACAATCTCATCTGACCTTTTGCTTCATTCGTTGAGTTGAAAAAGTTAACCAGCTTATTACTGAGCATATCTGAATCAATCAACAAATTTTGTTGTTCAATATTTTTGAAACTCTCAAATAACTTTATGAAAAAAGTATTGTGCATATTCTTGGATAAGACATTTGTACCTAATAACTTTCCATTTTCATAATCTGAAATATGCTTATTTAAAAATTCGTTTATTTTATTTTTGACAGATGCTACACCTTTTATTTCTATTATTGTGTCCAATAACCAGCTGCATGACGAGAATACTCTACCAAATAGATTACTGTCTTTTTCATAGCAATAGTCATCAAAAAACAGATGAGAACACTCAAATCCTTCATTAGATAGAAACTTATCAAGTGACTCATGAACAATTGACTTCTTTCCTGGTTTTTCAAAGTAAGTTGTTAAAGGTATCCTAATATCTAATTCTCTTTCTAGAGTAACTAAAAGTGAAAGCAAATTAATTCCTTTATTTGCATAATCTTCAATAGAACCGTAGCTAAACTCAATAGAATCATTCTCAGTGTTAAGATTTTGCCCATCTAATTTATCTAAAAGCATCTTTTTCAAAAAAACTAATTGGACATCTTGTAGGTATTCTTTTTCCATAATCAAAAAATATTATAAGGAAACTATTTTAATCTTTTAAGCTTAATCCTAATACCCAATCAGCAGAAACTGAGTAAATATCACATATAGCTTGAAACCTTGTAACTGTTAAATCACTTTCCCCTCGTTCAACCTTACCTAAATTAGATCTGTGCATTTTAATTTTATAATCTTCATATAAAAGTCTTGTTGCTTCAGCTAAGGATAATTTCATAGCTTCTCTAGCTTTCCTGAGTCTTTTGTTCCACCTACCTAATTTTACCTTCATATCTATTTAGGGTAAGGGGTTAATACTATTCCTGAACTACAACATAGTTCGGGCTAAATTCATCGAACTATGAAAGGCTACAAGTAAATCGTTAATAGTTTAGATTTCACAAGATTAGTAATTATTAACAAAAATAAATTTTAAGTAGGTTATGGCCTGTTATAGTAGCTCTATTAGTGGAAAATATTCTAAGGTGGTTAATGATTATCTCTTATTTATTATGAATAAAGTTAAGTTAGTTATATTTTTTCTTTTAGTGTTTACACTCTTCCCTTGTCAAGCAAAGACAATTACTAACTATTATTATGCTGATAACCAAAAAATATATTTAGAAGAAGTGCTAGATAAAAGAATTTACAAACTAGAAACTAATAAAAAGAAAACAATTAAACTACAATTGCATGAACTACGACAAGTCTATCCCACAAGTTTTTATTACAAGATTGATTTATCTAATGAAAGTAGTTCAAATATCGAAAAGTCAATAAGATACTTTAGAACTAAGTCTACTCAAGAATTACCTATATATAGAGAAGTTGATACCAAAGAAGAACTAATAATAACTGATGATTATCTGGTTAGTTTCAACAATAATTTAACAGATGAAGAAATAAAAATTATCATTGATAAGCAATTAAATAGTGAAATTGTTGAGCCATTACATTATGTGCTTGATGGAAAAGGATACCATCTTAGACTAAGAGAGCCGTTAGATAATGTAATATCTGTATCTAATAAATGTGTTGAAAACAACTGGTGTGTTTGGGCTCATCCTAATTTTATTAGAAGGATTTATTTACATGCAACACCATCAGATACTTACTTTCAACAACAATGGCATTTGAAAAATATTAGTGCTGAACAAGCATGGGATATTACAAAAGGAGATCCAAATATAACTATTGCAATTATAGATGATGGGTTTGACTGGGATCACGAAGAGTTTTCTGCATCAGGAAAAATCACAAAAAGGTTTAATTTAGTACCTGGTGAAGATCCAAACGATCCAAAATTATATAATCCAAATGGTGGACTACAAAACCTTTTTGAAATATTTGCAAATATAATTGGGGAGGGTAATTTTAGTCATGGTACATCTGTTGGTGGATTAGCTGCTGCTCAAGAAAATGGTATTGGGGTAGTTGGTGTTTGCCCTAATTGTATGCTAATGCCAATTAGATTTGGAGGAGACCATAGTATTGGAAATTCAAATCTGATAAGCCTCAATATTCAAGATAAAATAGCCAGCAGTGCAATTGCACTTGCTGTAGACAATGGGGCAGATGTTATTAATTGCAGTTGGGGCGGTTCTGGAATAATCCCTGATAGTGAAAGAAATGCAATAGATTATGCTCAGCAGAGAGGAAGAAATGGGAAAGGTTCTATTGTTATTTTCTCAGCTGGTAATGGTTCTATGAGTTCATGTTTTACAAGTCCTGTTTATGCACCAGCTAATTATTTGCCTGTAATAGCTGTTGGGGCAACGGATAGAAACGATAAAATTACTTGTTACAGTAGCATAGGCCCAGAAGTAGATATTGTAGCTCCAGGGGGATTAGGAGATATAGTTACAACCGATCTAAAAGGAGTGCTTGGTTATAGTCCAAAAGATCCAGCTGACACTTTTGGTTACAGTCTATTAGCCTACTTTTCTGGTGGTTGGAAATTGGATGTGTCAGATTTATTTGCTCACGATATAGGAACTTTAAATAATTGGTCATTAGAACTTATTGATGTTTATAATCAAAGCTTTATCTATAATTCACCATCTATGTTTTTAACAATTCCAGATGGAAGTGGTGTTGGCAGTGTCCCTATAAGTGGCCCAATTATTAGCACAACAATATCTCCAACAATTCCAGACATAGGAGCAAAACCAGTACTAATAAAACAAATATATTTTAATTTGGATATAACTCACCCCTCTGGAATTGATCTAGGAGCAGTTTTGACTACACCTAATGATCAGTTTGTTTTTACTATAGCTCACTATCCAAATAATTTTAGAAATGGTGCTAGTTTTGTTCCTATTTCCATGTTGTTGCTCTACAATGCAAAGACTCTTCCTACATTTGAGTTAGATGATAAAGGCAATTATACTAACTCATTTGCTGGTACATCAGCTTCAGCACCAATAGTTTCTGGTCTTGCAGGTTTAATTCTTTCAGGAAATCCAAATCTAACTTATCAACAAGTTGATCAAATATTAAAAGATACAGCAGATAAAATTGATCCTGCTTTTGGAAATTATGATAATCAAGGACACAGTAACACTTATGGATATGGAAGGATTAATGCTTTTAAAGCACTACAAAAAGCTAAAGATTTTGGTGGTACACCTGTTGCAATACCAACTACTACGCCATCAACAACTACATCAAATCAGAGTTGCTCTAATTCTTCTCAATGTGGTGTAGGAAAATTCTGCTATAAGCTTACAGGCTTCTGCCTAGACAATCTACCAGGTTGTCAAATAGGTTGTATCAATGATGAAGACTGCGATTTAGGACAAGTTTGTCAATCTGGTTGTTGTAAATCATCACCAACACCTCAACCTATTACATCATCAAGTTGTAAATTGACATGTTCTGATTCTTCAGACTGTGGTAGTGGAAAGTATTGTAACTTAAATACCATGTGTTGTGAAGTTAATCCAAGTGGATGTTTTAAAGGTTGTTATTTAAATTCAAGTGAGTGTGAGACTAATAAACGGTGCGTGTCAAATTGCTGTGTCCCGTTACCACCAGAATTAGTAATCACAGGCTCAGAATCGATAGATCTTGCTACTCGTTCTAAAGTATACTCAATCGATTTAACAATTACAGGACTAAATTTTCCATCAAAGAGTAAGTGCACAATTGGTACTAAAAATACCAATCTGAGAATAAAATTTAATCCAACCATTTTCTCTTTAGAAGCTGGTAAAAGTAGTACAGCTATTAATGGATTAGTTCGAAAACCTAATGCTCTTGGAAAGACAAATCTAATAACTGTAGATATTACTTGTAAAAATGGAGCATCTGCTGATAAAACTATAACTGTTACTCATTAACTCTAGTAAGATGCAAAGTACCCCATAAAATCTCTGTCTGTGCCTCATGGGTTTATGTAATACCGCGTGATTAATCTAGTACAAAATCTATGAAAAACAACATGATTTGACGACTTTTTAATTAAATCCTGAATAAGCCAAACCTAGCCAACCTATTTTCTTATACTACTTTGTATTATACCAATGTTTCAATGGAAGCCTAATTCGGTAAACAAGTGGTGACAATGACTGACCACCCCCTGAACTCTTTCCTTCAGCGGTCTTTACTCCGAATCTACTAAGAATAGAACTTATAAACTTATTGAAGATTTTTATAGGATTTTGTTAACCGTTTTGTTTTTGTTATCTTCTTAAAATCAGGGTTTCTATAACGATAATCGGGAGTTATTTGTAGCTGAAAAAGACCATTAATTGCTACTGTCTAAAAAATCACAATGGGAGTATCCCTAACTCTTAGAAAGGTTTACTATAAAAATTGGTATATTTTAAGTGCAAACACTAAGGTCTTACTTGGAGTGCGCATAACTCCCGATTATCTATTGAGGCTTACAATGAAACATTTGGAAGTAACTAAAAAAGAGCTTGATGCTTTCCTTAAAGAATGCGATAAATTAGCTATTAATGAAATGAAAAGTGATATGGTCTTCGTTTCTTGGTTCGTCTCTTTGTTTCTTATATTGCCAATAGCTGTATACTACTTATTTACTCATTTAAAACTTTAGTTGGGAGAGTGACATGGTAGATAATAAAACGCCTACTAGATCTATGCTCCATGTAATTGGTGAGATAGTTTGCATATTACTTGGGATATTAGCAAGTGCAGATTGCTTTTTAGGACTAACTATGTTTAAGTTGCTAAAACTTCTTGTGTTGATTGCTCTATTAAGGTACTGGACTACAACCTTAAATAAGCAATTTGACAGATAAGATTAAACTATTCCTTCAAACCCAATTAGCATTTTTTCTTAAAGGTTATTAAAGAAATGCAAGAGTGACAAGGAATTAACTAGTTATAATTAGGAACGTACTGATAGTAGTATTAAGACCAAGGATATAAATAAATGTGGCATGTTACTGGTATAGAAGGTGATTTAAGTAGCTGGCCTCGTTGTGAGCATACTATAACATTTAAAGGTGTTGAGCTATTACTCCGACCAGAAACTTCAGACCATTCTGCAAGTGTAGTAATTAAGCTAAATAAAGAAATTGATTCTAAGAAAGCTCTTGAAATAACGAGGGGATTTTTAAGCGCCCTAAGTTGGATAGAGAGAATAAATATAAAAGATACTATTACAACTGGTGGTAGCTCACCAATATATGTAGGAAATAGTAAAAAATTTGATTTCAGAGTATACAGCTTAGGAATTTTTGAAGAAGAGTTTTTACCAGAAGTTAGTAATAAACAACAAAAGCTAGCTTTGGCATTATATAGAGAAGCTCAATATCTAAATAGTATTTTTTATCAATTCCTTAGCTTTTATAAAATCATTAATGTTCTTTATAAAAGAGATAAGGACCAAATAAATTGGATTAATCAAGCAGTAAAGAAAATTGAACGTGGGAACACTATCCGAACTTCCGAAGGTGTAGACAGAATAATAGAATTAGAAAGAGGAGGAAAAGACATTGGTAAATATTTATATGTTTCATGCAGATGTGCTGTTGCACATGCAAATCCAAAAAATAATATGAATCCTGAAAGCCTAGAAGATGAACAGAAATTGCAAAATGATATGCCAATTATAAAAAGATTAGCTGAATACTTCATAGAAAATGAGTTAGGAATTAAGTCAGAATATACTCTAAGAAATGAACATTTATATGAGCTTGATGGATTTAGAAAGATATTTGGAGGTATATTAGTTGCTAAGCTAAAATCAGAAAAGCATGTCTCTATTAGATCATTTCTTGGGATACCTAATTTAAGCATTCGGTTCAGAAGAGAAAAACAATTAAATGCATTTAGAGATTTAAATACTGAAATATTTAAAATTAACAATGGGGTAGTCACATTAAAATGTACACCAATTAGTAAGGTGTTTATAGCTTTAATAAAACTAGATTTTGTGAATGAGGGATTAGTCTTCAACCCAATGGAAAATATGCTATTTAAAAGAGGAGATTCTATTGATCTACTAACATATAAAATTGATTGGTATGAGTTTTCAAAAGGATTTTATTGTAACAGGCAACTTGAAATTTATGATTCATCAGGCAAAAGAATGAGTAGAACAGGTGGTTTTGTGCCTGAAAATATTGACATTAATGGAACATTTAAAATATGGGATGATAAAGTTGATTATATAAAATCTCAATTAGCTTATAAAATACAAAGATCAAAATCATAACAACTAATACCTTAAAATCCAAAAAAATAATTTTTCAAAACTACCCCCACTCCGGTAAACACTAAGACTAATTCCATAGTATTTGTAGGGTCAGTAACTTTGAAAAGGGGGCTTTTTGTTTGTAACTATAAAACGGTTAACAAAGTATGAAGCAAGAGGTTATAAGCCTATTTGCTATTGCCATTGATAACCCGTGTTTACACTATTACAGTTTTAAGAGATTGTTCACCGATAAAGCAAACTTGATCCTGTGTAATATAGTGAGTGAAGGTGTGGGGTAAAATAGATTAGCCTACAGTAGGGAATGTTGGAATGTGAATATAGCCATCAAAGTTCATAATTTCGGTTCTAACGTTCATCACTAGGGCGCGTTCGAATTATCAAGATTATGTTATAAGTTATCAGGAGGAAAACCATATGAAACCAAAACCAGTTGATGCAAGTAGTCAGGTACCAAATGAATTACAGAAATCATTAGCTGCAAAAACAAGATTAAAGAAAGAATTAAATTCTAAGAATCAAGGTGATTATGCAGTTGGAATTGAACCAGGTTCATACCGGTTAATTGTAAATGCAAGAACTCAAAAGCTTTACGATAAATTGCTTGAGAAATTTCCTGATTTGAAATTTGAAGGCATTGAAATTGTAGCTAGAGTAGTCCTTAAAATTAAAGCTCAAGATTTAAGACCTAAGGAATGAGCTTAGGAATATAAATCATACCCTGATAATTCATAATTTCAGTTCTAACATTTATTGTGAGGGCGCGAGTGTAAAAAATAAGGAGGAACAACTATGCTTAAAGTTTTAATGAAGATGATTGGTATTAGTATAAAATCACAAGTTACAGAAGCTCCAAAGAAAGAAGAAAGAAAAGGACTGGATCCAGAATTAGTAGAAGAAATAAAGAGAATCCGTTATATCCAACAATTTGACAATTCAATGAGAGCTAATGGTGTAGGACATTATAGGACTGGAGTAGTACACTATCCTAGAGCAGAAAAGGAGTAAAAATATGAAAATTATGCTAACTGCTTACAAGCCATTTAATATAGCCCAAATCAAAACATTGAAAAAAATGGGATTAAAGACAGAAAATGAAGCAGGACAAAAACATATAATGGGTGAAGGAGATTCTGTTTTAAGAGAGAAAATATCTAAACTTCCTTTCATAAAATATGCTGAGGAGGAGACACCTGATATGATTTGTTACAGTCGTAATTCACGTGGTACCATCTAACGTTGGAATGTGAATATAGCTATCAAAGTTCATTATTTCAGTTCCCACTCTTCCAGAGCGAGGCGAGAGCAAAGCTTGAGCGGCTAATGTTCACTACGAGGGTGCGAATCAGTTTCCAGCTGTAAGAAAAATCCTTGAAACCGGGAACTTGAGACTTGTAACTATCAAGTCCTATAGGACGAGACTTTAACTTATTAATTCTGACAAAAGCTTTAAGTAATTACTCCAAGGTAAAATCTCTACCTTGTTTAATTCATATTTATTTTTTGTTAGACAAACCAGATAAGCTGGGACTTTTGGATTTTCTTCTTTAAATGCCCTAAGACCAGACAGATGAGAACCTGAAATATTTGAAGTTGATTTTATTTCAATAGCTGCAGTAAGTTTTCCATGCTTTTCAATTAACAAATCTACTTCTGCACCGTGGTTTGTTCTCCAGTAAAAAATATTTGATTCACTTTGCATATAATGAATCATTCTATGTGTTTCAAGGATTATAAATTGTTCAAACAATCTGCCTCTGAGCTGATTATCAAGTGAAGCAGTCAGGCGCTTATTTATGGCATTAACTACACCAGAATCAAAAAAGTAAAACTTTGGATGTCCACTCAATCTTTTTCTTATGCTTTTTCTCCATGGCTCAAGCCTAAAACCAATTAATGTATCCTCTAATATTTCATAATAAGACTGAACTGTTCTCACAGGAAGCAGGCATTCTCTACTAATTGCAGAATAACTGGTAAGTTCACTAAATTGGCTAGCTGACATGTCCAAAAATCTTGAGAATCCTCCAAGATTTCTAACTATTCCTTCACTTTGTATCTCTTCTCTGAGGTAGGAATTAATATAAGAATTTAAAATATCTATCTTTTCTTTATTTGATTTTCCAATTATAGGTGGCAGAGTTCCAAATAAGAGAACATCGTCAAGTTTAAATAGATGTTTTATCTCTTCATATGTAAATGGGAAAAGAAATCTTTGAATGGCTCTTCCCCCAAGGAGATTAGCACCACCTCGTTTAAGCTTTCTTGCACTTGAACCTGTAAGTATAAAGTGACAGTCAAAATTTTGCATTAAATACTGAACCTCATTTAACAGCTCTGGTAATCTCTGCACTTCATCTATAAAAACAGTTTTTATTTTTTCATTCTTAATCTTTTCAATAACCTCATTTCTAAAAAGTGATGGATTTCTGGAATAAAGGAAAAAAGTGTCATTTAAAAGAAGATTCACTTCCCAAATATTTCTTTTATATATTTCTTTTATAAGAGTGCTTTTTCCAACCTGCCTGGGTCCAAGCAAAAAAAAGGATTTGTTTTTTGGTAAAGTAATTAACCTGTTTAACATACTGCAAGATTGTACGGTATTCTTGCAGTATGGTCAATAGAATATAAACATTCATAAAAAGAGATATTCAAGCATTATTAAACTTCTTCTGGTTCTTATACCACAAAGTTACAATTATAAAATTTGAACTTTTATAAGTAAAACTTATAAATTTTTAATTAGTTTTCAGTTAACTCTTATATTCAAACAATAATTTCTTAATATTATTTCGTCGAGTGTTTTTTAATTGCAATAAGCTTTACCCTAATTGACATTATGAGAGATAACTACTAATCGTCTCATCAAACCTGCTTTCAAGTTCAGTAAACTCTTTCAAGGCAGCTGCCAGTATAATTTCTTTTTCTTCTTGTGATATAAATGCAGCTTTTATTCCATTTGTAGTCAATTGTTTAAATTGCTCCCATTTTGTAATTAGTCCATTTGTCCAAAGTTGTGCCATTTGTAGTTTTTGATTTATTCCTGACATAAACCTGTTGTCAGTAACTAAATTACAATTCATTCCTTCATCTAGCCAGTCTCCTATTGGATGTTCAGAAAAATTATCAATTGCTCCAGTTTGAGCATTACCCCATGGTGGTGTCTCTACTGGAATTCTATTTTCAATGACATATTTTCTTAGCTCATCGTCATGCATAAGCATTAGTACATGAGCTAGTCTATCTGCTCCATACTCAATAGCTTTTCTAATAGACTCTACACCTGAAATTTCACCACTTGTTTTTCTTTCACCAGCATGAATAGTAAGTCCGATATCATGTTCTGGTCCGTATTTCTTTATATATCTAATAGCTTCTTCATGCTCCTCAATTGAGCACCGTGATTCATCTCCAGCAAGGTCAAAGCTATGAATCATAGAGCCTGGTCTTTCTGCAAACTCAACTGCCAGTTTTGCAGTTTTTAGTGATTCTTCTGGAGTACCTAATCTTTGAGCTAAGATTCCAAGGTAAACCTTCATATCATAATTAAAATTTTTCTTTACCCATGTAGTCCCCTCACGGATTCCATCTTCAACTGCTTCAACAATTTCTAGTGGTTTCCCACCTTTGTTTAAAATACTTGTTCTTGGTTCAGCAATTTTCACATTGTCTTTTGCTGCTTCTTTTATAATGCCAATAGTTGCACGGTGAAATTGAGAGGGAGTAGAGACATGTCTTGGAACTATGTCGTATGCTCTTGCAATCTCTGTTGTACTTTCATACCTGTGTTTAACTAATTGCATTAAATTAGGAATTTCATCTTCTCTTACCCCATTTTCTTTCATGAAAGTTTTTATCAAAGGCTTAGGAGTAGAGCCTCCAATATGCATATGGATATCCGTGGTGGGCATTTTCCCAAATAGTTGTTTAAGATGAAAAGGGATTATTGGATGTTTAACAAGTGCAATTTTGTTTACCATGATATTTATCTAGATACTGGATTATAACAAAGATAATTATATAACTACAGCAATTATTAAGGATATATGAAGCATAAGTTCCTCTTTAAAAATTAAATGTTGGCACAAGCATATGATTTTGGGTTATCTTTTTCCCGCAGGTTTTAGCAATTACTTTTGTCTCATCCTGAAATTTTTGTAGAGATCTGCTAATCTTTTCTAACCATTTAAGAGCATCTATCTCATTTATCGGCTTTCCAGACAGTTGAGCCGTAAGATCACTTATAACAACAGTTGCTGCTCTCATTTGTAATACCCTTAAATCATCAGGATGCATAATTTCTTTATTTTCAAGACTTTCAACAAGTCCATCAGAAAACCTTGCCATGCCAGTATTATGGTCTGTCCAGGGTAACCAAAAATCAGCTGCAACTATTCCATCAACTGAAACTTTTTCTCCACGGGTATTTGCATTGCTTGCAAAAAGCATTGGAAGAAGGGCTGGTTTTTTTAGAAATGCATCCCTCCCAAAACTAATAGGAAAAGCTTTTGCTATATCATAGATTGACTTAAAATCAAAATGATAACTTCCGTCTTGTTGTCTGGCTGAATTTAAAATTGTTGCTAATTTTTCCCAAGCGCCTGGAGCCGCAAATTCTTTGAATACCTGAAGTCTGTCTTGTAAAAAAGGAACAGGGTCCCCATTTTCCTGAACAAGTTCTGGCTTCATTAATTTTTCTACATGACTAGGTTTTTTTATTCTGGACTTAGGCAATCCAGGTAAAAGATTTTTTTCAGACAACTCACAAAACAGGTCATTAAATGCTTTTACATCTATACCATCTTTTTGCCAGATTACTGCTTTTCCATCAGGACCTTCATAAATATATCCACCCTGATTTGCAGTGTTCAATGCTAAAGCGAAAAATACTAATTCAGGGTTTATAGGCTTGCTTCTATCAGCTGCTTCAGGAGTCATATCTGGAGCAAAATCAAAAGCATTAGAAGGATCTTGTGGCTTTAAACTATTTGCAATTTCATGCACACGATCAAAGTCTATAACTACATGTCTATTTGGATGTGAGTAAAGAACTCTATTACACCAATCCATAAAATTTTGTTTTAGTTGGCTTGGAGCTTGACTTGAAGATTTTGCAGCAATCTTTTTTTGCTTTTCTAATATTTTTCTTGCTTCTTCTGTACTAGGTCTGATTGAACCAATCTTATTAGCTGGACTTACTATCATTAGCTACTCCTTTTAGTTACTAAGGTATGAGGCTAACGTGTTTCTTCTTCCAATGAAAATCATACTTTGTAAGTATTTTATCTAATACACTTTGAGGCGACGTTTGAGCTATCTTTTTTAATATTTCTTCTGCTTCATCTTCCGTATAGCTAGTAAAAATACCTTCTTTACTATTTACGAAATGATCATATAATCTTGAATCATTTAAATCATCCGGTATCCCTTTTTGTGCATGTAAATTCTGCCGGACTTCTCCAAAGAAGAAATTATAAAGTATCCACCCCAAGTCTTCTTTGGTATATTCAGGTGCTATCTTTTTTATTTCAGTGAAGAAGTGTTCTTTTGCTCTACTAGCTAGTTCACACTCTACTACATATTGCGCATTTTCTTCAACAGCGTTTGCTTTATATGTAAGGTAAATTCTTGTAAATGCATTTGGGAATTGCTTTTTTAAGTCAGGCCATTTGTTTATGGGATATACTTCTGAATATTTTTTTATGACTTCAGAAAATACTTTAGGATCTTGCTGGATGTCAATAATACTGTCTGTATAAAGCTTTGGCAGATTGCTATGAGCATCACAATACAGCCATAAGGTACGTTGACCTATCCATGAATTAATTTTAATTGGTTCACTTGGCAACTTTGCAAGAGCTTGAGAGACAGGAGCTATTGCAGCGGCAGCTATTGCTGCTGTGCCGGCACCAACTTTGACTAAGAAGTCTCTTCTATTTATTTGAATACTCATAATTTATCTCCTTAAGTAATTATTTTTTACTGATTTATTACTAATACAATACAATAGGGATAAAAGTTTAGACTATATGTATTGAGTCAATCCGGTTTCAAAGTCTAGCTCACACACTTTAGAACTAAATCAATCCAGGAATAAATCTATATTTAACTTTTTTACAGTAAGCACGATAGTCAGGATCTTTCATAAGATGCCTTTCTTCAGTTAGTGCACGCAGAGTATAAATAATGTTCCAGCAAATGAGCGGTAGCACATTGTGAAAGCCTTTCATATACTGCAGATGTTCAAACCACCATGCAATATTTTTAGAAGCATAAGCAGGATGTCTTATAAACCTATAAGGTCCACGACCAACTATTCCTTTATTACTTAAATTACTGAACTTTACACCAAGTGCAATCGTTCCCCAGATAAATATCGCATAGAGAACAATGATGATTATTCTTATAAAGATCCTTTGCTCTTCAGAAATTGGAATAAATAAATCATCTCTGGTTTGAAGTGGAAAATAAAGACTGCTTATTCCGTTAAAAGGTGGGTAGCACATTATGGCAACAGCCCAGCCAAATGCAGTGGGTTCAACTGACCTTGTTTTATTTCCAAGCCATTTTAATTCAAGACCATATCCTACTAAAGCAACCACAGTATCAACTATAAAAAGACTGTTGTAGATTAAGTCTAGAAACCAGTGGGCAAGCGGTACACCGTCCATTGGAGTTGAAACCCTGGACATTAGGCTTGATACTGTAGTCAGGTGGTGAAACATAAACATTGTCATAAGAGGCAGAAAAAATCCTTTTACCAGGCAGGTTAAACAGAAATTATTAAATCTTTTAACTTTACGAAGACCTAATACTTGGTTAGGATCTCTTGTAGCCATCATCAAACCGATTCTTTTAAGAAATACAAAGAAAATTATCGATGGATCCCTAAAATCATCTTTTAGTCTGTAGTTAAACTTTAAGGTAAACCATGTATACGGAAGTGCTAGCAGACAAAAAATAATATAGGCTTTATGCATAAAGCCTCTTGCATTGTTAAAATCTGGATTTAAATAATACGGATGTGTATTATAAAAAAAATAAAAAAGACTTATCAAAAGCCATAAGCTGGCAAAACGCCAAAAAACAGACTGCCCAAAACTTTTTATTGGTTTATAGATATCTCTTACATATGCCGTTTTTTGTTTTGGTGTTTTTATTGGCATTGATTTTAGAGTTGGAATAAAAAACTAATCTAATTTTTCAAGTAAAACTGGTTTTTCTTTTAACCTTCTCCACACAATAACAGCAGCTCTACCTACAATTCTTTTCTCATCTAAGAAACCCCAGACGTGACTATCTTGACTTCTGTTTCTGTTGTCACCCATTAAAAAATAATGTCCCTTTGGAACAATGATTTTGCCTGATAATTCCTTTCTTCTGTAAACTTCTATATCTCTTAGATCTGTACAGTTATATCTTGGCAAGTCATTAACATAGGGTTCTACTAAGCGCTTGCCATTTATAAAAACACCTTGACCATCTTTGATTTCTATTAAGTCACCAGGAAGCCCGATAATCCTTTTTATGTAAGCATCATCTTGTGGTAAAAATGGCAGTCCTGTCCATCTGGCAAATAAACTTATGGGATCGTAGTGTAAATCTTTTCCACGATTGCCTTCAGGAGGTGGATAAAAAACTAATATGTCTCCTCGTTGTATAGGTAGTTTAAACCCAAGCAGTCTTAAATTTTTTGTAACTTTTTCTACGATAAGCCTGTCATTTATTTTTAGTGTGGGAACCATAGACTCGCTGGGAATATACCTGGCTTCAATAAACCCCTGACGGATTATGATTAAAAGTATTAATGTTACAACTATAAGTTCTACAGTTTCTCTTACAAAAAGGTAAACCTTGTTTTTAAATGGAATTTTTGTTTCACTGGTCATGTTAATAGAATTATCCAGATTGTTTTTATTGGTTTCGGTATTTGGCTTTTCTTGAACTTCCATAAGATAAAAAGTTACAAAGCAAAAAATTAGACCTTTACATGCTAACAATAACTAAAACCTGTTGGCAAGCTTTGTGGAGAAAGTACAGTTGTTTTGTATCTACTGTTTATACTTTGTTGTGAAATGTCAAATTATATTCATCTTCAGCAGATTTCTGTATACAAAAAATTGTTTATGATCTAAATTAGAAATTCAGATTAAACACTCTTTTATTTAAATTAGGAGGATAAAAATGTTTAAGAAGATAACTGTATTTTTAATATTATTTTCTTTGATTGGATTTGGTTTTTACGAGCCATCATCAGCTCTTTTTTTTAAAAGACATAAAGCAAAAAAGCAGGTTGTTGAGCAAGCTCCAAAAAAGAATGAAGATAAAAAGATACTTCTTGTTCAAATTTATGCCAGCTGGTGTCCTGGATGTAAAAATATTCAGCCTACATTGGATCAATTGCTTAAGGAAAGTTCTGATATTGAACTAATTCAGCTGGATGTTTCTACTCCGTCAAAAGCAAAAGCTTCAGCAAAGCGTGCAGAAGAACTTAAAATCACTGACTTTTACAATGCAAACAAAAGTAAAACAGCGACAGTTGCTGTCATTACTCCTACTACTACGGAGATTGTTTCCATTTTCCAGAACAATAATGAATTAAATGACTACAAAACAGCTATACAAGAAGCTAAAACAAAAGAGCAAGCACTAAAAAATCCGCCAACTTAACATGTTGAGATTTTTTTTATCAATTTTAACTTTCTTTATTCTTGTAGTAAGTGTTTATGCTTACCTTAATTCACAGAGAACTTTTGAAGCAAGGTTTAAAAATATTGATGGCTTGCCAATCGGAGCACAGGTAACCGCACTGGGAGTTCCAGTTGGTAAGGTAATAAAAACAAGACCTTCTAAAGATGGAATAATTGTTACTGTAAAAATTACTAATGAGAGAGTCCCACGCCTAGAACCAGGTTCGCAGTTGACAATCACCTCATTTCGACCCAATCAGGGAAGAGTTTTAGAAATAATTCCTCCAGAGGACATGTTAAGTGAAACTAAAGCCTGGATTGTACAAGAGCCGATTACAACGGAAAGCTGGCTGCATGCTTCTTTAGAGCTCCTTGATAGCTTGAAATCTTTTTCTGAGACAGTTATACAGTATGTTACACCTGAAAATTTTGAAAGAGCCAGACTTGTGTTTTCAAAAGCATCAGAGTCATTAAGTCAGACAGCAAGCAAGCTTGCTAAGAATGAAGAAGAACTTTCTGACTTGAGCAAACAAATTGCAAGTGAGGGTGCTGAGACCAATTTGCTGCTTTTAAAACTTCATGAACCAATTGAAGCTTTAAATAAAATTGTCAGTGATAAAAATCTAAAAACTTCTTTAAGTAATGACCTGGGGAATTTTTCTGGTGATCTGACTGAAATATCAAGAAATATTACCAGTGAAAATTTTGTAACCAATATCATTGGTTTTAAAGTAAAAATCCTAGATCATTTAAACCATGTTAATGCTTCTCTTATAGCAGCAGATAAAAAAATAACAGATCCTACACTTTTACAGAATCTGAAAAGTTTTAACGAGCATGTAACGAATTTAAATAATTTTTACGAGGATCTAAGCAAGCAGGATCTTAAAAAGATTACATCTGATTTTACTAAAAAAGCCAAAGAGTCTACTACAAAAGCAAGTAAAGCTACAAAGAAGCTGCAAAATACACAGCCTACACAAAACTAACCCTCTTCTTTAATTCTTTGTTTGAAAGCCTGATTGGCATTTGTTTTCTTCTCAACAGATGTTCTTTTACAAGATCATAAAAGACCTGCCTGTCATTTTTATTTACAACTGCCATTAAATGAGCTTCGCTTAACGTGACCGGATACCCAAATCCTACCTTGCACTGAAGAGCAATTGCATTATGAAGTAAGTCAAGCAATTTGTAATTTTTAGCAACATATGCCGGTAATTCAACTCTAGCTACTTCAGTTCCGGTATTGATGTAGAAAAAATAAACTTTTAAATCATCAGAATAATAATTTAAAATATTACTGTTTGATTTGAATAAGATTGTTCTGGTGCCAGCCTCTGTATTATTTATATTAAAATGCTTTTCAATAAGCCTTCTATCTAAAACAGGCTTATAGTCAGGACTTGGATTGCATGGAAGTTTGCCTGATTCAATGCTTGCACAATGTTTTTTGCAATTCACTTTTTCATATGGACAATTAAAAATTCTAAGCATGTTAATCAAATCATTTGAGCGTGAATTGCTAAGAAAACTTGCAATAGGAATATCAAGTGATTTAAGTTCATGCAGTGCATCTGAAAATCTTTTAATAAATCGTTCTGTAAAAGCACTGCTAAACTTTTCAATATGCCAGTGTATTAAGGTACCGTCTAAAAGAGCTACTACTGGTATTTTGTAAGCAACATATTTTTTTGCCAGCTCTACTATTCCTTCAATTTCTTTTAATGTTCTTTCATAAGAAATTAAATCTTCCTCCTGAATATTTTCAGATGGGTAAACTGGATTAATTTCTTCTGATGAGTTATATGTGGTAGGTTCAGAAGATAAAAGTACTGGAATACCACTATTAAAATAAGGTATGCTGACTAGTCCTATATTGATTAAAGAAGCTCCTGTAAATTCATGTGCTGATGGGTTTATCTGAGAACCATCTGTAGCTATGGTTATATGAGGTTGTGAAAAACTTTTGTTACAGGTGTAGAGCGTATCTAAATCTTCATTTTTACTTGGATCAAATTCAGGAGTAGCAAAATAAAAACTTGCACCTTGTGTGCTTTTGGTTTCTAGAAGTAAGTTCATTAACTTCTTGTGATTTTCCTTTGCACGCTGAAATAGTTTATATGTACTTTCAAGCCTGTTTTGATTGTCTTTCTGTAGATCCTGGCTTTCAAGGCTTTTTATCTGGGTGATAACTTTTTTAAGGTCGAGAGGCATGTGTTTAGTATATTCTATAATATTACAGGCTTTGGTGTATTAAGCTAATAACAAATTACCTAAACTAAATCATGATAAGCACATTAGAAGATACAATTAACAAAATTAAAAAAGAAGTTAAGTTAGAAGCACTAAATATTATTGATTCGAAATCTCTTGAATCGTTTCGTATTAAGTATCTCGGTGAAAAAAGCTTTTTGATTAATGAGCAGAAAAATATTAAAAATGTATCTCAGGAAGAAAGACCTGCATATGGAAAATTTTTAAATGACCTAAGAAATTTTATTCAAGCCGTTTATGATGATAAAAAAAGAATTATTGAAGCAAAAGAAATTGAAGATAAACTTTCTAGGGAAGCTATTGATGTAACGCTTCCTGGTATTCCATATGAAGCTGGTCATGAACATCCTATAAGCACTGTAACAAATGAAATAATAGATATATTTCAGGGTATGGGATTTAGTGTTGTCCAGGGGCCTGAAGTAGAAACTGATTTTTATAATTTTACTGCTTTAAATACACCACCTGAACATCCGGCACGAGATGAACAGGATACTTTTTATACAAATATTGCACCGCATATTTTACTCAGGAGTCATACTTCTACCGTTCAGATTAGAGCAATGGAAAAAATTAAACCTCCTCTTCGTGTGCTTGCTCATGGAAGGGTTTATAGAAACGAAGAAATAAATGCTAGAAAAATGCCATTTTTTCACCAGCTTGAGATTTTAGCTGTAGAAAAAGAACTTACTTTTGGAAATATGAAATGGGTTTTAAATGAGTTTATTAAAAACTTTTTTGGGAAAGAAATTAAAACAAGATTTAGACCTGACTTCTTCCCATTTACTGAACCAAGTGCTGAGCTTGATGCCCAGTGCCCATTCTGTGATGGAAAAGGATGTGGCACATGTGGGAATCGTGGCTGGCTTGAGCTTTTAGGGTGTGGCATGGTAGACCCAAATGTTTTAACCTCAGTAAATATTGATCCAAATGAGTGGATTGGATTTGCAGCAGGACTAGGGCTGGAAAGATTTACAATGCTTAAGTATAAAATCCCTGATATAAGATATTTTTTTACCGGAGACTTGCGATTTTTAAAGCAGTTTTAACTACATGATTGAATACGACCGCAAAATAAAAAAGCAATTAAAAACACTTAAACCAGAAATTGAATCCTGGCTAAAGCAAACTGTTAGTGAAAAACGCTTTGAGCATATAGCAAGAGTAGCTAAAACAGCAAAAAAGTATGCCAAAAAACTAGGACTGGATCATTATAAGGCAGAGCTCTCCAGCTGGCTTCATGACTGTGCTAAAGAGTTTCCAAATGAAAAGCTTTTAGAGATTGCAAAAGAAAAAAACATTGAAATGGATGAAATTGATTATATTCACCCACATGTTTTACATGCAAGAGTAAGTGCATTGATTGCCAAAGAAAAATTTGCTATTGATGATCCTGATGTGTTAGGCGGGATAAGATGCCATACCTTAGCTGAACCAAACATGAGTAAAATTACTATGGTGGTTTATCTGGCTGATGCAACTGAACCAGGAAGAGACAGAAGATTTGCAGCACCAATTAGAAAAACATTTAAGCATAAAGGGTTAGAGCATGCAGTTCTACAGGCTATTGATGGCAAGCTATCTGAAGTGATTGAAAAAAAGAAACCAATTCATCCACTTACAATTAAAGCCAGGAACTGGCTTTTAGGAATCTTATAGAAAACCAAGAACGAGATGTGAATAATTCACAAAAGGCCACTTTTCAATAAAAAAGCCTGTCAAAAGCTTTGAAAGTGAGCTAGACAGGCATATGATTTTAATTAACGAAAAAGACCTTTTAAGGGTCTTTCACAAGATAGAAGCTT
>JACQBQ010000018.1 GCA_016201905.1 Candidatus Melainabacteria bacterium | reverse complement strand
ATGTGATTGGTATGTTAAAGCGTTTCAAGGTGATTTCTGAACGATATCGTAATAGAAGAAAAAGATTTGCCTTAAGGTTTAATTTGATTGCAGGAGTTTACAACTATGAATTATTTAACTGAGTTTCGAAAGAGCTCTATTCATAGGTACGTTATCTGTACTACTTACTTCGACCATTGAATTTTCTTTCATAAAAAGTTTTATGGGCAATTCTATTTTTGTAGGGATACCTTACAAAAATTATTAATTAAGCAATAGGGCTAGCAGCATTTATTATGCTTTAGTTAAACACTTTACCCTTCTTGTGTCTTTCCCAAAAGAATAGGAATTATAAATCTTTTATTTGCTCTAATCACTTCAATATTTATAACAGCTCCAGGTTTTTTTGATTCAATATATTCCAATAGTTCATCTAAAGTCTGAAAACTTTTTCCATCTACAGAAACAATTAGATCAGCCTGTGAACGATCAATTGCTCTATATTCAATCTGGCCTGCTCTTTGAACAATTAATCTTGGACCTTTAATTCCAGCTCTTTCAGCTGGCCCTCCATGTTCTAACTGCGCAACTAAAAGTCCATGACCTGTTTCATATACCTGCAATATTCCAACATTTGGTCTTACAACATAACCATATGCAATTAAATCTTTCACTATTCTTTTTACAGTGTTTATAGGAATTACAAAACCAATTCCAGAATTTTGTCCAACCCTACTTATTATCGCTGTGTTCACACCAATAATAAGTCCCTGACTACTTAATAAAGGTCCACCAGAATTACCCGGGTTTATTGCTGCATCAGTTTGAATTATTCCTTTAATAAGCCTGCCACTTTCAGACTTTAATACCCTTCCCAGACTACTAATAATTCCTGTAGTAAGTGTTCTTTCTAATCCAAATGGATTACCGATAGCTAACACTTTTTGTCCTACTTTTAATCCCTGACTTGATCCTAACTTTACAGGAAACAGTTTTTCAGTAGGTGCTTTAATCCTAAGTACTGCTAAATCATTATTTGGATCAACACCGACAAGACTAGCACTATATTGTTCACCATCATAAAGAGTTACTATAAATTCTTTCGAATTTTCAACCACATGATAGTTAGTTACAATATGTCCACTCTTATCAAAGACAAACCCAGAACCGCTACCCTGAGTAGGAACAGCCAAGAGGAAAAACTCATCAACCTGGACTCCCCTTGTAGTAATATTTACAACAGATTTGTTTGTTTTTTCATATATTTCAATGTTGTTTTTCTCGTTTTCAAGAAGAAAGTTTTCTTGGGCAAAAGCAAAATTAAAATTAAATAAAACAACAAAAGTAAAAAGTACTTTAACGACGTGTTGTCGAAACACTCCTATACTCCATAAAATATTATTTCTTGCCACTAACAGCATTTAACACAAACCCACCATAAGTAACATCTTTACCAAGTTGTTCTTCTATGCGTAAGAGCTGGTTATATTTTGCCACGCGATCTGTTCTGCAAGGAGCACCTGTTTTTATCTGCCCACATGAGGTAGCAACAGAAAGATCACTTATAAATGTATCTTCAGTCTCCCCACTTCTATGGCTAACAACACATTTGTAGTTCTTGCTTTTTGCAAAATCCATCGTTTTAAGGGTCTCTGTCAAGGTACCAATCTGGTTTAGTTTAATTAAAATAGCATTGGCAGAGTTTTCATTTACACCTCTTTGCAGTCTTTTAATATTTGTAACAAATAAATCATCCCCAACTATTTGGACCTTACCTCCAAGTGCACGAGTAATATTTGCCCATCCTTCCCAATCTTCTTCACTAAGGGGATCTTCAATTGAAAATATTGGATATTGTTTTACCCAGTCAGAATAAAAATCAATTATCTGATCAGAGGTTAATATTTTTCCTTCTTTTGAGAGGACATATTTACCATCCTTATAAAGTTCTGTAGAAGCAGCATCTATAGTAATATAAAAATCAGAGCCAGCTTTATACCCAGCTTTTTCAACAGCCTGAAGAATTAATTCAATTGCTTCTTTATTTGCTCTAAGTGACGGTGCAAAACCACCCTCATCACCGACAGAAGTACTTAACCCCTTAGAATGCAATATAGATTTTAAGACTTGATAGACTTCAGAACATCTACAAAGAGCTTCACTGAAAGATTTTGCACCAATTGGCATAATCATAAACTCTTGAAGGTCTACCGAATCAAGAGCATGTTTTCCTCCATTTAAAATATTCATCATGGGGACAGGGAGAATATACGCTGAGTTTTTATTTAAAAACTTGTATAGAGGTTCATGACAAGCATTTGCAATAGCTCTTGCCATTGCAAGGCTTACTCCAAGGATTGCATTTGCACCAAGCTTGCTCTTATTTTCAGTTCCATCCAGATCGATTAATATATGATCAATTTCTTTTTGTTCTTCCAAACCCAATCTAATTTCTCTTCCAATTATTTTTTTTCTAATCGTTTCATTTACATTCTGAACCGCTTTTAAAACACCCTTGCCTAAATATCTTTTTTTATCTCCATCGCGCAGTTCAGCTGCTTCAAATGCTCCAGTACTTGCTCCAGAAGGAACAGAAGCTCTTCCAATATTACAATTAGACAAAACAACTTCTACTTCTACAGTAGGATTTCCCCTTGAATCAAGTATTTCCCTGGCATGTATATTTTCAATTTTAGATTTTTCAATCATCTGATATCTTTCACAACTTTCATTAGCTGGGCAGGATAAATCCTGCCCTTACAATTACATATTAAATGCCCTATCTCCAGCATCTCCTAGTCCTGGCACAATATATCCTTTTTGATTTAAGTATTCATCAATCCCAGCCACATAAAAGCTTATATTAGGAAATTTACT
Organism: Candidatus Melainabacteria bacterium; assembly: GCA_016201905.1. Lineage (GTDB taxonomy): Bacteria > Cyanobacteriota > Vampirovibrionia > 2-02-FULL-35-15 > 2-02-FULL-35-15 > JACQBQ01. The sequence goes on along the minus strand of JACQBQ010000018.1, from coordinate 141,114 downwards.
CTCAAGTTTTTGTTTTGCTTGTCCCGAAATAATTGCGCTGATCACAAAAATCTTGTTAGTTCCAAGTGCTGCTATCCTCTGTAAAACAGTTGATATAGTACCTCCAGTTGCAAGCATTGGCTCAAGCACAAAAAAAGTTGACCGTTTAGTGATTTTTCTTGGAAGCTTATCTAAATACCAATTAGGCTGAAGAGTTTTTTCACTTCTATATAATCCAACATGAGCAACTTTAGAGCCCGGTACACAATTTTTAACTCCTGCAAGCATTGCAAGTCCAGCTCTTAAAATCGGGATAATAAAAATATTTTTTTGTTCGATAAAGCTTGCATAAGTCTTTTTCAGAGGGGTTTTTACACTTTGTTTTTTTGTTAGCCCCTTTACATTATTTATAGCTTCTGAAAATAGAATAAGTCCAATATTTTCTAAAGCAGTGCGAAATCGTTCAGGCGGAGTATTTTTATCTCTTGCAACACTTAACCAATGCTCAGCCAAAATATTTGATGTTTTAATTACAGGCATTTTTACCTCGGAAAAATCTCGCTTTGAACAAGATTTTTCCTTTTCCTTCACGACGCTTAGAATATTGCTCATCGCAACATTCTTCGCTTTTATTGATTAACTATTTTCAGCGTTCCGGTTTTTCGTTTTTAGAAAAACCTTCACTTTCTTAACCTCTTAACCTAAAGGTTAAGAATTAAGATTAAGAAATCAAAGTTAATTTTAACAGTACAGGCTAATTCTAATCTCCTGTACATTCCATACAATGGTTAAAACAACAATTCATTATCTTTTAATATTTAGTATTGCTTTCTTAATTATGCTTATGTCATAATAAAAAAAGATTAAAGCTTTTGTGTTCGTGTTTTAATTTAATCAATATAATATTGTTATTTTAGAAGCATTAAGAGGAGAAATTAAATGGCATCAGTTGAAGCACTAAAACCTGGTTCAGTACGTCCAAGTGATACTCACATTATGGTAATGAAAGAGGCAGACAAAATATTCGATATTGCACAACAAACTCCAGATCTAAAAACAAAACCAGTCAATAAGTTAAATATTTCAAAAAAAGAAAGGGTTGTATTACAGTCTCAAATTGGTTCTAGACTAAATGTAGATCAACGCGGTGCAGCAGAACTCACTGGAAGAGCTGTTCTTATTGGACAAGCAATATCTCAAGCAGGAAATGCTCTCTCAAAAGAAAAGAAAGAAACTTATAAAGCTCAACAAGAAGTTTCAGCTGCAACTGGTAAGGTTTTAGAATTAATTGCAAGCGGAAAATATTCAATTGACGATGCATTTAAACACAGAAAAGGATTTATTTTTAAAGGATACAGTCAAATCGACAGGTTTATAAGAGCAACAATTAGCCTTTATGACAAAGGTGGAGATTTAAAAACTGCAGTTGAAAATATAAACAAAATAGAAAAGCTAAAAGATATTCCATGTATTCAAGCAGCACTTGCAAAGAATGCACCAAAAATATCTGAAATAAAGAATAAAGCACAAGACCCAAGAGTTGCTCCATTTGAAGGAGTTACTGAACTCCCTAGAGGAGAAGGTGCCAGTGCAGGTGACGGCATGCCATTACAACAACAACTTAAAGCAGCCGGGCAGCCAGGAAAAAACTAAGAAACTTTTTTAGTTTTAAGATAAAAAATAAAAAAACCTCGTGAGTAACGAGGTTTTTTTATTAAAACCCTTGGCGCATGGCTATCTTCCCTAGACATTGCTATCTAAATATTGTCGCTGCTAGCCGTCTTTACCGTCGTGTTCGGAATGGGAACGGGTGTTTTCCAGCCGCATACACACCAAGGAATTATTATTATATAACGAAATGATATTTTGTCAAAAAAGAATATTGTATATATGAAGATCGCGTTGGGGCATGCCATGGTATGCCCCAACAGGTTAAAATTGGTTTTACATAATTAGAAAGGGCTTAAAAAAACAAATGAAAGTTATCTTAAAAAACCAAAAGTTAGAAAATGCAGCTTGCGATGCCTTAATAATAAATCTGTTTGAAGGAGTTAAAACACCAAGCGGTGTAACAGGAGCAATAGACGAAGCATTAGATGGTTTAGTAAAAAAAATAATAAAAGAAGAAGATTTTAAAGGAAAACTCGGATCAACTTTAGTAATCAGAACAAATGGCGAGATACCAGCAAAAAAAGTAATAGTTGTTGGCCTTGGTGAAGAAGAAAAATTTAATTTGGCTGCTGTCAGAAAAGCAAGTGCAGCTGCTATCAGACAGGCAAAAAGAGAAAAAGCAAAAACAGTTTGCACGATTCTGCATGGAGCAAGCATTGGAAAAATTGATCCTTATGATGCCGCACAGGCAGCTACTGAAGTCTCACAACTTGCTTTATATGAGTTTGATAAATACAAATCAAGGGATAAAAATGAACCAAGAAAAGAAATCCAAACGTTAATAATCACCGAGATTGATAAATCAAAAATTAAAGACATAGAGGCTGGAATAAAAAGAGGCAACCTTATAGCCAGAGCTCAAAAGCTAGCAAGGGATCTAGTTACAGAACCAGCTTTATCAGCAACGCCAACCAAACTTGCTAATGTTGCAAAACAAGTTGCAAAAGAAAACAGGTTGAAAATAAAAGTACTAGACCGTGAAGCCTGCAAAAAGCTAAAAATGGGTGCATTTTTAGCAGTAGCTCAAGGAAGTGATGAACCTCCAAAGTTTATTGAAATAAAATATACGCCGAAACGAAAACCCAAAAAGCATGTAGCAATTGTAGGGAAAGGAATTACTTTTGATTCCGGAGGACTTTCTTTAAAACCAGCAGGCTCAATGGAAACAATGAAAGATGATATGTCTGGTGCAGCTGCAGTGATCAGTGCAATGAGCACAATGAAAGAACTTCAGCCTGATGTTGCAATTACAATGATAGTTGCAGCTACAGAAAATATGCCAAGCGGAAAAGCATATAGGCCAGGTGATGTAGTAAGAGCAATGAACGGAAAGACTATTGAAATATTAAACACTGATGCAGAAGGAAGAGTGACATTAGCTGATGCGGTATCCTATGTGGTAAGACAAAAGCCAGATGAAATAATTGATCTTGCTACATTAACAGGAGCTTGTGTCGTTGCTCTTGGTGATACATCAAATGGAGTTATGACAAACGACCAAAAGCTTGCAGATAAAATTATAAAAGCTGGAAATGAAGCAGGTGAAAGAATGTGGCAGCTTCCTTTATATGATGAAGACAGAGAAAAGATTAAAAGTGATATTGCAGACATGATAAACACAGGATCTAAAGGAAAGTCTGGTGCACAAAACGGTGGAGTATTTATAGAAAAATTTGTTAATGATATTCCTTGGGTTCACATAGACATTGCAGGGCCATCTTGGATTGATAAAGAAAATGAATATGGACCAAAAGGCCCAACAGGAGTTGGTGTAAGAACATTAATTAATTATTTAACCAATTATTGATTTTATCTTAGTGTAAACACCTTTTACTTTTTTCTATTTGCTGGTAAGATTTGTTTAATTTTAATTGGTAGAAATACTATATCCACAAGGTTCTATGAAAGGAGATTAAGATGAAAGTAATTGGATCACCTTCTATCCCTCCAGTCAACGCTGCAATAATTGCATCCTTTTACAAAGGGAAAGGTATAGAAAGCCAAGAAAAGGAATTAGCAAGTGAACTAACCGGATTCATTTCAAAAGTTGTATTAGAAGAAAAATTTACAGGAGAGCTAGGTAAAACTTTAATAATTAGAACAGGATGTGATTATTCTACAGCAACCAAAATAATTCTAATAGGAGCTGGTGAAAAAGAAAGGCTAAATCTAAATAGAATTAGAAAGATTGCCAGTATCGCTGTTAGCACTGCTGAGAAAGAAAGACTAGACAATGTTTCTATGTTGCTTCCTGATAAGGACTATATTCTTTTAAAAACTGCAAAAGCCATTACTGAGAGCGCATATTTTACTGCTTACAAATTTGATAAATATAAATCCAGTGAAGATGATTATAGTGGATTACAAAACTTGCAAATAATTAGTCCAAGTGATGAAGCAAGGCTTGTAAACTTTTATCAAGGAATATGCTCGCAAGGAATACACTTGGGGACCATTACTGCAAATGCTCAAACATTAGCAAGAAATATTGCTAGTGAACCTGCAAAATACATGACACCAGAAATTCTTGCTCAAGTTGCACAGCAAGTTGCAAGAGATAATAACTTAAAAATTAAAATCTTAACTAAAAAAGATTGCAAGAGATTAGGAATGGGATCATTCCTTGCAGTATCTGAAGGAAGTGATAAACCTCCTCGTTTTATTGTCATCACCTACACACCTCAAGCAAAGCCTAAAAAGCATATTGCTATAGTTGGAAAAGGTGTAACATTTGATTCTGGAGGACTTTCTATAAAACCATCTGACGGAATGGCTACTATGAAATGTGATAAATCTGGTGCAGCAGCTGTAATAGGTGTTATGAGTACAATGAAAAAGTTTCACCCTGACAGTAAAATTACTATGATTGCACCAGCAGTTGAAAATATGACAGGTGGAGGTGCAATGAAGCTTGGAGATATCGTTACTGCAATGAATGGGAAAACCATTGAGATTTTAAATACTGATGCAGAGGGACGGTTAATACTAGCTGATGCAATTGCATATGCAGTAAGAGAAGGTGCAGATGAAATCATTGACATAGCAACCCTAACAGGTGCATGCAAGGTTGCACTTGGAGATGATATTGCTGGAGTAATGACTAATAGTGATCCTTTTGCCCAAAAAGTTATTACAGCTGGCAATGAAGCTGGTGAAGATATGTGGCAACTTCCAATACGCGACAGTAATAGAGACTCTATTAAAAGCAATGTTGCAGACATGAAAAATATAGGAGATAAAGGACTAGCTGGTGCACAAACAGGGTTTGTATTTTTAGAAAGATTTACAAACGATAAACCACTTGTACATCTTGACATTGCAGGTCCAGCATGGCCAAATGGTGCAAAATGGCCAACAGGATTTGGTACAAGAGCATTAATAAACTATCTGCTTAACCACTCATAAAATTAGCCAGAAAGTTATATAATTTCCATATGGCAAAAGTTACATCAAAATGGGTCTGCCAAGAATGTGGACATGCATCACTAAGTTATATTGGCAAATGTCCTGAGTGTAATTCATGGGGAAGTTTAATTGAAGAAATTAGTCGAAAAAAATCTGCAAGTCAAAACCTGTCAAGTGAAACAGAAAACAGCTTTAGTTTAATTTCAAACATAGATCATTCAAATATTGAAAGGATAAAATCATTTGATAAAGAATTTGATAGCGTTTTAGGTGGTGGCTTTGTCATTGGATCACTTATACTGCTTAGTGGCGAACCCGGCATAGGAAAATCAACCATTCTTTTACAAGCAGCTAATCATCTTTCAAGAAATCTGAAAGTAGCTTATGTAACAGCCGAAGAATCAATTTATCAAGTCAAACTTCGAGCTCAGAGATTAAATCTACAAGATAAAAATCTTTTATTACTTGCAGAAAATAATTTAGAAATTATTTTAGATCTAATTGAAAAAGAAAAGCCGGATTTTTTAATCATTGATTCTATTCAGGCTATTTATCACCCCGAGCTAGAGTCAACAGCAGGAAATGTCAGCCAGGTAAGAGAGTGTGCAAATAAACTTCTAAGGCTAGCAAAAGATAAAAACATAACCACCATATTAGTCGGACATGTAAATAAAGAAGGGCTTATCGCTGGACCAAAGGTACTTGAACACATTGTAGACACTGTCTTGTATTTTGAAGGTGAAAAATTCCACAATTTTAGAATATTGCGTGCTACAAAAAATCGTTTTGGCTCTTCAGATGAAATTGCTGTATTTGAAATGAAAGAAACAGGATTAAAGATAATTTTAAATCCAAGTTTTTTATTTATGTCTCAGAACAAAGACTCTGTTCCAGGAAGTACATATTCAGCACTAGTTGAGGGAAGTAAAACTATAATTGCAGAAATCCAGGCTCTTGTTGGGGGCACATCTTATACCACCCCCAGACGTGTTGCAAATGGACTAGATTACAATCGTGTTTTACAAATAATTGCAATTTTAGAAAGGCGGGTTGGTTTTAATTTCTCAAAACATGATTTATTTGTAAACCTTGTCGGTGGTTTAAGTAGTTATGAGCCTGCTCTTGATTTATCGATAGCCATGTCCATCGTGAGCTGCAAGCAGGATGTTATTCCCATAAAAAAAACAGTGTACATTGGAGAAATCGGCTTAACAGGTGAAATAAGAGAGGTTAATCAAATTGAAAATAGAATAAAGGAATGTATAAAATTAGGTTTTGAACGCATAGTAATTCCATACAATACTGAGATTTCTTCAAATCGTTTTAAAGAAATTGAAATCATTCAAGGAAAAAAAGTATTAGATGCAATTCGTAGCAGTTTAACAACTGCACAAAAAAACCTAGCAACACCTTAGTCCAACTATTAATATGTCATTGCGAGGGCGGAGAGATGTGACAATTTCAATGCTGTGAAGAGTTTGTAAGATTGCTTCGTCAGCCTTCTGGGCTTCCTCGCAATGACACTTAAAGTTAGCACTTCCTCATTTCAAGACCCAAATATAACTAGAGTCTTCCGGGTCAACATCTAATTCAAAACCATATCTTTGTAGCTCAAAACCAGTTGATGTAAAAATTTTTATTTTTCGTTCTGGAGAAAGCAAAATCCTTTCACCATTATAAATAAGTGGTTGAGGTTTTTGAGATATTTGATTTCTGGAAATCGACCAGTTGTTGCCAATTGGTTTACCATCAGGACCTTCAATGACTACAGTTACATTTAAATACTTTGCATTTAAAAATTTAATTGGTTTAGGCGCCTGCTCCTGTGCCTTTTTTGTATCTTGATCAATTATTTTCTCTACTTTAGCAACATCTGCTGCAAATAAAGGAGAAAACAAGTTTAAAAACAATGAGAGCAAAAGAAACAAACTTACATTTTTTTTCATACTACCTCCAATCCATAACATAGAATATTTTATTCCAAGCTTACTAAACCGGCTGAATCCTCATTATGGCTTGTCCAAATTCAATCGTTTGATTATCCTTAGCAAGGATTTCAACCACTGTTCCTGAAACTTCACTGGGCAATTCATTCATGATTTTCATTGCTTCAATAATACAAAGTACATCACCAGGCTTAACTTTTGAACCAACCTGAACAAATGGGTCTGAACCAGGACTTGGCGCCATATAAAATGTGCCAACCATTGGAGATGTAATTTCATGAAACTTTGATTCTGGTTCAGTTGTCTTTTCTTTTTTAGGAATCTTCTCAGACTTTACACCTTGTGGAATTACAGTAGAGGTAACTTCTCCATGTAAATCTTTCTTAACGGTAATCTTTTCTTCCTTAGTTTCAATTGTAATTTCAGTAAGACCTTTATCTTTAAGGTATTTAGTAAGTTCTTCAATTTCTTCCCATGGAATCTTCATGCTTTTATATATCGGAAAAATCTCGCTTTGAACAAGATTTTTCCTTTTCCTTCACAACGCTCAGAATATTGCTTACCGCAACATTCTTCGCTCACGACTTTTTAGTATTACCTCATTTCCTTATGCCTTTACTCTATCAATATATTGATTATTTCTTGTATCGATTCTAACAATATCTCCAATGTTTACAAAAAATGGTACTGAAACCTGAGCTCCAGTCTCAAGGGTAGCTGGCTTATTATTCCCAGCGGCAGTATCACCTTTATAACCTGGCGGTGTGTCAGCAACTTTTAATTCCACATGTGCAGGTATATCTATCCCGATGATCTTCTCATTAAAAAATAAAACCATTACATTAGTACCTTCTTTTAAGTACTTTACCTGTTCACCAACTTGCGCTTCACCAACTTCAATTTGTTCATAAGATGAGGTATCCATAAAAGTGATCCTGTCGGCTGATTTATATAGATATTGCATTTCTTTTTTTTCAACATTTGCAGAAGGAATTTTTTCTCCACCTCTAAATGTAGTCTCAATTACATTTCCCTTTTCAACATTTTTTAATTTGGCCCTGACAAATGCTGCACCTTTTCCAGGTTTTACATGCAGGAATTCAATAACTGTCCAAATTCCATTGTTCCAGAGAACTGTCTGACCTGTACGAAAATCATTAACTGAAATCATGTTTTTTATATTGCTGCAGACAAGCTGCAGCTTCCGTCAACCGGCCCCTTTCCTTTGATCGGATTTGTCCATCTAGAGCGGAACAAATCCTCTTAAGTGCAAGTACGCTAAATATTTCTAATTCCCCAATCCCATAACTCTTTAATTTATGCTAGCTTATAACAAAAGGATTTTAACAGATTTGTACTCTTTTACTCAATGGCATCAAGTGAAATAATAAGCTCATACAAAGAAATAGAAGAGCTCCTAACAAGCTCAAATCTATCTTTTGACAATTTAAAATATCTAGCTAAAGAGGTATCTCATAATTCATGGTCTCCATACAGCCAGTTTCCTGTAGGTGCTGTTGTTGTTGGTATTGACCAAAATAAAAAGCTAAAGGTATTTTCAGGTACTAATTCAGAACCAACAATACATTTAGCTGTTTGTGCTGAAAGAGTTGCAATTTTTAACGGTATATCTGCAGGTTATAAGAAATTTATAGCTTTAGCAATCAGTTTGCCAAAAGCTTATGAAAAATCAAAAGGTAACTTAGAAAAATTAGAGGTAAATAAATTCACCCCATGTGGTGCATGCAGAGAAGTTATCCTACAGAAACTTGATTCAAAAGGAATAATATTAGTTGATAGTATTGAAAGAACATTTACTCCAAAAGAACTTCTGCCTCATCCTATTCTTGATTCAAGCAAATTAAAAAACCTGACTATAGAAGAGATGGATGTTTTAGATCTTGCCAGAAATGCATTACACAATGCTCATACTCCACACTCAAAAGAAAAATATGGAGTTTCCATTCTTGTAGAAAATATAAGAGACAATATTTCTGCATGCACAGTTGACAGTAATTCTTTCGGGTGTTCAGTAGAACCACTTAAGGCAACCTTTGGAAGCCTTTTTGCAAAACACAGCATAAAAAATAAAATTAAAGCAATTGCTTTTGCTTTTCCATTTATAAAATACCCACCAGGCGATACATTACAGCTAATTTCAGACTACTGCGATCCAAAAACAAAAATAATAATCGATAATATGGGTGTTACGACTATTGAAGAGCTATTGCCATGGGCATTTAAGTTATAAGTTACATAAAAATGTAACCTTTGGTTACACAATTGATTAAATTATTTTCATAATTACACAGATGTAACCTTTGGTTACAGGAATTTAATCTCTAATCTGATTAAATGTCATTGTGAAGATTATAGAAAAAAAAGAAGAAATTGAAATTATTGAAACAGATGTAAAAAGCACATTTGCAAAAATATACTCATGTGGATTAATTGGAGTAAGTGCTTATCCTGTTGAAATTGAAGTAGATATTTCAGGTGGACTTCCACATTTTATTCTGGTCGGGCTTCCGGATACTGCTATAAATGAGTCCAGAGAAAGAGTAAGAGCTGCAATAAAGTCAAGTGGACTAGAATTCCCAAGTAAAAAAATCGTTGTAAATCTTGCTCCAGCAGATACAAAAAAAGCAGGACCTACTTATGACTTGCCAATAGCCATTGGCATACTATCCGGGATTGAAGTACTAAATAAAAATAATCTGGAAGACATGTATGTTGCAGGTGAGCTGGGTTTGTCAGGTAAAGTCAGGCAAGTAAATGGGATTTTATCTTTTGTAATTCTGGCAAAAAATAAAAATGCAAAAGGAATTATAATCCCAAAGGAAAATCAGGAAGAAGCATCGCTAATTGAAGGAATAAAAATTTATCCTGTATCAGATTTAAGTGAAGCAATTCACGTCATAAATAATTTAAATCAAATTAAACCGCTAACAAAAGGTCCAAACACTAAAATTGAAAATAAAAACCTCATCAATCAAAATGATTTTAGCGATGTAAAAGGGCAAATGCTTGCAAAAAGGGCATTTGAAATAGCAGCAAGCGGTCAGCATCACATTTTAATGATAGGTTCACCTGGAAGTGGAAAATCAATGCTGGCTCAAAGGCTAAGTACAATTCTGCCTTCATTAAACCACGAAGAAAAAATAGAAGTCACTCAAATATACTCAATAGCAGGGAAGTTAAATAGAGAAACAAAGTTAATTGCAAACAGACCTTTTCGCTCTCCCCACCACAGCACAAGTACAGCCGGATTAATTGGCGGGGGCTCCGCGCCACAGCCAGGCGAAATTTCACTGGCACATAAAGGCGTTTTATTTTTAGATGAGATTACAGAGTTTCAGAAACAAGTTTTAGATAGTCTAAGGCAAGCACTTGAAATAAAAGAAATTACAATTTCAAGATCAAGAAAAAGCTGTACATTCCCTTGTGATTTTATTTTAATAGCTGCATGTAATCCCTGTCCGTGCGGGTATTTTGGAGATTCAGTCAAAAAATGCATTTGTGCTTCAAACAATATTAAAAAATATCAAGGGAGAATTTCAGGACCAATTTTAGACAGGATTGACTTACAGGTAGAAGTAAAACGGCTTACTGAAGCTGAGTTAACTAGCAAGAAAACAGATGAAAGCCACAGCTCAAAAGCAATAAAAGAAAAGGTTTTAAAATCAAGCGAAATTCAAAAAAGAAGATATAAGGATATTTCTATCCTACATACAAATTCACACTTATCAAGCAAAGAGATAAAACACTTTTGTGAATTACAATCAGGTGCAGAAAAACTTTTAAAAGAAGCAATTAAAACCTTTTGTTTAACAGCCAGAAGTTATGACAGAGTTTTAAAGGTATCAAGAACAATTGCTGATTTAGAAAATTCAGCTATTATTAAGGACGAGCATATATTAGAAGCTCTGCAATTTAGGTTAAATAGTTTTAATTAGCAATGAAAAGATTTTTGGTTTTATTGACAATAATTTTAGCAATAATTGTCATTGCGAGGAGCGTTAGCGACGAAGCAATCCCGATTGGGATTGCCTCGCCTTTGGCTCGCAATGACAAAAAAGACGTAATTGAAATTACTTACTGGCAGTATTGGACTGGCTTTGAAGGCAAAGCCATTGAAAAACTCGTAGATAAATTTAATAGAACACATTCTGATATTAAAGTTAGAATGCTTACGATTTCAGAGCCCAGAAAAAAAACATTGCTTTCAATTATTGGAGGAATACCTCCTGATGTAATAAGTTCAATTGCAGCCTGGGTACCCGAGCTGGCTTCAAGAGAAGCACTAATACCGCTAGATGACTATTGCATTGAAAGCATGATCAGTGAAAAGTTGTTCATAAGTGCTTATTGGAAAATGTTAAATCTATACGGTCATACCTGGGCTTTGCCCACCACACCTACAGCAACAGCACTTTACTGGAATAAAAATCTTTTCAAAGAAGCTGGTCTTGATCCAGAAAAACCACCAAAAACATTAAAAGATATAGAGATCTATTCAGAAAAAATTACAAAAAAAAATAAAGACGGAAAAATAACTCAGATTGGTTTTCTTCCAAGCTGGCCTTCCTGGTCATTTGGTTTTTATGCTTTATTATTTGGTGGGAACTGGGGAGACACTGAAGGAGGAAGAATTACAGCAAATAACCCAAAGAATATTGAGGCATGGAGATGGGCTCAAAGTTTTGCCAAAAAACTAGGAGCAAGAAATATTCAAACTTTTCAGGAAGGTTGTGGAAATTATCAGGGATTAAACAATCCTTTTTATAGCGGAAAAATAGCTATTGAAACCAACGGGGTCTGGGAAGGAAACTTTATTAAAAACTTTGCACCTGATATAAAATGGGGTGTTGCGCCAATGCCTGCAAGCGATGGCAGATTAACCACCATAGTCGATTGTGACTGTATTTTAATACCAAAAGGAGCCAAGCATCCACATGAAGCATTTGAGTTTATAAAATGGCTTCTTAAACCAGAAAATATAGAAGAGCTTTGTACTCTACAGGGAAAGTTTTCACCGCTTATTTATTCAGACAGGGATGATTTTATAAAAAAACACCCACATCCTTTTATAAAAGTTTTCATAGACCTGGCGAAATCAAAAGATGCAATGTTTTTTCCACAGGCTACTTTTTATGAACTCTATAGAAGAGAATTAAAAAGAGCATTTGAATCTGTAATGAAACTTGAAAAAGATCCAAAAGATGCGCTTGATGAAGTTCAGGAAAAGATGGAGAGAGAGTTGGAGAGGCAGGAGAAATATAACAAATTTAGAAGGGGCTATCCCTAAAGCCCTTCTAAAATTTTGACAATCCTTTTACTAGCCTTCCCATCTCCATATGGACTTTTTACTTTTGACATTTTTTTATATGCTTTTTTATCAGTTAATAATTTAGCTGTTTCTTTGAAAATATTTTTTGGATCTATTCCTACTAGCTTTGCACAACCAGCTTTTATACCTTCAGGTCGTTCTGTCGTGGTACGCAGCACAAGTACTGGTTTTCCAAGCGTAGGTCCCTCTTCCTGAACACCGCCAGAATCAGTCAGAATCAAGTAACTATTTTTCATAGCATACACAAAAGGCACATACCCAGGAGGCTCTATTAAAAATACACGCTTATGGTTTTTTAAAACTGGTTTAATTACATTTCTCACATTTGGATTCATGTGAAGCGGTAATAAAACCACTGTATCCGGAAAATTATTTAATATTTTAATTAGTGTTCTTGCAATCTCTCTGTGAGCCTTACCAAAGTTTTCACGCCTGTGTATCGTTACTAAAATCACTCTATGCTTCTTAAAATCGAGGCTCCTAACAATCATTGGAGGAACAAGCTTCTTCTTACTTCCTGAAATATGTTTTGTCGTATACAAAAGTGCATCAATGACAGTATTTCCAGTCAAATAAACATTGTTTTTAATATTTTCTTTTTTTAAATTTAAAACTGCTTTTTTAGTCGGTGCAAAATGAATACTTGCAAGACGTGAAACCACCCTCCTTGCCATCTCTTCAGGAAACGGGTTGTAAATATCACCTGTCCTTAATCCAGCTTCCACATGAGCCACAGGAATCTTCAAATAAAATGCAGCCAGACTTGCTGCCATAACAGTTACTGTATCACCTTCTACCATTACAAAGTCAGGTTTTATTTGTTTAAGTAAATCAGTAATAGACCCTATAGCCTTTGCCGTAAGGTTTTGCAAGGTTTGATTTGTTTCCATTAATTTTAAATTGTAATTTTCTTTAATGCCAAACCACTTAAACATCTGGTCAACCATTTCTTTATGCTGACCTGTGTTTATTAAAATCGGTTTTAGTTTTTTTGATTTTTTTAGCTCTAAGTATACTGGTGCAAGCTTTATAACTTCTGGCCTTGTACCTATAATAATTGCAATCTTTTTCATGGTTAGAAGTTTATCACCTCCAATTATTGAGTATACAAAAAACAAGTTTTGTCATTCCCAACTTGATTGGGAATCCAAATTACAAACTAACGTAACATGTTAATAGATTCCTACTTTCGTGGGAATGACATATTAAGTTTTAAATCTTTACACTCAGCTTTTCTTCCAACTCTTTTATTTTACTCTCTAAAACTTTTACCTGCTCTTCTAATTTTTCATATCTTCTTGGCAAGCGTTTTATTGTTCTTTCACTTTGAATGAAATCTCGGTATGGAACAGCTGGCATTCCTATATAAACACTATTAGGTGGTATGTTTCCATGAACACCTGACCTTGCAACAAAAATTGCATCACTGCCTATGTCTATATTATCTGCAAAGCCTGTCTGCCCGCCTACTACAACACGATCTCCCAAATTCACACTGCCTGCAAAACCAACCTGACCAACTATTAAACAATCTTTCCCAATTTTACAATTATGTGCCACCTGAACCAAATTATCAATTTTAGTACCAGAACCAATTACAGTCGGACCAATCGTACCTGAATCAATACAAGTATTTGCACCAACTTCAACATCATCTTCAATAATCACATTTCCAATAGATGGTATTTTATGCTGTACTTGCCTTCCCAGATTAAAATTAAAGTCTCCTTTTTTTGCTTTTTCTAAATTGCTTTCTTCTTCAGTTACATAGCTGTAACCATCTGCACCAGCTACAACACCTGAATGCAAGATCACATTGTTTCCGATTCTTGTATTATCGAGAATCGTACAGTTAGGATATATCAAACAGTTTTCACCAATTACAACATTGGAGCCAATATAAACATTTGGACATATAGCTGTCTTTTCTCCAATAGTGCTCTTTGGACCAATAAAAACATTTGCACCTATTGAAGAGGTCTTGGAAATTGAGCTTGAGGGGTCAATAATGCATGATTTATGAATACCTGCTCCTGGTAAATACTTGGGCTTACTAAAAAACTCCAGCAATTTTTTTAAAACGATACGGGGCCTTTTCACTAAAATCACCGGGACATTTAAAGAAATCTTATCCTTCATTTCAGAAGGTAATATCATGCTTTTTGCCTTAATCTTAGTGAGATTTTTAAAATACTTTTGATCAAAAACAATAACCAGATCATTTACAGTCGAATGCTCTGGAGAAACTGCAAGACTATCAATGACCAAACTTTTGTTTTTTTGATCCTGTCTCTGAAAGACCTCTCCATCAATAGCACTTGCTATCTCTTCTAAGGTTTTTGGGGAAACACTAGGCATCTTTTCTTCTTAACTTAAACTAGTTAGTTTTCTTCTCTTTTAAATTATTTTCATTTGCAAGTGGAATTCTTTTCTTTAATTGTTCACTTACAGCATCAGTGACATCCGTACCACCATTCAAAACTGCTCTTTTGTCAAAAACGATTTCCAATCCTTTTTCACCAGCAACTTTCTTTATGGCTTGTACAATATCATCTTCAATCTTAAGTGAAATCGATTCAATAAGCTTTTTTGTTTCTTGAGCTTTTGCATCTATTTTTGCTTGCAATTCTTTTTTCTTTGTAAGCTTTTCAGCTTCTGATTTTTTTTGCTTTTCAAATTCAGTGTAAACATTCTCAGATTCTGTAATAGCATTTCTTAAGTCATCTTGAGCATCTGAGATTTTTTTCTGGGCTTGTTCAACACCAGGATACAAATCAAAAACTTTCTCTCCATCAACAACTCCAATTTTTGAAGCATTCTGAGCAAGAGCAGGCCAAAAACTAAAAACTAACAAAATTAAAACTATGATAATTCTTTGCATTTTAATATCTCCTTGATATATCTTCTTCTATATATTACCTAAAACCTGTCTCCTAGTCCAAAATTAAATCTGCCGAAAATGTTTTTACTATTCCATAATGGCTTAATAAATGGCAGACCGTAATCAACTCTAATTGCACCCAGCATAGGGATATTTGCTCTAATTCCAATACCAGCAGATGCTGCAGTAGTTAATCTGTTAAATAAGCGGTTAATTGTATCATTGCCACCAACATATCCAAGATCTCCAAATAATACCAGCCTTAAATCTTTGCCAATCGGTGTATTTTGAATTCCAGGAATCGTATCTAAAAGAGGCGTTCGAATTTCAGCACTTGCAAGCAGGGTTCTTGAACCAATTCCAAGATCAGAAAACGGCCTATAACCACGAACACCATAATATCCACCTGCTTTAAACTGGCTGTACATTGGAATATTTCCAAATAAACTTGATGCACCTTGCAAATTAAATGCAAGAGTTGTTTTTTCTCCAATCGGAATATAGCGTCTTAAATCAATTCCAAGCTTTGAAAAGCTGTTATTTCCAATGCCTATTGCCTGACCAAAATTTATTTTATTGTTCCATCCATTTCTGGGATTTATTGGGGTATCACGGGTATCAAAAGCAATTGTAGGATTAAACTGAATAAAATTACCAGCTTTAAGCTGTTCATGCCTCAGTTTTTGTGCAAGCTCACTTGCTGCTTGTTTTTTTATGGCATCTTCATGACTGCCAAACAATTGCCCTGGTTGAAATGCATTCTTTTCAGTTATATTTCCTAAATATTTACCACCATCTATTTTTACCAATTGATCAGTTAAAAAATCAGTGGCTTTAGAACCATAATCTTTCATTTGAACACTTTCACCAATTAAATCAAAACCACCCGATACATTTTTTCCTAATGGTCTCATCAATGTAAATCCAAGCCCAAGATTTTTTTCCTGCGCTAAATCTACTAGATAACTATTAAATGTATAGCCATGTGTAAAAAACGAGACTGAATTTTTTGTATCTAAAAAATTTGGATCGGAATACCTGGCTTCAACTTGCATGGTTTTTCTATTCGATAAAAACTTCTGCGTAACCAAACTATTGGCAAGAATACCAGTACCAAACTGTGTATTAAATGAAAACCGTTTAGCTTCTCCAAAAAGATTGCTATTATTAAATCCAAGATTTGCAAAGACACCATTTAAAGTGTTTACACCACCACCAAAGCCAAAAGAAGTATTTCTTTTTTCAGCAATTTCAATATTTAAATCATACTTACCAGGATTTTCTCCCGAAGGCGTTAATGTACGATGTATATCTTCAAAAAGCCCTGTCCCCTGTAGCGCTCTAAAATCCTGAACCAACAAAAGTTCATTGTATGGTTCGCCAGAAACAAGATTTGGAGTAAACCTTCTAATATATTTTTCTTTTGTTTTTGTATTTCCTTTAATAACAACTTTATCAATTAGCCCTTCATCTAATTTAACCGTCAATGTTCCATCAGGATCAAGTCCAATATCAGTCACCCTGGCTAAGACATAACCACTCTCTTGATATTTTTTTTCTATTTGATCCAGAACTTTAGATATTTTTGTTAGGCTTTCTGGCTTACCAATTAAATCCTGAACAAACAACAAAATCTCATCTGTAGGAATAACTTCATTCCCAAGTATTTGAACTCTTGTTATTGGATTATTTTCTTCAATTCTAATTTTTAATAAAATACCATTGCTGGTCTGTTCAGGACTGGCTTGTATACTATCCCGAACAAAGTAACCAAGCCTGTCAATTGCTTCTAAATCGCTTAAGACTTTGTCTTTATTAAATTGTGTACCTGCTTTGGAATCAATGGCATTTAAAATATGTTCTTCAGGTACAAGTCTGTTTCCTTCAATCAACACTTGTTTTATTGTAAGTGCTTTATCAAAATCAATTTTCGTACTATTATCTAGACGCTCTTCTCTCTGGAAAAAAGAGCCAATATTTGAAAATCCAGATTGAGCATATGAAGGTAATAAGCACAAAAAGCAATTTGTAAAGAGCAATGTACTTAATACAAGACTTAATCCTTTACGCAATTTCAACAAGTTTTTATTACTCAGTTTATTCACAAACAAATCTTTCCTCATAGTTATGAGGATTTTATCGAAGTGGTAATTTTAACATAATATTATGACGGAAAACCATATTTCAGGAGCCATCCCTATTTTAAATATGCATCAAAATTCACATTTATAAACACGTTTAAACAACATTTAGGCAATTTTTATCTTTTTGTATATCTAAATCATACTAAATCGTCAAGCTAAGCATTAACCTCCAATTTTTAGTCTAGGAAACATTTCTTAGGTAGAGGCTTTCCATAAAAAGCCTCTTATCTATTTATAAGCCAACATATAATTAAAACAAAATACCTTTTCAAGCTATAATTTTTCAGATAGAATGTAAAAGCTCGAAATAACGAATTAATTCGGCAAACATACAAATACAAGGAGTTAAGTAAAATGGCTAGGGCAAAGTTTGAAAGAAAAAAACCTAATGTAAACATTGGAACTATCGGTCACGTAGACCATGGTAAGACCACATTAACAGCTGCAATTACAATGGCGCTTGCTGCTGAAGGTGGTGCACAAGCAAAAAAATACGATGAAATTGATTCAGCACCTGAAGAAAAAGCAAGAGGAATTACTATAAACACTGCTCACGTAGAATATGAAACCAAGGATAGACACTATGCTCACGTTGACTGCCCAGGTCACGCTGACTATGTTAAAAACATGATTACCGGTGCTGCTCAAATGGATGGAGCTATTCTTGTGATTTCTGCAGCAGATGGCCCAATGCCACAAACAAGAGAACACATACTTCTTGCTCGTCAGGTAGGTGTTCCCCATATCGTAGTCTTCTTAAACAAAGTAGATATGCTCGATGATAAAGAATTAATTGACCTTGTAGAAGTTGAGACCAGAGATCTTTTAACTAAGTATGGTTTTAAGGGAGCTGAAATCCCATTTGTAAAAGGCTCTGCTTTAAAGGCAATGGAAGCTCTGTTAAAAAATCCAAATGCTAAAAAAGGTGAAAACAAAGAGATAGACTGTATTCATCAGCTGATGGAAGTTATTGACAAGAGCATTCCAACTCCAGTGAGAGATGTTGACAAACCTTTCTTAATGGCCGTTGAAGACGTATTTTCAATTACAGGACGTGGAACAGTTGCTACTGGTCGTGTTGAAAGAGGCAAGCTAAAAGTACAAGAAGAAATTGAAATAGTTGGAATTAAAGACACTACAAAAACAGTGGCTACTGGTCTTGAGATGTTCAGAAAAACCTTAGATGAAATTCAAGCCGGTGACAATGCTGGTGTACTTTTAAGGGGTGTTGAAAAAGAAGGTATTGAGCGCGGTCAAGTCTTAGCAAAACCTGGCTCAATCAAGCCCCATACAAAGTTCAGTGCAGAAGTTTATGTACTAACCAAAGAAGAAGGTGGCAGACATACACCATTTTTCCCAGGTTATAGACCTCAGTTCTATGTGAGAACCACAGATGTCACAGGCTCCATCAAACTGCCAACAGGAGTTGAAATGGTTATGCCTGGCGATAATATTGCAATGGAAGTAGAGCTTATACAGCCTGTTGCAATTGAAGAAGGAATGAGATTTGCTATCCGTGAAGGCGGTAAAACCGTTGGAGCAGGTGTAGTAAGCAAAATTCTAACTTAATACGTACTTGTAAAACCAAGGAAGCTCCAGTTTTTCTGGAGCATAAAAAAAAGAAAAAATGGCAAAGGGTGCAACAACAGCACAATTAAAAAATCGTATTCGAATCCGTTTAAAGGGATACGATCATAGAGCACTTGATACCTCTTGTGATCAGATTGTAGAAGCAGCTGTTAGAACCGGTGCATCTATTACCGGGCCTATTTATTTACCTACAGATCGTCACCTTTACTGTGTAAACAGATCGCCACACGTAGATAAAAAATCCAGAGAACACTTTGAAATTAGAGTTCACAAAAGACTTATAGACATTGAAAACCCTACAAATGAAACTACAGATGCTTTAACCCGGCTGGATTTGCCTGCTGGTGTAGATATAGAGTTGAAACTATGACAAAACCAATTAGAACAAGACTAGAAATATTAGGGAAAAAGCTTGGAATGACCCAATACTTTAACCAAGAAGGGGACGCAATTCCAGTAACCGTTTTAGAACTTGCTGAAAATATTGTGACAGAAATTAAAACCCCAGTAAAACACGGTTATGCTGCAGTTCAAATCGGGGCAAATATAAAAAAAGACAAGCACTTAAATAAGCCTAAGCTTGGAAATTTAAAGAAGAAAAACTTGCCTAACTTTGGCTTTTTAAAAGAATACAGGGTACAACCTGCCGAATTAGAATCTTACAAGATTGGTGAGCCTGTTGACTCATCAAAGATTTTAAATCCAAATGATCTTGTAGATGTCTCTGGAATATCTATTGGAAAAGGATTTCAGGGGATGGTTAAACTCTATAATAAAAGACGTGGTCCCAAATCTCATGGTTCAAAATCATATCGTCAGCCAGGATCGATTGGTGCTCATACTTTCCCTGGTAGAGTTTTACCTGGGAAAAAAATGCCTTCACGTATGGGGAATGAAAATGTTACAGTTAGAAATTTAAAGGTGATTGAATTCGATAAAAGCAAAAAGCTACTACTTGTAAGAGGTGCAGTACCCGGTGTAGAAGGCACTTTACTAACTATAAGACCAGCTATTAAAAAGTGGAATCCATAATTAAAGCCAAAGTGCTGTAATTATATAATCTAAAATTATTACTAGTGCAAAATTTATTACTACTGAAAGCCTTGTGGAATTTCCCACCGCTTTAGAACCACCAACAGTAAGCATCCCGCAGTTATAGCTAACTAAAGTTACAAAAAAACCAAATATAGAAGCTTTAGTTAAAGCTAATAAAATATCTTTTACATGAACTGCATTTAGTATAGAATTTGAATACAGACTATAGGTAATGTTAATTAAAAAGTTAGATGAAAAAAAATTGATTGTAAGTCCTATAACAATACAAATAATTATTACAATCGGGAAACCAACTATTCCTGCAAAAAGCATAGGTATAAGTATAAAAGCATTAGGAGAAACTTTTGACATTTTCATTGCATCTAACTGATCAGTTATTTTCATTGAGCCAATCTGAGCTGTCATTCCAGAGCAAAACTGTGTAACTATAGCCAATGCCCCCATTACAGGAGCACCCTCACGAATTAAAGCCAGTGCTACCAATCCACCCAGATAAACACTTAAACCCCTTTCTGCAAACTCAGGTGCTACATGAATAGAATAAATAATTGAACTCGTACCCACTGTTAGAGTAGCAATTGGCAAGCATGTCCATATTATTTTTCTTAAGCTTTCAAGAAAATTATTTATATATATTTTTCTTTGAATAAAAACTAATTGGAATGCCTCCAGTAAACTCAAAGTTAGTGTAGAAATAAAATTACTAATTAAAACCAGTTTTGATTGAAGCTTTTGCTTAGTATTTAAAAACAAAGTACCAACATCTTGGTTCATAAAGGTTTCTTTGAGCCAAAACTTAATATACTTCTTGTCTGATACCTGTGAGTTTGCGCATAAGTAATAATTTGATTTCTGGTATCAATTGCAACACCAACTAAAATTATGAGCGATGTACTTCCTAAACCACCTAATGTAGCTACCTGACAAAGATGCTCTACATGTATTGGCAAAACTGCAATTAAACCAATTGCTATTGCTCCGACAAAAATTATCCTGTTTATAATCATATCGAGGTAATCACTGGTAGGCTTTCCGGGCTTTACTCCTTGAATTGCTGAGCCATTTTTCTTTAGGTTCTCAGCTACTTCACGCGGATTTAAAATAATTGAAGCATAAAAATACGAAAATAAAATGATCAACAAAAAGTACACCGATGAATGCTGCCAGTGTCCGCTCCTAAAAAGGTATTCAACTTGCAAGGCAAGAAAGTTACCAAAATCACTGAATATATAATTTTCACCAACTTTTACTTGAGACAAAGCAAAACAAAGTTGTGCAAATCCAGGTGTATTTGTAAAAAAGTCCCTAAGAGTTATTGAAATTGATTTATTTTGTAATCCAGCAAAAGCAAGCAATTGTAATGGGAGAAACATTAATGAGCTGGCAAATATAATTGGCAAGACACCTGCTGGATTGATTTTTAGCGGCATATAGTGATCAGGCGCACTAGCCACTCGTCCACCTGCGGTTTGCCTTCGTGCCCCTAATACCAAAACTTTCCTTGCACCTTCTTGGATAAAAATAATCAAAACTATTAACAAACAAAATACCATAAGCAAAACAGCAACCCCCCATGCTGGTGATGAACCAGTGTTTAATGCAGTAACAGTATCTCTTATCATGATTGGCATTCTGGAAGCAATTCCAATAAAAATCAATATCGATGCTCCATTGCCAATTCCTCTTTCAGTAATCACTTCTCCAAGCCACATAATAAATACACTTGAGCATGCAAGAATTACAATGGTGTTTAAATAAAAAGCTGGCGTACCCACATAAGCCACACCTGCTACATCCAGAAACCTAGCTAAAGCTAATGATTGTATTATTGCCAAAACTACTGTTGTTCTTCTTATAAGTTGTTGGAATTGTTTTCTTCCCTGCTCTCCCTGTTCTCTCTGCATATTTTTTAAGGCTGGAATAACCTCAGTCATTAACTGCATAATGATCGAAGAAGTAATATATGGTCCAATTCCTAAAGCAAAAATCGACAAAGCACTAAGAGCACCACCAGCAAATAAATCAACTAGCCCCAAAAGTCCGCTGGTAAGCACATTTGATCTTTTTAAAAGATCATGATTAACACCTATTAGTGGAATATGAGCTCCAAGCCTGTAAATAAAAAGCATTCCAATGGTAAAAAGAATCTTTGGCATTAAGCCAGCAACTTTAAACATTTCAGCAAAGGTTATGATATCAGCTTCTTTTCCAAGTTTTCTTGCAGAGACCGCCATAGTTTACTTCTTATTTATTTTTGTCTCTTTTTTTCCGTTTTCTTTTCTACCTTTACTGTTTTTTTATTATTTAATTCTCTTGATTTAACTTCAATCAATTCACATTTACCACCACTTGCTTCAATTTTTTCTTTTGCTGATTTTGAAAAATAATGTGCTTTTACCAAAGCAGAAGATTTAAAGTCACCATCACCTAATACTCTTAAGCCATCGTTCAATTTATCAATAATACCTTTTTCTAAAAGAAGCTCTGGAGTAATTTGTTTCTGATTTGAAAGTTTTTCTAAATCAGAAAGGTTGAGTATAGTCCAAACTCTTCTATTTGGTCTTTCATTTGTTTGAAATTTTGGAAGCCTTCTGTATAAAGGGGTTTGTCCACCTTCAAAACCAAGCCTCATTCCCTTACCTGCTCTTTGTCCCTGCCCATTATTTCCACGACAGCATGTCTTTCCATGACCTGACGCTCTGCCGCGGCCAACTTCTTTTGCTTCCCTTCTGGATCCTTTGCTTGATTTTAAATCTGTTAATTTCATTTTTATGTTTTACTGATTTTGCCTATTTTTGTCTATATTATATTACCCCAAGTCTTAACTTGCAGATATCATTTCCTTTAAAGTCAATCCTCTTAACTTTGCTACTCCATCAAATTTTCTCAACTGAACTAAGCCATTTAAAGTTGCTCTTGCTACGTTTAGCGGAGACCTCGAACCTAGTGACTTTGACAATATATCTCCAATACCACCTAGTTCAAGAACTGTTCTTGCTGCTCCACCTGCTTTTATACCTGTCCCTTCTCTGGCTGGTTTTAAAAGTACCTTTGCAGCCCCTGCTCTACCAAGAACCTGATGAGGAATAGTCGAATCAATAAGCGGCACTGTTACTAAACTTTTCTTTGCATCAACAACACCTTTTTGAATTGCACTTATAACTTCCAGAGCTTTTCCTACACCTACGCCAACCTGTCCTTTAGCATTGCCTACAATTACAACAGCTCTAAAACTTAGTTTCTTCCCGCCTTTTACAACCTTAGTAACTCTTCTTATTTGAACAACTTTTTCAATCCATTCCGAAGCTTCCTTTTTATCCTGAGATTTGTCACCGCGTCGTTTCTTTCTCTTTTTGAATGTTTCTTTCTTTGTAACTTTCTGGACAATTTCTTGTTCTGTTGCTTCTTCAATACCAGTTAGCTCACTTAATTCATCTTCCTCTTCAGCCTCTTCATCAGGCAAAACAGCTTTTGGTTCACCAGCATCTACAGCCTCTTCACCAGAAGGCTTAGATGATTCCTCACGAGGAGCATCAGATGGTTTTTCTTCCTGGTTTTGTACTTGCTCTGTTATATTTTCTTTTTCTTCTTCAGTCATAATTCACTTTTCCTTGCTAATTTTTTAATTAAAACTCTAAACCACTGGCTCTTGCTCCTTCAGCAAAAGCTAAAACTTTACCATGATATCTATTCCCACCTCTATCAAAAACAACTTTTTTTATACCTTTCGATAAAGCATCTTTAGCAATTAATTCACCTATCTTTTTTGCTGCTTCTTTAGACCAAGTGGCCTTTAGTTCTTTTTTCAGCAATGGCTGTAGCGTAGAACAATAAGCAAGCGTAGAAGACTGAACATCATCTATCAGCTGAGCATAAATATGTTTATTTGATTTATAAAGAGACAGTCTTGGCATTTCTTTTGTCCCAGAAATTTTTTTTCTGATCCTATTATGCCTTTTTCTTGCTCTTTCTTTTTTTGAAGTTTTTATAATCATTGTTTTATAACCTATTTCTTAGCAGCAGACTTTCCAACCTTCCTTCTTACTCTTTCATCAGAATATTTAATACCTTTTCCTTTGTAAGGCTCAGGTAACCTAACAGACCTTATCTGAGCAGCAAGGTCACCAACAGTTTGTTTACTTATGCCTGTTATGGTTATACGTGTCTGGTTTTTATCTACTTCGATCTTTGTTTCTTTTGTAGGTGATTCAACTTCTACAGGATGACTGTATCCTATTTGCAAAAGGAGTTTATTGTTTTGTACTTGTGCTCTATAACCAACTCCAACTATATCTAATTCTTTCTTATACCCTTGAGTAACTCCAAGGATCATATTTTGAATTAAAGATCTTGTCATTCCATGAAGACTTTTATTTAGCTTTTCATCGCTATCTCTTTTCAAAACAATTTTATTTTCCTCTTTAGTAATTTTTATTTCTTTTCTAAAAATACTTTCAAGTTCTCCTTTTGGACCTTTCACCTTTACGGTTTGCCCAGAGGGAGAATCAGAAATAGTAGCTTCTACTTTTTCTGGTATTTGTATCGGATTTTTTCCTATTCTTGACATTGTTTCCTTTAACTTACCATAGCTGGCAAAGCACTTCTCCACCTACTTTTTCTTTTCTTGCCTGACGATCACTCATTAGTCCCTTACTTGTTGTAAGAATTGATATGCCAAGTCCATCTAGAACACGAGGTGCATATTTTGACTTTGAATAAACTCTTAACCCAGGAGTAGAGATCTTTTTAATGCTGGTAATTAGTTTTTCACCCCTTGGTCCATATTTTAAAAATATTTTAAGTTTTCTTTTTACTTTATCATCTGCCTCAACAACTTCATATGAGCTAATATAACCTTCCTTTTTTAGAACTTCCGCAATTCTAATCTTTAACTTAGAAGCTGGAATCTCAACACTTTCATGTGTTGCTTTAATTGCATTTCGTATTCTTGTTAACATATCACTTATTGGATCAGTATTAGACATTTAATAGATTTCCTCTTCTTTGTTTTTTTTCCTTACCAACTTGCCTTTGTAACACCTGGCAATAATCCAAGGTGTGCCATGGCTCTCAAGCACAATCTGCAAAGACCAAAGTCCCTATAATAGCCTCTTGAACGACCACATTTTCTACAACGATTATGTAATCCTATTTTTGGATATTTGCCTTTAGCGACTAGTATCCTTTTCTTTCTTTCTCTTTCTATCATACAAAGCTTTGCCATTTTCGTTTTATACTCCTTTTCCTAAGCGGGCGACGGGGTTCGAACCCGCGACGTCAAGCTTGGGAAGCTTGCATTCTACCACTGAATTACACCCGCATAATAAATGCAGGGATTTTTCATTCCGCATTACTAGTTTTTTGCTCCCTCGCATAGTTAATTCCCACCCTGCTTCCTAAAGGGCATTCCCAAAGCACTTAAAAGCGTTTTTGCTTCTTCATCTGATTTTGCAGTAGTTACAAAAGCAATATCCATACCCCTAACATTGTCAATTTTGTCATAGTTTATTTCAGGGAAAACAATTTGTTCTTTTAAGCCTAAATTATAATTTCCTCTTCCATCAAAACTTTTTGGAGATACCCCTCTAAAATCTCTTAGCCTGGGAAGGATAAAGTTAACTAGTTTACTAAAGAAATCATACATCCTTTGACCTCTTAAAGTAACCATACACCCAACAGGTCCACCTTGCCTAATTTTATAAGTAGCTATAGATTTTTTTGCTCTCGTTATAACTGGCTTTTGTCCTGTGATCATCTTTAAGTTTTCAAGGCCACCATCTAAGTACTTAGAGTCCGACATAGCTTCACCCATACCCATATTTACAACAATTTTCTCTAAGGCTGGTACTTGAAGAATATTTTCGCAACCAAGCTTTTTCATCAGTTCATTTATAATTTCTGTTTTAAATCTTTCTCTTAAATTCTTTTTCATTTTTGTACCCTACGACTTAATCAATTTGTTCACCGCTTACCTTTGAAATACGAACTTTCTTTCCATCTTTTAGAACTTTACGTCCAAGCCTGGTGGGTTTTTTCTTTGCTGAATCATATACCATTACTTTTGACGCAAAAATTGGAGCTTCTTTTTCAATTATTTCACCTGCTCGACCTACACCTCTAGATTTTTGATGTTTTTTAATCATATTTACGTTTTCAACGATTACTTTCCCTTCACATGGAAAAGCTGCTATAACTTTACCTGTCTTGCCTTTATCCTCTCCTGACATAACCATTACCGTATCGCCTCTTTTAACATGCAGTTTAACCCTTGGGTTTGTAGCACCTTGTTGTAAGAATGCTCTTGAAACAATATAAAATCCATCTTTTTTTGGACGTCCACTAATCGGTGCATTTGAATAGATTAATCTATTCTTTTTATTTTTATTGTTTATTTTTATATATGTTTCACTCATTTTTATTAGTCCTTAGTTTTTATAATACCTCCGGTGCCAATGAAATAATTTTCATAAATTGCTTTTCTCTCAACTCTCTTGCGACTGGTCCAAATACACGTGTTCCTCTTGGGTTGTTTTGTTTATCGATTATTACTACAGCATTTTCATCAAACCTGATTTTACTTCCATCATTTCTGCTTAAAGTTTTTTTTGTTCTGACGATTACACACCTTACAATTTCATGTTCTTTTACAGGCATATTTGGTAATGCATCCTTTACAACACCAATAATAAGATCTCCAACACCTGCATAGCGAGCATTACCACCTTTTAATACCCGGATGCACTGTACTTTTTTGGCACCTGTATTATCTGCTACTTCTAATTTTGTTTCTTGTTGTATCACTTCATCTCCCTTTAATCAGCTTTAACTAATACTTCTTTTAATAACCACTTTTTGGTTTTGCTTATTGGTGTGTGCTCTAAAATTTCTACCAGATCACCAATATTGCATTGATTTGATTCATCATGTGCTTTGAATTTTTTGGTTCTTGCTACCATTTTTCTATATTTTGGATGAGGACTCCTGTTTTCAACAGCAACCACAATGGTCTTATCCATCTTATTACTTACTACTCTTCCTTTTAGTACCTTTTTAGGCATTTTCTTCTTCCTTCTTTAAACCTTTCTTCCCAACACTTTTTACCTTTTTAGTTTTCTTCTCTACTTTTTTCTCTTCGACTTTCTTTTCAATTATTTCTTTTTCTTTTTTATTCTTTAGACTCTTTGCAGGTTTACTTTCCAACTTTTGATCTTTATCACTTTGTTTTTGAGTTTCAATCGTAAGAAGTCTGGCTATTTCTTTTCTTTTCTTTTTTATAAGCGAGGGATCTTCTAACTGTCTGCTTATAAATTTCATTCGCAAATCAACGAGTTCAAGACGTGATTTTTTTAATTGATCAACAATCTCACCTCGTGATAAATCTTTTATTTCAACCAACTTCAACATAACCTATCCTTTTACGTGTTCCTCTTTCTGAATAATACGGCACCTGATCGGGAGCTTGTGTGATGCAAGCTTTAATGATTCAACTGCTATATCTTGCGGAACGCCTGTCATCTCAAAAAGAATACGACCTGGTCTAACTACAGTAACCCAAAATTCGGGATTACCTTTGCCAGAACCCATTCTTACCTCAGCAGGTTTTTTTGTAACTGGTTTATCTGGAAAAACCATAATCCAGATTTTGCCACCCCTTTTAATACTTCGCACCATTGCTTTTCTGGCAGCTTCTAATTGCCTGGATGAAACCCAAGCTGGCTGCAATGCCTGTAGACCATATTCTCCATAATGAAGTCTTACACCCCGTGACTCTTTTCCAGTCATACGCCCGCGCATTTGTTTTCTAAATTTTGTCTGTCTTGGTACTAGCAATTTTTACTCCTTATTATCCCTTCTTCTTTTTTTCTTTCTTTGTCCTTGACCTATTTCATCTTCTTCCAAATTTAAGTTAGAAACTGGCTTTACATTCCTTTGAACCATTTCTCCAGGAGGAACTAATCCTCTGTATATCCATGTCTTCACACCAATTACACCAAAAATTGTTTTAGCAATTGCAAATCCATAATCAATATCAGCTCTAAGAGTATGAAGTGGTATAGCACCTTCTCTTAACCACTCGGTTCTCGCTATATCATTTCCACCTAAACGTCCAGAAACCATTACCTTTATACCTTTTGCACCTGCACGCATAGCTCTTTGCATTGCCTGTTTCATTGCTTTTCGAAAAGCTACTCTGCGTTCCAACTGCTGAGCAATTGCCTCACTTGTAAGCTGAGAATCTAAGTCTGCTTTTGTAACTTCTATAACATTGGTCTGAACAACGACATCTTTTCTGTTAATTAAATTCATTATTTCATTTCGCAGAGTCTCTAAGCCTTGCCCACCCTTACCTACTACAATGCCTGGTCTTACAGAATGAATATTAATTTGAATTAATTGAGCTTTTCTCCAGATTTCAATTTTACTAATCCCTGCATTAAAAAGTTTTCTTTTTATGTGTTCACGAATCAGTCTATCTTCTAATACTAAATCTGAATAATACTTGGGTGGGGCATACCACTGAGAATCCCATGTCTGGATAATGCCTAATCTAAAACCTTTTGGATGTACTTTTTGACCCATTTTATTTCTCTTTCTTCTCCTTATTTTCTTTTTTCTTCTTAGGTTCTTTTGTTTTTTCTACTTTATCCTTAATTTCTTTAACTTCTTTTGTCTTGGGTTGCTTATGAGTTGTTTTAGCTTCTTTCTTCTCATGTTCATGCTCATCATGATGCGCGTGATCATGCTTATGATCGTGTTTATGATCATGTTTGTGCTCTACTGTTTTATGAACTGTGGATTTTCCTGGCATTTTAGATCTACGTTCAGCCAGATCAGGATCATGATTAACCTCTAAGGTTACATGACTCATTCTTTTTAAAATAGGAAAACCTCTACCTCTTGACATTGCTCTCCAGCGACGTAAAGTAGCTGACTGATCAACATAAGCTTTAGTAATTCTTAATTCTTCAGGATTTTGTTTCTCATTTTCTTTTGCATTTGAAATTGCAGATGTTAAAACCTTTTCAACGACACGCGCTGCACTATAAGGCATAAACTTTAAAATTGTTTTTGCACTGCCTGTATCTTTACCACGAATAACATTGATTACTCTTCTCAATTTCCGAGGTGACATTCTTATAAATTTTGCAACTGCTTTTGCCATTTTATCCTTTATTTTTTACCCTCAGAGGCACTTGCCTGGGCTGGTGCAGCACCTGCTCCAGCTTCATCCTTTTTAGCAATACCAGAGTGAGCTCTAAAATATCTTGAAATCGAAAACTCGCCTAGCCTATGACCAATCATTTGTTCGGTAATATAAACAGGAACAAATTTCCTGCCATTATGAACTGCAATTGTGTGTCCAATCATCTCAGGCACAATCATAGAAGCGCGTTTCCAAGTTTTAATTACTTGCTTTTTCCCCAATTTATTCATTTCATTAACTTTATTTATTAGTGAAGGATGAACATAAGGACCTTTTTTTAGTGATCTGCCCATTGTTTATTTCTTTCTCCTTGAAATAATATACTTATCTGACTGCTTCGGTTTCCTGGACTTAAGTCCCATGGCTGGTTTTCCCCAAGGAGTCTTTGGCTGTCCACCAATAGGACTTCTGCCTTCTCCGCCTCCATGCGGATGGTCTACAGGATTCATAGCAGAGCCTCTGACGGTAGGTCTGATCCCTAAATAACGCTTACGTCCTGCTTTTCCAAGCTGAACATTTAGCTGATCTAAATTACCAAGCTGTCCTAGTGTAGCTCTACAGTTACTACTAACTCTTCTCATTTCACCAGAAGGTAGCCTGAGTGTTGCAAGCTCGCCTTCTTTTGCCAGAAGCTGTGAAGCTGCACCTGCTGATCTGGCAAGCTGTCCACCTGCTCCAGGTTTTAATTCAACATTATGGATAAACTCACCAACGGTAATGTTTCTAATAGGCAGAGCATTGCCAACTTTTTGTTCTACACTCTCACCAGACATTACTACATCATTTACTTTTAGTCCGTTTGGAGCCAGTATATATTTCTTCTCGCCATCACTGTATGACAGTAATGCAATTCTACAATTTCTATTTGGATCGTATTCAATAGCAATTACTTTTGCTGGGACATTATCTTTATTTCTTAAAAAATCAATTATTCTATACTGCTTTTTATGTCCACCACCTCTATGTCTTGTAGTAATTCTTCCTTGATTATTTCTGCCTGATATCCTTCTATATGATTTAAGTAATTTTTTTTCAGGCTTTGATTTAGTTATCTCACTAAAATCAATAAAGCTCATTCCACGTTGTCCAGGTGTAATTGGTCTTCTTTCTTTTACTGGCATAATTTATTTTTCAACCTCTTAATTCTCAATTCTTAATTCCCACCTCGACCTTTTATCTATGAAACCTCCGGGAAATATGTAATTTTTGAACCACTTGCAGTTACAACTGCCTTTTTACCATCCTTTGGCAATGAATGTCCATATTTAGTTCGTCTCTTATGTCCCCTTACAATTAATGTTTTTACTGATAAAACTTTTTTATCAGGGAATATCTCCTGAAAAGCTTTTTTAATACTGGATTTTGTAGCATCCTTGGCAACCTTAAAAGTATACTTATCGTGCTGACTTAAGGCAGTACTCTTCTCTGTAATAATTGGTTCTAATAATATATTTGACAAATTTCCACTCATTTTTTTACGTTACCTTTGTACTTCCACGTTTTAGAAGCTTTGAAAACCTTTTTTCAAGCTCAGTCATTGCATGCTGTGTTATTAAAATTGTATTAGACTTAAGAATCTCAAAAGTTCCTACAACTTTTTGGTCAGTAAAAACTACATCCTGTAAATTATTTGACGCTTTCTTTACTTTTATGAAGTCAGCTTCACTTGAATCAGCTATAAATAAAATCGGTGCTTTTAAATCACCCATGGATTTAAGCTGTGAAAGCAGTTCTTTGGTTTTAATCTCCTTTAATACTGGTAAGCTTTTTAACAGAACTACATTATCTGATTTTGATACCAGTGCTTGAGCAATTGCCAAATTCCTGGCTTTTTTAGGAAGGTTAATATTATAAGTCCTTGGTTTTGGACCAAAAGTTATACCTCCGCCAACCCATAATGGAGATCTTATAGAGCCTGCCCTTGCCCTACCTGTACCTTTTTGTTTCCAAGGTTTTTTGCCGCCGCCGCGAACTTCCCCTTTGGTTTTGGTAGATGCTGTACCAGCTCTCTGGTTAGCTAATTGTCTTAAAACTGATAAATGTAATAAATGAGTATTGGGTTTTAAACTTTTAAACAGATCGGGTAGCTTAAAATCCTTATTTTTTTCATCCAAATTTTGTGTGCTTGATTTCGGCATTTTTTATAATTAGCTTTAATTATTATTGTTTGTGCAATCATATTTAAAGATGCAAAGGTTAATTCTACCCATCAATGATATTTTGGTCAACGTCTCTATTTACCCTCAAGAACATGATAATGTAGAAGTGTAGAGACGTTGTTAACTGATTACAACATGGACAAGTAAAATAGGTAGAGACGCGATTTATATCGTCTCTACATCGTTGTAAAAATAATTTGTGAAAGATAAAGAGAGAATTAAATAAGTATATGAGAGCACTATTCATTAACCCAGGTGGTATTGGAGATCAAATATTATTATTACCTGCTGTTAAACTCTTAAAGCAAAAATTTCCTGACTGTGAAATAGATTTAATTACAGAACCACGAAGCTCATGCATAGGTGAACTTACAAATTTATATAGAAAAATTAGAGAATTTGATTTTAAAGAAAAAAAATTAAATATTTTAAAACTTAGAGAACTAATTAGAAAACGCCCATATAAATTTCTTATTTTAACAGGCTCATCATATAAAGCTAACTTTACAGCATATTTAAGTGATGCTGAAATGAAAGTTGGTTTTTATAGAGGACTTTTTAGTCGCTTATTTTTAACGCATACTGTAAGGCTAAATACTAAACAATATGCTGCAAACATGTTCGCAGAACTTTTATCACCAATAATCCCAGAAGTAAATGAGTTAATTAAACAATCAGATTTAGCACCAGAAATTAAATTAAATCCAGATACGATTCAGTGGGCTAGAGAAATATTAAATCCAAGAATAAAGGACAGATATTATGCAAAAAAGATTTTCATTCATCCAGGAGTCAGCAAATTAAGTATTCAAAAAAATATATTAAAAAACTGGGCACCTAAAAACTGGGCATTATTAATAGAAAAATTATTGGAAAATTCTGATAACGCTGTAATCCTTCTTGGAGGAAAAAATGATCTTGATACAATTGCTGAGATCCATAAAAAACTAAGTTTTTTTGCAAGGCCGAAAAATTATTTTGATTTAAGTACATTAGATATATCCACAGAGCGACTTGGAGCACTAATAAGTTCTTCTGACCTTTTAGTTTGTGTAGATTCAGCTCCTATGCACCTTGCGGTAGCGCTCGGTAAAAAACTTGTTGCATTTTTTGGTCCGACTGATCCACAAAAATTACTTCCATGCGATCCAAAATTTATTTCAGTACACGCAAGGGATCTGGCATGTCGGCCTTGTTTGTTTGATACAAGAAAGGAATCCTGCTCAACACCTGTCTGCTTAGATGTAACACCTGAAATGATGCTAGATGCAATAAACAGACAATTGAACTTGACAAAAGCCACTTAGTATAAACTTATGATTTCGTTATTAGAGGAGGAAAAAGTAAAATCTTTTCTTCATCACTCATATTTCTGGATAATTTCTTCAATCTCGTTAATATTTTTGCAAGAAAAAACAATTGTCTATCTTCTTTGTTTGAAAGATTTCTAAACTGTGAGGAAAAGTCTCTTTCTAAAAAATACGAAAGCTCACTTATAATGTTATTTAATTGTATTTTGTATTCTTTTTTCATTTTTCACAAACTTTGAAAAGTATTATATAATAAATTAACTTAAAGTTAGCATAAAAAAAATGAGAAAAAAAATAATTATTGGAAACTGGAAAATGAACTTAAGCCTAGCTGATGCCCAGGACTTAGTTTTCAAATTAAAAAACCAGGTAAAAACAAAAAGCGCTGTGGAGGTTGCTATTTGTCCACCTTATGTTTATCTTTTAACACTAGTTAACATATTAAAAGGTAGTAACATTCACATCTGTGCTCAAAATATGTTTCATAAAGAAAATGGTGCTTACACTGGTGAAATTTCACCCGAAATGCTAACTGACTTACACGTAAATATGGTTATTGTTGGTCACAGTGAAAGAAGACAATATTTTCATGAAACAGACAGTGACATTAATTTAAAAATAAAATCAGCTCTTAAGTTTAGTTTTACACCTATTTTCTGTGTTGGTGAAGATTTAAAAGTCAGAGAAAGTGGTAAAGCAGAAGAATGGGTAAAAAGACAAATTTTGGCAGGACTGAAGGATCTAAGTAAAATTGATCTTGAAAAAATAATAGTCGCTTATGAACCAATCTGGGCTATAGGTACTGGGAAAATTTGCAGTGGTGAAGACGCAAACAAAATAGTAAAAATGATTCGGGAGACTATTAAAGAATTAAGCACAAATATAGTTTCAGAAAAGGTGAGGATATTATATGGTGGAAGTATAAAATCAGATAATTTTAGTGAACACATTAAATATCCTGACATTGATGGTGGACTTGTTGGAGGGGCCAGCTTAAAGTTTGAAGAATTCGCAAAAATCATTGATCTGGCAGATAGCGTACATGCACTGCATCAAAGCCATCCTTAATAAAGCCATTGGCTAAAGAGTATGCTTTTTCCTTAGAAGCAAACCTCTCTATTTCAAATGTATAAATGCCACCATTTAACTGTTTTATATCTACCTGCCTTAATTTAGGCAATTTTGCAATCGCTTCTTCTTTAGCAATTGCAAAATTGCCAAACTCACCCAAAGTTACAACATATGGCTTTTTAATTTGATCAACAAAAAAATTCCAAGATGAAACAAAAGCTTTTTTTGTAAAAGAAACAGAGCGAAAAGCTACTTTAAATATTTTTGGATCTAATTTTTCTAAAAAGACTCTATTGAAAAGAATACTTGTACTAAGCAAAAAGACTACAAGCACAAATAATCCAAAATTATAAGAAGAAAAATATCCTAATACATTATTTTTAGTTTCGTATTTTTTTTTATATTCCCGAAAGGTTAGCTTATCAAAAGGATTTTCAACACTTGTATCCTCAAAGATACCTTTATCCAAGTATTCAAGTCTATCTTTTAGTTTAACAACACTATAAGATTTTTCACTTTCACTTTTTTTTACAACCATATTATTTATCTTTAGAACCATCTTTTAATTCTGCAGGCTCTTTCTCCCAACTTGGGCTTCCTTGTGGTTTTACTTCTATTTCTTTGGGCTCTGTAAAATCAATTTCAGTAGAATCCATTTTTGGTTTTTCAATTTTATTGCCACTTGAATCTGTATCTAATTTATTTTCTTCTGGCTCCAGAATATCTGGCTTACTTTGTGAGTTTGGCACTAAGGCTTCTTCAACCAACTCTATATCCATTTCATTGCCTGCTTTTATATCGACCATGTTACCTCGTTGAAAAGCAAACAAAGCTATTCCAGCTACTGCACCTAAAGCAGCGCCAATTGCTGCTCCCACAGCACTACCTTGAGCAGCTAATCCAACACCGATTCCAGCTGCAACTGGAGCAACAATTGTTGCTCCAGATATTAAAGCAGTCTTTTTTGTAAATTTTCCTTTTATCAATCCACTGCGAGTTAAAACACTGGCAACAATAGGAACTTGCCTGCCATCCGGTACAGTAAGGTTCTTAAATTCAATTCTTACGCTACCTGCTTTATGCATCCTTTTGGCTGGATTTATTTCAGATATTTCTCCAACTACAGTGCTGCTTGCTGGAACTACTACATTTCCATCAACAACAATATCTTCAGATGTTCTTGCAGTAACTTCATCATTTATCATGCTTGTCACTTCATCAATAGGGGTTTCAAGAATGATTTTTAACTTTGTCCCACTAGGTATCTTGCTAACATAACCTTTAAGTATTGTAGGTTCTTTTGGATCAACGAAGTTTAATTCTTGATTTACACTTTCAACACCTTCCTGAGGTTCGTTACTTTGTGCAATATAAGACAAATATAAGCCCGAGTATAAAAACAGGAGCAAAGAAGAACAAAGTATGCAAACAATTTTTTTCTTTTTATAAAATAACTTCATGGGGAATTTGTTTTCGACACCTATTTTACACTTTTTCCTTCGTTTTTTCTTTATTTTCGAAATTATTTGATATTGTTCCAGACACAAAGCCTGTAAAGTAAAGGAATAAATATCTAACTTCACTATCTCCCCAAAAATATTCAAAAAAACCTTCTATAAATAGAGCCAAAATTACTGTCATAAGACATAAAGCGTACTGGTTATTTTTTAAGCTCGTGGCAAGATTTTTTAGAATCATAAAAAACAGATTCAAGTAAGCCAAAAGTCCAATTAAACCGTGTGTAACCAAGACTTGCAAGTAAACATTATGAGCATGTGTTAAAACCTGTACAGGAAATGAACACCCCACATCATGGTAAACAGTCGGAAATTTTCCGACTCCAAAAATTATATTTCTCCTCCAAATACTAAATGCGATTTCCCAAAGCTTAAATCTAACATTCGGGCTGGAATGCTTACTAGGCAAGAGCACACTCTTTACCCTTTTTAAAACTTTCTTATTATAAAAACTGGTAAGAAAAGCAGGGATAGAAAATAGCACTGCCAAAAGAAGAAGCTTTTCTTTTTTTACTTTCTGTACAAGGAAATAAAACATTGTTCCAGCTATAACAGCAAAAATTACTGCTCTTTCAGAAGTATTTAAAATGCAAAACAAACATGCCGCTAAAATCAAAAGGGGGTAAATTTTGCTAATTTTATCTTTATAGTAATTTAACAAGAAAAAGAAAAGAATAATTAACTGTCCACCATATGAATACGGATTTTTATGAAATCCGGATAACCTGTCAACATGTGACTGTCTGTGAAAAAAGTCCATATGAAAAAATTGAAGCAGTCCATAAGCAACTGAAACTAAAGAAGCTGCTAAAATCGCAGAGATTACCAGCTTTTGGTTTTTATTCGACTTACTTACAAAGAAGAATATCCATAAGAAAATAAAATAATCCTGAGAGGTTCGTGAAAAAGTGTTAAAGCCACCTTCAAGACCAGAGTTAACGAACTTGCTAATCGTAAATGCAAAAATGTAAATTAAAAAACACGAGACATGCCATGGTATCCCTTCACCTAAATTAATTTTTTCCTTTTGCTTTAGAATAAGTAGGATAACAAAAACAAATGCACCCAAATAAACCAAAATACCCGTAAAAGTAATAGACATAACAAGAGCAAATGGAAACAAAAAAATGAAAACAGATTCAAGTACTTCAAAAGTTTTAATTAAAATTAATGGTGAAAACAAATTTATTCCTCAAAATATTTCTATTTTAGAACTGTTAGAAACATACAAAATTAATAACGGTAGAGTTGTTATAGAGCTAAACAAGGTTATTTTAAAAAAGGAAAGCTTTCAGTCTGTCATCTTAAATGAAAAAGATGAAATAGAGATTGTAACATTTGTAGGCGGGGGATAGCATTAAACTTCTATCAGTGAAAGTACTTTCAAAAATTCTGCACAAAAAGCAGGCAAGTCAGCCGGTGTTCTTGATGTAATCAAATTCCCATCTACCACAACTTCCTTGTCACTCCACCTTGCTCCTGCATTAATAAGATCAGTTCTTATGCTTGCATAACTGGTTAATCTCTTACCTTTTACGACATCAGCTTCAACAAGCATGGAACCACCGTGACAAATACAGGCTATCGGCTTATTTTTTGCGTTTATTTCTTCTATGAGTTTAACCATCTTTATATTCATCCGCATTTTATCCGGTGCCCAACCACCTGGAATTACAAGCCCAATATAATCACCTGCTGAAACATCATCAATTGATTTATCAGCTTTAATTTTTGTGCCTTTTTTACCAATGTACTCTTCGGTAGTATTAGGTCCAATTATTTCAACTTTAAAACCTGCGTTTTCTACTTTTTCTTTTGGGTCAGTTACTTCTGAATCTTGAAATAATTGATCTACTATAATTGCAACTTTTTTATTTTTTGACATATCAATTTCACCCTTTCTTTTCTTTCTGTTTTAGATTTTAACGTATTTAACAACATACAAATTCTACTTTTAATCACCCCACCTATCATAAATAGCTATCAAAATACCAAGTCCTCCCATTGCAATAAAAGCTGAAGGTGCAAGCAATGGAGTATATGAAGTTAAAATACTGAAATCAAACGGTTTTTCATGAAATAGAAAACCAGCAAAAGCAGGAAATCTCCACCTGTTATGAAGATATAAACCTAAAGTTCCTACAAAAATTGAAATGATCATTAAAGCAAAAAATAAATAATAAGTTGTTTTGTTAAAAATGAGCGCGATTAAAATAGTAATTAGTCCTCCAACTGTTCCAAAAACTATAGGAGTCCACATTATCTTTTTAGCTGACAATAGCTCATAATGCTGGAGGTAGATTTCAAATGCAAGCACTAAAAAGCCTAAACCAAGAAAAAATACTACTAAACGATTCAAAGATAAAAAGTTCTTCACAAATGCTAATT
Organism: Candidatus Melainabacteria bacterium; assembly: GCA_016201905.1. GTDB lineage: Bacteria > Cyanobacteriota > Vampirovibrionia > 2-02-FULL-35-15 > 2-02-FULL-35-15 > JACQBQ01. Next base: position 103,442 of record JACQBQ010000018.1, on the reverse strand, counting down.
GTACAATATATGAGATGAACCTGAAATCCAATGAAACCAAATCAAGCCAATCCACGACTGGTAGTCATAAAAAAATTGGGCCTTATATCATAACTGCTAACCTTGAGTTACTAGCTGATCTAGATACACCTGTCAGCACATTTTATAAACTCTGCGAAAAAAAACCATATTCATTTCTACTTGAATCTGTAGAAGGAAATGAAAAGTTAGGCAGATATTCAATAATTGGTACAGAACCAATTTTGTTATTCACAAACAGAGATAACAAAACTTATTTAGATAATTTTACAGATGGTCAAAAACTACAATTAGAAGATAACCCATTTACAGCATTAAATAATTTATTAAAAGATTTCAATGTACTTGACAATGGAAATGAAAGATTCTTGGGATTTGTAGGTTATTTTGGTTATGAAAATATCAGATGGATTGAACCAAAAACTAAATTTAATCCTTGCAAAAAGGTACCTGATGTTTGTTTAATGCTGCCAGGAAAACTTGTAATCTTTGATCACATTTTACATAAAGTAAATCTAATTTCAATTACTTTTGCCAAGAGTGAAAACGACATTAAAGAAAAACACAAGGAAGCAAAGTCAAAGCTGGAAACCTTATTAACAGATTTTGGCAAATCAAAGAATGTAGCACCACTATCTATAAACTACAGTAAGAATACAACAGAAGTTTCATATACCAGTAATTACAAAAAAGAAGACTACATAAAAATGGTCATTAAAGCAAAAGAATACATAAGAAGTGGTGATATTTTTCAGGTAGTACCTTCACAAAAACTTACTGTTCGTGGGAACCACAATGGTTTATTGCTATACAGAGCACTAAGAAGTATAAATCCTTCTCCATATCTTTTTTATCTAAACTTTAACGATTTTGAAATTGCTGGTTCATCTCCTGAGGTAATGGTTAAATGTGAAGATCGCGGCTTAACTAAAGTAGCTTCTTTAAGACCTATTGCCGGAACTTATCCAAGAGGAAAAGATGAAGTTGAAGATCTACATAACATTTCAAAACTATTAGGTGATCCAAAAGAAAGAGCTGAACATTTAATGCTGGTTGATCTTGCAAGGAATGATTTAGGAAGAGTCTGTGAAACAGGATCAGTAAATGTATGCGAACTTATGATCATTGAAAAATATTCACACGTTTTACACATGGTGAGTCTGGTCGAAGGAAATTTAAAAAAAGATAAAACAGCTATAGATCTTTTATGTGCCTCATTTCCTGCTGGCACGTTAAGTGGTGCCCCAAAAGTACGAGCTCTAGAAATAATAAACGAACTAGAAAAAGATCAAAGAGGACCTTATGGCGGTTGCACAGGTTTATTTGGATTAAATAATACGATAAATACCTGCATGACAATACGAACATTTGTTATTTACAGAGATCATCTTGAGATTCAGGCAGGTGGAGGCATTGTTGCAGATTCTGATCCTGAAAACGAATATCAAGAAACTCTTAGAAAAGGTGGAGCCCTTTTAAGGGCAATGAGTCTTTTACAGTGATTTGATTTTTGCTTTACTAAATTCTAATCTAGCAAATACTTTTCTTACAAACAATTTCCTGTGTAAAGGAGTTATGCCATGCTTTTTGATGGCTTTTCTATGGAACAAAGTTCCATAGCCTTTATTTTTATCCCAGCCAAATTTTTTACATCTTTTTAATTTTGAAATTTTCCGCATAAGTAAGTCCCTATAAACTTTTGCAATAATAGATGCACTTGCAATTAAAGACGATTTGGCATCACCATGAGTAATGCAAGACTGGCGACAGTTTATATATGGATTAAATTTATTTCCATCAACTAAAAGATAAGGCTTTAAGTCTCTTTCATCTCTGCTTATCGATAAATTGTCATATGCTCTTTTCATGGCTAAAAATGTTGCATTTAAAACATTTAATTTTTCTATTTCCTGCACTGATGCATAGCCCAAACCAAAATCTCCAAGCTTTAAAAGCAAGGGGTAAAGTTTTTCCCTCTGTTCTTTACTCAACTGTTTTGAATCATTTAATTCTAATAATGACTTATTTGATCCAACAAGCAAAAAATCTAGTTTTTTTTTCCAGGAAAATGCACACGCTATAACTGGTCCAGCCAGTGCTCCCCTACCTACCTCATCAATTCCAATAAAATAAAAGCCAGTAAAGCTTTGTGTATATAAGGAGTCAAACTCTATTAACTTATTCTTTTTCATTTATTGAAAAATTTGAATTTCTGAATTATCAAAGACAAAGGCTTATAAACATCAAATTACAGGAGTCAATATGAATTAATCAATGGTTATTAAGAAAAATATGAGAATATAGAGAAGTTTAAAAACTTTACATTTCAAAGAATTGACGACTTGGGAATTTATACTATTATCAATATACGTTAGACTTTAAAGGAGTTAATTAAGACAATTTTAGAAAATTTAAAACCTATGGAACTTATAAAATTTTTTATTAGAAATGGAGGTGGCATCCCTGTCATGAATTACATAAAATCAGGCATTAGTTCACTGCCTGCAGATATGAATCTAAAAAAAATTGATAACGTTTTTAAATTAATTTATCAGTTGTTTTTGTACTCAATAATTGGTTTTTTTGCAAAGCTGGTAATTAAATTATTTAAGTGAGCTTATCTTTGCCAGATACTCGCTTCTGTATAATAAAAATCGCCAAGACAAATTAAGCGTTTTTCAAGCTAAGCAATGAATCTCAGAATTATGTCTTCCATGATACAATCAAAGCCTGCTTTTTAAAAAATTTGAGGATTAAGAATGAACCCTAAGATTACAGAGCTTATATCAAAGAATATAAAAAAAGAACTGCATAATATTCATGTTGGGGATACTGTTAAGGTTACCGTAAGAATTAAAGAAGGGACTAAAGAAAGAAGTCAGAACTATGAAGGTACTATCATAAAGATTAAAGGTGGTGGATTAAATAAAACGTTTACAGTAAGAAGAGTATTTCAGGGAGTTGGAGTTGAAAGAGTATTTTTCCTTCACTCACCAAAAATAGAAAAAGTAGAAGTTCTTAGATCAGGAAAATCAAGACGTGCCAAGCTTTACTATTTGAGAGAAAGAGCAGGAAAAGCTACAAAGCTTAAAGAGAATTTATTTGCTTCACAGGCTGCCAGTTTACCAAAAGAAGTAATCCCTGAAGAAGGTAAATTAGTTGAAGTAACTCCATGATTAGAAGATTTAAAAGATAAAGGAATATGAAAAAATACATTAAGTACTTTGCCTTAATAACAATATTTACAGTTTTTTCTTCCAATCTCCTTACTAATGCTCAAGAAAAAAATAAAAAAGAAACAAGTCAAAAACAAGGAACTGCAACAATAAAAAAAGACCAAACAATTAAAAACGAATCACTTGTGGTTCAAAATGAAAACCAAACAAGCGGTACAGTAACAATTCAAACCGATAAAGGAATTATTAAAATTAAACTCTTTACAAAAGAAGCCCCTATTACTACAAACAATTTTATTGAACTTATTAAAAAAGGATTTTATAACGGTACTATTTTTCACCGGGTAGTAGAAAATTTTGTAATTCAGGGAGGCGATCCCATTGGGGATGGAACAGGAAATTATATAGATCCAGATACTGGAAAACCAAGATTTATAAAGCTTGAGACAAATCCAAATTTAAAATTTGATAGAGCAGGAAGAGTAGGAATGGCAAGAACTTCTGCTCCAAACAGCGCAAGCTGCCAGTTTTTTATTGCATTACAAGCCCTTCCTTCTTTAGATCCCGGTGGTGTAGACCCATATGGCTATACTGTATTTGGCCAAGTCACTGATGATACTTTTGAAACAGTAAAAAAGATTGCAAAAGATTCTAAGCCTGTATACCCAGGAAGCGACAGGCCATCAAATCCAGTAAAGATGATCTTAGTTTCTACACAATAAAATACAAAAAAAAATGCAAGATGTTCTAACCAACACAAAAAAATCCAAAGAACTTTACAAAAGAGCATGTGAATTAATACCAGGTGGAGTAAATTCTCCTGTTAGATCTTTTAAAGCAGTTGAATCAGAACCTTTATTTATTACTAAGGCCAAAGGATCTTATATTTGGGATGCAGATCAAAATAAATATATAGATTATGTTTGCTCATGGGGTCCTTTAATACACGGACATGCACATCCTGAAGCTACTGAAGCTATAGAGAACGCACTAGCAAAAGGAATCAGTTACGGTGCATCACATGAAAATGAAATAGAACTGGCAGAGATAATAATTAAGCACATGCCAAGTATTGAAAGAATTAGACTTGTAAATTCTGGTACAGAGGCAGTTATGACAGCATTACGCTTGGCAAGAGCCTTTACAAAAAGGAATAAAATAATTAAATTCTCAGGCTGTTATCACGGTCACTCAGATTCAGTTCTTTCAAACAGTGGATCAGGCATTGCAACTCTTGGGCTGCCATCTTGTGCAGGTGTTACTAAAAATACAGCAAGTGAAACAATTACTCTTCCATTTAACAATTTTCATAATGTAGAAATGACAATCAGCAAGTTTCCAAAAGAAGTTGCTGCAGTTATAGTTGAGCCAGTAGTAGGAAATTCTGGAGTAATACCACCAGAAGCTAACTTTTTAAAATCATTAAGAGAACTAACAAAAAAACATAACTGCTTACTTATCTTTGATGAAGTAATAACTGGCTTTAGACTAGCATTAGGTGGAGCACAAAATATCTATAAAATAATTCCTGATCTAACAATACTTGGAAAAATTATTGGTGGTGGCATGCCAATAGGCGCTGTAGGTGGGAAAAAAGAAATTATGGAACTTTTAGCACCATTAGGACCTGTCTACCAAGCTGGTACACTATCCGGAAACCCAATATCTGTTGCTTGTGGCATTGCAACTTTAAACATGCTAAATGAAGAGACCTATACTTACCTGGAAAGTATTTCATCGCTTTTATGCGAAAGTATAAAAGAAATCAATGAAGAAACTAACAACAAAGTACAAATAAACAGGGTTGGCTCAATGTTTACTATCTTTTTTACAGGAACCAGAGTTTATGACTATGCAAGTTCAAAGAAATCCAACACAAAAATTTTTACTAAATTTTTTCAGAATATGTTACAGAATGGGATTTACTTAGCACCCAGCCAATTTGAAGCAAATTTCATATCCACTTCTCATAAAGAAGAAGATATAAAAAAGACCTTAGCTGTATATAAGCAGGTTATCTCAGCTGTTTAACATATAAATGAATCCAATAAGCTTCAGATAACATTTAACTTGTAAACCTTTCGGAACTTAATTTACCTTGTTTTCCGTCTAAGATAAATGTTTCAAATAAAAAGCAATTATGCAAATAGAACTTTTTGAATCAACAACAAGATATTTATCAAGTCTGAATTTAGATGGGGATACGCTTCGAGCTTATACAATTGACCTACATAGATTTGAAAAAACCTTAGAAAATATTCCTTTAAACAGCATAACAAAAGACACATTAAAAAACTATTTGGACAATTTGACTTCAAAATATGGACAAAGAGTTTCACTTGCAACTCAAAACAGGCACTATGCATCATTGCACAGATTTTTCGAATGGTGCCTTCAGGAGAAATTAATTGAAGAAAACCCCATGGAAAATCTTCCAAGGAGAAGGCCTAACAAAGATATGGGTGAAGTAACACCAGGCTCAATTATAAGATCTTTAAGGAAAGAGCAAGTAGAGAAATTACTTAAAAATGCTCAAACAACTAGAGAAAGACTGTTGTTTACTCTGCTATATACAAGCGGTACCAGAATAAGTGAAGCATTAGACTTAAATATCCAAGACATTCATGACGGCACTATACATATCAAACAAGGTAAAGGAAATCAACCGCGTCAAGCATATTTAAGTAAACAAACAGAAAAATTATTAATTCAATACTTAGAAGAAAGAGGAAACCCAAGCAGCGGTCCACTTTTTGTAACAACTCATGGACAAAGGCTATCATATGCAAGAGCAAGACAGTTGTTTATGGAAGCTGCAAGAAATATTTTAAATTCCGACAACACTCAAATTACCATTCACCAATTAAGACACACCTTTTGCACTGAAAGAGCAGGACATATTGATTCATTTGTGTTGCAAAGACTAGCCGGACATAATGACATCAGAACAACTTTGCGGTATGCAAAAGTAAATGATACTGTTGCAAAAGAAGCATTTAATAACTTTGACGAATGGCAAGAATATAAGCTTAAATCAAATCAAGACGATAAATTTAAATCCTTAAGATCAAACTAGAAGTTTTACAGTCTCTAATCATTCATTTCAATTAAACCAGATGGATCTGGTTCATCATTTAGCTTATTTAAAGCAATCAATACAGCGTATACTGCCAGCACAATTTCTAATCTTAAAGGACCAGTAGACACAATAGACAACTCTTCATCTAAGTCTGTAGCTTTATAAATTTCTTCAGTTAACATTACATTTAAATCTGTCAGCAGCGGAGGCTTTTCAAGCAAATACATGCTTTCAGCAACTGCCACCTCCAAATCCTGAACTATACCATTATTCTCAGCAGAAGTCTGAACATCGAAAGAGAGTTCCTGCTTTTCATTTAGCAAAAACTTAAGCAGGAATCTACCTCGTATTTTTGATAAGTAGTATATTTCGCAGGACGCAATTATATCGAGATCTTTATTAGCTTCTTTTTTCTTTTTTCTCCACTCATGTAAAAAATCAAATTCTTTTATATTAGGTAATGGCAAAGGATAATAAAGTAAAATTAATGGAAGCAATACAGGAAAATCTATATGTTTTAAAAGTGGTACAAAATCTGAAATTGTTTTATTAAGAAACTTGTCTCCACCAAAAATCTGTCCTTGAGCAAGTTCTAACCTCTGCATAAGAAAAGAATTTAAATCCCTGGGATTAATTTCAATGTTATCTTTTGCAAACAACCTAAGGCATTCAGGAAATTCTGAAGGTAAGGCTAGCAGTTGGTGCAAATATTTTATCTGCGTTGGATCCAGGCTATCTAGCTTCTGAAGTTCATTTGGTAACGGAGGGGCCAACTTAATGTCAGAATATAGTTCCTCCTCTGTAGAGTTACTTTCATTTTCTTTTAAGGATGAACCCAACTTTTTAAAATTAGTGATATTGACAAACAATTCAGTTTCCTGTGAGCCAGATTGCTCAATATCTGAAAATATATGTGACAGAATAAGAAGATTTTTATTTCTGTTAGGCAATTTTAAGCCCTTAGCATTTCTACCTTTTTCAGAATCACCATCAAACCCTTCCTGGTTTTGTCTTTGAAATCCTTTAATCCCTTCAAGGGTAGTAGTTAACTCTTTTCCTCTCGGCTCCACATTAACAAGATTTTTGCTATCGTGCCCAGCAATCCATGACTTCAATGACATATTTGCAATGCCAGCATAAGCAGGCAAGTCTTTAGGTCCTTGAAATTCAGCTTGTGATGGTGTTGGTTTTACTTGAATATTAGAAATATTTTTTATGTCAGAGTTTAAATTCGTCTGTGGTTGATTTGAAGTATTTAAAGCAGCCTGGCTTGCAGCATTATTAGTCAACAGTGTAGACTGGTTTTCAGCCAGGCTTATACTCTGATTAACAGGATTCTGATTTAGATTAGCTTGAGCTTGCTGGATGTTTTTGGTAGTTTGCTCAATCTGATTTGCTTTATTAAATATTTCCTTATTAAGCACTTCTTTAGCCTGCTTGCCAATGTTTTTTATGGCTGACAAAATATTGAACGATAAATTGTTTCCAAATCCCGTCATTTTTGATTTTCGTTAATTAGCTAAAGCCTTCACTTAACAAGGACTGTCGAACTTTTTCTATAGCATCCTGAATCATATGTGAAACCCTTGATGGTGTCACTCCAAGCCAGGATGCAATATCATTTCCTCGCTTACCTTCATAGAAACGCAGCTCAATTACTTTCTTATGCTTTGGAGGCAGCTTGTCAATAGCTCTTTTTACAGCCGCTTTAAGTTCCATAAGTTCTAATTTTGCAAGCTCATCAGTAGTCAACTGATCCTGAGAGACCGTTTCTCTCGTAAAATCATCCAGATACAAAATTGTTTCAAATACTTTTTCAGTAGCTTCTTCTTCGGTCATGCTACCCAAGTCACCCTCACTAGCAATTTCCTTTGGATAAGCATCGGTATCATTCTCAAAACTTTTTTCTTTAGCTTGTGTCTGCTTAACCCCATACCAGTTGTACTTAGAACGCAGTTCATCTTTAATTGCCCACTTTACTGCTTGTGCAATGTAGCTAGAATTATAAGTCTTATTATTTTTTTCTGCTTCTTTAAGAAGCTTGTTTACTGAAAGTAATCCAATATTAATTAATTCACTATACTCAGCCAGATAAGATGGTATTGTTTTATATTCTTTTTTTACGACCATTTCTATTATTGGCAAGTATTGCTTTAGAATTTCTTCACTAGTACCTGTGCCTGGACCAATGAAAAGATCTTTAGTAGATACAGGAGGCTTTTCTTTTCCCAAAGTCAGACTTTCCTTCTCTACTCTTTTATTTTTTTTATATTTTTCTTCGCTTGCTTTCATTCTTTTATATTTAGAAAAAAGCTCTTGCTCTCTTCTTTATAAATTAATACCCTGCTCTGGCATTTTATTTACGCCTAATTTTAAATAATACTTCATTTGCTTAATTAGTTGCTCTATTTAAATTTTTTATCTAATTCAAGATAAGAAATTCTAAATGTCAGCTTGATTTTAACGAAACTGCTCCTTCCCACGCAATTGATAGACAAATAGAAGCACCTCAGCTACAGCTCTGTAAAGCTCAGCTGGGATTTCCTGATTAACCCTGACAAGGCGAAACAATGCCCTGGCCAATGGTATATTTTCTACAATAGGAATTCCGTATTCTTTTGCAATCTCAATTATCTGCTCAGCAATCAACTCCGACCCTTTAGCTAAAACTTTTGGTGCTTGATTCATCTGTGAATCATATTTTAATGCCATAGCAATATGATCTGGATTTTTCACAACAAAATCTGCTTCTTTAACTTGCGCCATCATTTGACCATAGGCAATTTGTTGCTGTCTCTGACGTCTCATAGATTTAACCAAAGGATCACCTTCAGTTTGTTTAAATTCATCCTTTAATTCTTTAAATGTCATTTTTTGATCATTCATATATCTCCATCTTTGAAAGAGATAATCAAGGATTGATATGATCAACAAAAAGATTACACTTTTAACTGCAAAATCATAAAATACTTTTCCTAGTATTGCGATTGAAGCAAACCTGTTATTTACTTCAACAAGACCCAAAAGTTCAGGCATATATCTCTTTAAACTTAAGAATGCAATGTATCCTAAAACACTTACTTTAAAAACAGACTTAACTAATTCAAACAATGATCTGACATTGAAAATAACCTTTTTAAAACCTTCAAATGGATTAAGCTTAGCAAGATCAAATTTCATAGTTTCAGTCGTGAAAATTGGTCCGACTTGGAAAAACTCCACCACAAGCGCTGTTGCCAAAAGAGCCAGTAACAACGGGACAATAATAACAACTATACAATGCCAACTTTCATAAAAAATATATCCACCACCAATTGCTGAAAGCGATTTATGAGGAATCTCTCTCCAAAGAGTGTTAAATAATCTTGCAAAGTTTTCCCAAATAAAACCCACATTGTAATAAATCATAAAAAAACCAACAATAAAAGTAACAAGCTGAGTAAGGTCTTTGCTTTTAAAAACCTGTCCTTTTTTTTGAGCTTCTCTTAATTTATGCGGTGTAGCATCAAACTGCTTATCACCGGCTTCTTGATCAGCCATGTTTTTTACTCCGCTGGTTCTGCGGTGACGTTGCTCCTCGAACCAGCTTTCCACAAAGCACTCGGCTTGCCTAAATAAATTGGATCAAGACTCGCTTCATTAAAAAGTTTAGTTCTCACAAGACTTTTCCTTTTCCTTTTCCTTCCTAACGCTCAGAATATTCCTCACCAGAATATTCTTCGCTTATTTGCTTTATAATTTATCTATGTCCATTTATCCTATAAACTAACCAATAAAAGATAGCGTTTGGTTAAATCATAACTATGTTTAATCTCATCTTAATTATTCACAATAAATTAAAAAATATATCTAAAGTTAGAAAACATTAGAACTCTGCTTTAAATCAAGGGTTAGACCTAAAATATTTTTACAATTACACTTCTTTACCAATTCTTAGTCTAAACCACTAAACTGTACGGCTATAAGGAGAAAGAGGTTCCTTAAGTACTCTACTTTTTTATGCCAGTAAATCCGAACAATCCATTATCAAATGCTGCACGTGCTCTGGCGGCCCAGCAAGTTCGTAATATTAAGCAACAAGAAAAAACTAAAAGAGCAGAGACTCATCCACAAACTACAGAAGAAAAAGATGCGGAAACTCAGGTAACAAGACAAGCACCACCTACACCTACACCTACACGCACAACTACTGCAGACATAATAATAAGAGTTATAAATGCCGCTAGAAGTTTAATAGGAGACACTGCAAGGTTAATATTTGAAGCAGGTTTTGAAGCCTCAACAAACCAACAAGTCAACCTTGCTCCAAAACAAGTACAGATATTGAGCCAAGCTGCAACTTCATCTACCCGCGCTCACAGAGAAGGAAGCATTACTGGTGCTGCTGCACAAATAGCAACAAATATTCGCAATAGATATTCTAGAAATAAAAATTTCGATCCAGATACAGTTGATGTCGCAGCAAGAATTATAGAAGCATTCATAGGAGGCAACGTATAAAAATCAATGTCAAAACTATTAAAACATTTTGCAAAAGACAATCAAGCAAGCAAGGTTCTAAAAGATCCTGAAAAGTTAAAACAGGTTTTATTTATTGTTCAAGAAGCAACAGATGAATACATGGATGAAGCCAAGAAAAAATTGTCCGATCCAAGACGCACTGTTCAAGAAAAAGCACAAGATGCACTTAACATAGCACAAGCAATAATAAATGCAGAAAAGAAAATAAGAGAATTAGAATTATACAACGCTATTGGCTTAAAAAATCGAGGCATGTCTGTAATTACTGACGTCTAAAATATCTGATATAGCTAAAAACTTTTCAAACTCAAGGTTCTCTGCTCTTAAATTATGATCTAAGTGCAGCTTAGTAAAAATTTCTCCCAAAAGGTCCTTATTCTCACATAGTTTGCTTAAAGCATTAATAACTTTTTTTCTCCTTTGCTGGAAACTAATTCTAATTACATTTTTCAACAATGAAGGATTTTTAATCGTTTGAAGATTTTTTTTAATGTCTAATCTCACAAAAGCTGAGTCAACCCTTGGCACAGGGTAAAATACACCTCTTGGAACTTTAAATAATATTTTAGGACAGGAAAAATACTGAACTAATAATGTTAAAGGACTATAGTCTTTTGTATTGGGACTTGAAACAATTCGCTTAGCTACTTCATATTGCAGCATTAAATATACTCTCTTTAATAATCCTATATGAGGTACAGGCTTATCAATCTCACCAAACAATTTAATCAATATTTTTGAAGTAATATTGTATGGAATATTACCTACAACAATACCCGAACTATTTAACATTTCAGTTAAATCCAAATCTAAGAAATCAGCTTCAACAATTTCAACATTTTTTACATTGTTTACCGCAAGATTTTCTTTCAGTTTTTTCAAAATACCTTTTTCAGGTTCAACAGCAAAAACTTTTTTTGAATTCTGAGCCAAAAGACAAGTTAAAAGACCAGTCCCAGAACCAATTTCTAAGACACTATCATCTCGTTTTAAATCCATTTCATTAAGAATTTTTTTTAAGTAATTTTTATCAGTCAATAAATGCTGTCCGAAGCTTTTTTTCATTTTTCTAATTTTTAAAATTAAGTTGCCTTTTCAAAGATTAACTTATCTAGTTCACCCTTACTGTCTAGCACATGAGTATCATCACAACCACCAATATGCTTATCATCAACAAATACCTGTGGAACAGTCTTTCTACCACCTGCCCTGATAGACATCTTTTCTCTTGCTACTTCATCCCCATCTATTCTGTACCGGGTATACTTAATGCCTTTATTATCAAAAAGTTGAATTGTCTTTTGACAATAAGGACAATGATCCCAAGTATATATTTCTACTTTTGATTTTTGTTTCAAATGGAAAATTTATTTCTTTGTACCGTAACGCTTTTGGAATCTATCAACACGACCTTCTGAATCAAGGATTTTTTGCGTACCTGTATAGAAAGGGTGACATGCGCTACAAATTTCTACTCTTATTTCTGCTCTTGTAGAACCAATTTCGATTTCATTGCCACAGATACATGTAGCAACTAGCCTGTGATATTGTGGGTGTATTTTCTCTTTCATTTTTTTATACCGGAAAAATCATGGATCAAACATGATTTTTCCTTTTCCTTCCCGACGCTCAGGATATTGCTCACCGCAGTGGACTCATCCTTCGCTCAGTCTACTTATCTCAAACAATCTTAAACTTCTTTACTTGTTTCAGAGTATTTAATAATACCTAAAAAAATTAAATTGTTCAATGTAATACAACTTGAAGACTTGATATATCAAGCCTCTACAACCATCTTATCTATTTCTTCTAGCAAAGTATCCAGCAGTTTTTCTTCAGGTAATACTTTAAACACTTCACCTTTCTTATAAATTACTCCTTTGCCATTACCGCCAGCAATACCAATATCTGCTGCTTTTGATTCCCCCGGACCATTTACTACACAGCCCATAACAGCAACAGTAATTGGTTTTTTTAATTTTTTTAATTTTTCTTCAATTGTTTTAGCCATTTCTTCAAAACCATTTAATTCCATACGGCCACAACTTGGACAACTAACCAAATTTAATCCTTCATGTTTTAAGCCAAGAGATTTTAAAATACCCTTTGCAACTTCAATCTCATTGACAGGATCCCCTGTTAAAGACACTCTGATAGTGTCTCCAAGCCCTTCAGCTAAAAGCGTTCCAATACCTACTGATGATTTAATCGTACCACCTTTTGGAGTTCCTGCTTCTGTAACACCAAGGTGAAGGGGATAATCAACTTTTTCTGCCATGAGACGATAAGCTTCTAGCATTACCGGAACATCCGATGCTTTTAAGGAAATTTTTATCAAATCAAAGTCCAGGTCTTCTAAAATTTTTACATGCTCAAGAGCACTAGCCACCATTGCTTCATGAACTCTATCAGCACCATAAGTAGAACCCCATTTTGCATCAAGCGAACCAGCATTTACTCCAATTCTTATAGGAATCTTTCTTTCTTTAGCAGCACTTACTACTTCTCTTACACGACTATGTTCTCCAATATTTCCAGGATTTAAGCGAAGAGCATCAACGCCCTGTCTAATTGCTTCAAGGGCAAGACGCCAGTCAAAATGAATATCAGAAATTACAGGAATAGGAGATTTATTTTTTATTTCACCAAGCCTAGCTGCAGCTTCTTTATCAGGAACTGCAACTCGAACTATTTCACAACCAGCATCATAAAGTTCATTTATCTGTCTTAATGTAGATTCAGCATCCCTTGTATCTGTCGTAGTCATTGACTGGATTACTACTGGTGCATCACCACCAATTGGAACAGAACCAACAAAAAGTCTTTTTGATTTTCGTCTTTTATATTTAGGATTTGAAACAAGATAAGTCATAAAGTTAATTATAGCGTTACTGCTTCTGTGTCTTTAAATAAGCCGTTCTTTCCTTTGCATCTTTAGCATACGAACCTGTAGGAGCATTTTGTATGTATTTTTGATAATTTTCAATTGCAGACTTATTATTTTTCTTTTCCTCATATAAAGTACCCAAGAAAAAAAATGCATCAACTTGGCCTTTTGGATCGAGACCAACTGCTTTCAAATATGATTGAATGGCTTGATCGGTTTGTTTATTTGCTTGATATGCAGTTGCTAAATTAAAATGTGTTTGAGCATCATCAGGAACAAGTTCAAGAGCTTTAGTATATTCAGCTACAGCACCAGCATAATCATTGCTTGATTGTTTATTTACAGCACTTTGAATTAATGGATTTGCAAGCTCCGTCTTTAAAAGCTTTATAGCATTAGAATATGTTTGATTATTTTTATCCAGGTCTAATGCTTTTTGATATTGGGTTTGGGCATTTGTTAAATCACCAGCTGCCTGATATGCTGTGCCGAGATTATAAAGAAGGGATGCATTAGAAGAGTCTATAGAAATTGCAGCTAGGTAAGTAGTAATAGCCTCCTGAAAATTTCCAGATTTTTGTAACTCAACTGCTCTTGAAGATAGCTCTTGAGTTTTTTTAGCATTTATTTGCTTGGTTAGCTGCTCTAAAGCACTTTTTGCTTTTTCATTAGCAGCATCTGTTTCTAATGATTTTCTATATGCTTTTTCGGCATGTTCAAAATCTCCTTTTGCCTGGAATGCAGTTCCAATATTGTAGTGAAGCTTTGAATCACCTGGATTTATTTCAAGCGCTTTTATATATTGTTCAATGGCTTCATCATATTTCTCTTCCACTTGCAGCTTAAGTGCACTATCCGAATATTGAGCAGCCTGAGCTCTAACTTTATCCTTTTTAAGGGATTCCAGCCCTTTAAGGGCTGTTTCATTATTTGGATCAAGTTTTAAAGCCTGATTGTATTCTTCTTCTGCATTGACAAAATCTTTTTTTAACTGTAGGGCTACTGCTAAACCAATATGATTTTCACTGACTAGTGGTGCCAGTCTAACCGCTTCATTCCAGCCTCTGATATTTGCTGTTAAAGCATCAGGCAAATTAGGTTCTAGCTCAAGGGCACGTTTATAATGCTGTACCGCACCGGCAATATCTTTTAAAGCTAACAACCCGTCGCCCACTTTTATATGAGCTTTAGCTGTCTCTTTAATTTCAAGTGCCTTTTTATAATAGTCGTTAGCTTTATCAATATCGTTTGTTTTTTGCCCTTCCCTTAAGTACAGAATATAATGAATATCTCCAATGCTTATCAATAAATTTGGATCTGGTGATTTTGACAAGCTTAGAGCTTTTTGATATTCAATTAAAGCAAGTTCAAAATTTGCATCAGCCCTTAACTTATCACCAATCTGAGTTCTTGCTTGTGGATCGTCAGACCTAACGCCTTTTTGTTTTAGCAATGCATCCAGATTTGCATCAGCTGTTTTGTTCTGTGAATCATAATAAATTGCAAGCCTGAATTCTTTTAAAGCTTTTTCATAGTCTGTTCTTTCAGCTAAATATTTTCCATAATTATTATGAGCAATACTTATATTTTGTTTGACAAGAACATTATTAGGCTCTATAGAAAGTGCTTCACTAAAAGATTTAAGTGCACCTAAATAATCCTTATCCTTATGCAATTTAATACCTTCATTTACTAATCTCACTATCTCTGGATCTTGCGGATAGCTCTCGTCCTGCGCAAAGCAAAACAAAGCATTAGTAAAAAGAAAAAATAAAACATAAATTAATATATATTTTCTAAGCATTTCAATATACTATTTTAAGCTATAATGCCCTCATGGGTCTTCTTTATGATTTAATTTTTGGGGTTTTTGTTCTTACAGCCCTACTGGCTACATTTGGGAACTATCTCGACAAAAAATTTCACACTAGTCCAGCACTAGCAATAATTTTCGGAATCACAGCAATAATTTTCGGCTTAGCCAGACTTGTAATTAAATCAAATCAGATTTATAAAAATCAGCTTGGGAAAAATGAAAATAAAGATAACTAGTTTTACTGATATGTTAAACAAAATATCTTACACACAAGCAGGTATAACTTGTTTAATAAGTCTGATTTATTTAATATATAAAGAGTTTTCAATTTTGACAGGAATACTAATCAGTGGGCTCACATCATTTACTTACACACAATTAATTAAGGCCAGCAGCTATAGTAAAATATTTGTTCTTTTAGGTTTTCCAATTAGGCTTGTAATTGTAGCCCTGCCTTGCGCAATACTTGTTCACAAATTGCATTCTAACCTGATAGCATTATTTATTGGTTTTGCGATTTGCCAAACAATATATTTAATTTTTGTCTGGTTTTATGCAAATATGCAAATTAAGGAATAAATAAATTTTAATTGAATAAAAATGTCATCTTCTCTTGGAGTACATATTACAAATGAAATACTAGGACAGAAAGTCCATATGGATACCATCGCTTATTCATGGGTAATCATGGCTTCAATATTAGCTGTCTCATTTCTTCTAACAAGAAATCTAAGGATTGAGGGTTACAGTTTAAGACAAACCATCCTGGAAACAATATGGCAATTAATAAACGGTTTAACTTCATCTCAAATCCCAGGTAAAAAAGGCAAAAATTATATTCCATTAATTGGTGGCATTTTTATTTTCACGCTCTTTGCCTACTGGCTTGGACTTATGCCATGGAAAATAGGAGAGGCATTTAGTTGGTGGCCAAAATTAGACAATGGTAATCACTGGGAAGGCTCTTCACCAGCAGCAGATATAAATGTTACAGCTGGTATGGCACTAATTTCATTAGTAACATATATTATTGCTGGTATTAAATCCGGAGGAGCTGGATACATCCTAAATTATTTTAAGCCTTTAGGATTTGTTGAATGGTTGGATTTGTTAATAAGGCCTTTGACATTATCGCTACGGCTTTTTGCAAACACTATTGCTGGCGAAGTGCTTGTAATGTCTATCCTAGGATTAGTTGCTCTGGTCTTGCCAATGTTTGCTCTAGCATTTGAACTCTTTGTAGGCTTAATACAAGCTTTAGTATTTTCACTGCTTACCACTGTTTACATAGGTACTGCAGTTGCTCATGGAGAGCATGCTGAAGAACATTAATTTTTAATTTCTAAGAAGCATCTACTCTTATGATCGTTTGAGCTTTTTACATCATATAATTCTGGTACTTCTTTTTTACACTTATCGAAAACAAATGGACATCGAGGGTTAAATGCACAGCCCTGTGGAATAGAATCTATACTTGGCGGCTGGCCTAGAATTGGGCTTAATGATTTTTTACTGTCACTTGGAAGAGAGTTGAGCAAACCAATTGTATAAGGATGTTTCGGGTTAAGAAATATTTCTCGTGTAGGTGCAGATTCAACAATTTTTCCCATATACATTACAAAAACACGATCACATACTTCAGCCACTTGCGCTAAATCATGAGTGATTAATAAAATAGCCTTGCCTTTATTTTTTAGGCCTTTCATGATTTCTAATATTTGCAACTGAATAGTTACATCTAAAGCTGTAGTAGGCTCATCCGCAATTAATATATCCGGTTCTGCCACTAAAGCCATTGCAATAAGTGCTCTTTGCTTCATACCACCTGAGAATTGATGTGGATAATCTTTTAATCTTTGTTTTGGGTTTGGGATGTTGACACTTTCTAATACTTTTTCAGACTCTAAAAGAGCCTGCTGATGTGTAGCATTTTTGTGAACCTCTAAGACTTCTGATATTTGCTCACCAATGGTATAAACAGGATTTAAAGCTGACAAGGGATCTTGGGGTATAAGGGATATTTTATTTCCTCTGATTTTTCTTTTTGATTCATCATCCATTGACAACAAATCAGTATCTTTATAAATAATTTTTCCACTCAATATACTGCTTGGAGGTGAAATTCCTAGTATAGAAAAAGCTGTTAAAGACTTACCGCATCCTGATTCACCAACCAAACCCACAATTTCACCTGAATTAAGATCAAAAGAAACATTATCAACAGCAGCTTTACCATCAAAAGATACAGTTAAGTTATGTACTTCTAAAACTTTCATATTAATTCAGTTAGCGGCCATACTGTGGTAACATTTTAATAAATATGCTCATCATAAAGCAAATATAATAGTAATTGTCTAACACTTAAAATATATTTAATAAAGGTAAAGACTGCATGTCACCCAGTCCAATAAACTCAACATCAACAGATTTTGATGAATTAGATAGTAAGGATATTCATAAACTTCTTTCTCAATATCATAAAACCAAAGATAAAAATATAAGAGATAAAATCGTTCAATATTCTATTTCTTTAGTTAAAAGAATTGCTTATGGTTTAGCCAGACGAAGCACAGACCCTGTTGATGATCTGATTCAGGTAGGCAGTATTGGACTTGTTAAAGCAATTGAACAGTTTGATCCTGATGCTGGAGCAAAGTTTCATACTTATGCCACACATTTAATCACCGGTGAAATAAGACACTACCTAAGAGATAAAACATCAATGATTAGGGCTCCAAGAGAACTACAGGAATTAAGTTTCAGGATTTCAAGACTAGTCCAGGATTTAATTCATGAGCTGGGACGAGAACCTACAGATGCTGAAGTTGCTGAAGTTCTACAGATTCACCCTGATAAAATATCTGAGGCCTATGAAGTTGATCGCAGAAGAACACTTATTTCGCTTGACCAAACATTAACTACTGATGGAACCAGTGAACAACTACTTATAGATACATTAGAAGATTCATCCCACCAGCTTAAATTTGGTTCAGAAGAAGACAATATAATGCTTCAAGCAGCCATACGCCAGCTAAAAGACAATCTAAGACAAGTAGTTGAAATGACTTACTATAAAGATCTAAGTCAAACAGAAGTTGCAAGAAGACTAGGAATTTCCCAAATGCAGGTATCGAGGAGACTTAGGGCTGCCACAGCAGAGTTACAAAGAATCTTGCTTGGTAATAAAATGAATCTTCAAAAAAAAGATAGTAAAAAATAAAAAGGCTCCCAAAAGTTTGAAATCTAAAATACTAGTAACTGGCGCTGCAGGATACATAGGCTCAATAGCTTCAGAAATGTTACTTGAAGAAGGATACGAGGTCCTAGCTGTAGATGATCTTTCGACAGGACACATGGAAGCAATACCCCCTAATATTCCTTTTTTTAATACAAACATTGGCAATACTGCTTCTGTAGAAAAAATTTTTAAAGAAAATAAGATTGATATTGTTTTGCACTTTGCAGGAGCAGCTTTAGTTGAAGAGTCAATGAGAGATCCATTGAAGTACTTTGATATAAATTTTTGTCAAGCTCAAAACCTGTTAGACGTAATGATTCGTTTCAATGTAAAAAAAATTGTATTTTCATCTACCTGCGCAACATATGGAATACCAAAGCCTGATGATATACCAATAAAAGAAGAGACACAAACAAAACCAATTAATCCATATGGTGAGTCAAAACTAGCTTTTGAAAAAGCCCTTGCGTGGTATAAGCAAAACCATAATTTAGATTATATTGCTCTTAGATATTTCAATGTAGCCGGTGCATCTAAAAAGCATGGTGAAAACCATAATCCCGAAACACATTTAATTCCTCTAGTAATTAGAGCTGCAAACAACAAAAACTATGAGTTATCAGTTTACGGCAATGATTATCCCACTAAAGACGGTACTGCAATTAGGGATTATATACATGTAGCAGATTTAATCCACGCCCACATAAGAGCACTTGAGATACTCATTACAAACAAAAAACATGAAATCATTTATAACATAGGCTACGGTCATGGATATTCTGTATTAGAAATTGTAAACTCAGCAAAAGAAGTTCTAAAAAAAGACATTCAATACAAACTTTGTAAGAGGAGACCAGGAGATCCACCTGTATTAATTGCAGATTCAAGTAAAATACGAAAAGACTTAAATTGGCAGCCCAAACATGATGATATTCGCGAAATAATAATGTCTGCCAGCAACTTTATAAAATAGATTTCTATTATTAATGCTTTATGAATATTTTCTTATAACTGTATAAATCCATTGTCTAAAATTTAATTGTTGATAAAATTAATTTAAGCAAAACAGAAAAAAGGAAAAACAATTATGGCAAAAGTTTTAGTAAATTTTCAAAATGAGTTTTTACAAGAGATCGACAAAATTGCAGAGCTTGAACACAGAACTAGAAGTTCACTTATAAGAGAAGCTCTAAGAAGATATTTATTGCAGTATAAAAATGAACCGATTCAAAAAGAACCTGAAATTATATCAAAGACACTGGTCTCAAATAAAATGATTTATCCGGTAAGTAAAGTCAGTTGATAAATTTCTTTTTTCTCTTACAAAATAAAAGCCCCCAGAATAAATCCTGAGGGCTTTTAAATTTTTTACAATCAAAGCTTACTAGTTTAATGATGGAACTAGTTCACTGACAGCTTCAGTCTTTTGTGTGAAAAGACTATCTGCATTACTGCCAATTAAACGAGCCCATTGTTCAATAACTTCAGCTTGGCTTACACCTTTTTGTGTAGCAACATGTCTGATTATTTCCAATGCCCTTGGAGATAGACGGAATGAAACCATCTTTTTTGCTTCTCCATATAAAGGCTTAGGACCAGTTTTCTTTCGGCTTTGTTGTTGATTTAACAATGTATCCATATTTCTCCCTCTTACTTTTTTATTACCGTTCGTTCCGAATATATAATCTATCGTAGTATTGACGAATGTATTAAAAAATATATAAATATTTTATATTTAAGTATGGCTTAATACTAAAGTGGGGTTAAAACACTGATTTTTTAAAGAAATTTTTAGGAAAATTGATGAAAAACCTAAATCTCTTAACTTGCAAACATTATCTTGATTAGTTAAGAATAAAGGTTAAGAACACTGACCGATAACAAGCTACATATACAAGTCAAGGCAAAAAATGGTTTAAAACCTAAACTCTAAACTCATTACCCTTATTTTTAAATTAGAATTTGTGCTTGTGGACAATGTATTTAACTTTGCAAAACAACTAATAGAAAAAGCTAATAGAGTAATTCTAAAAAGTTACGACAAAATAAGAACAATCTCTTATAAAAAAGGTGATTTTAATCTGGTAACTAATGTTGATCATGAAGTTGAAGCTCTAATATTAAAAGAAATAAACTCAAAGTATCCTGATCATTCTATAGTTGCTGAAGAATCAGGCATACACACAAAAAACTTAAAGTATCAATGGTTTATTGATCCAATAGATGGAACAACAAATTTTGCACACGGTTATCCATGCTTTTGCATATCAATTGGTTTTTCTGTAAATAACATTCTTGAATTTGGGCTTATAAAAAATCCTTTAACCGATGAGCTTTATAGCGCAAGAAAAAATAAAGGTGCAAAATTAAATAGAAAAGTAATCTCAGTCTCAAAAATTAAAACTTTAAGAGATAGCCTTCTTGTAACAGGATTTTCATATGACAGAAAAAACCCTAAAACAAATAATTTTAATAACTTTCGAAACCTAACCCTAGTTAGTCAAGGTGTCAGAAGGGACGGTGCAGCAGCACTTGATTTGTGTTATGTAGCATCAGGAAAAGTAGATGGTTTCTGGGAATTAAAACTTAGTCCGTGGGACGTAGCAGCTGGGGCACTCATTTTAAAAGAAGCAGGTGGAAAAATCACAAAGTTTAAAGGTAAAAAATATGATCTCTACAGCAAAGAAATCGTTGCCACTAATGGATTTATACACAGTGAATTAATTAAACACTTGAAATAAATATTACTTCCAGTTGTCAGTGCGAGGAGGCTCAAAGAGCCAACGAAGCAATCTCAAAAATGTGAATAAGTTAGTAAGATTGCTTCGTCACTTTGTTCCTCGCAATGACGTGTCGCAAACTTACTAACTATTTGACTAGCCTTGCGATCTGGATATTTAGACAATGCCCACAAAACATGTTCTCTAATAACCAGATCTGGCTCATTTTCAGCTAGCCAAATCAGCTCCGGTAAAACATTTTCTGCCAGCCTGTTTCCTGCAACAACAGCTGCATTTCTTAAAAGCCCAGACCTTTTTGGCCTGGTAAGTGGTGTATGACAAAACTTGTCGTGAAATTCTTTTTCAGATTTAATACTTAAAATCTCTTTTAAGCTCAACCAGTGGCTAGCTCCTGACTCTGGTTTAAACTCTTCCCAATTTGTAGATTTAATTTCTTTATTATAAGGACAAATCATCTGACATAAGTCACAGCCAAAAACCCACGGTCCTATTTTTTCTCTTAATTCAAGTGGAATGTTTTCTTTATTTTCAATGGTTAAATACGAAATGCAAAGCCTTGCATCAAGCTGATATTCATTATCTAAAGCACTAGTCGGGCAAATATCCTTGCACCTTGTACACTGTCCACATGTGCCAGAGATTTCATGGGTAGTTTCAATTTCAAGATCTGAGATTAACTCACATATAAAAAAATAAGAGCCAAATGGTTTATTAATAATTAAAGTATGTTTTCCAAAAAAACCTAAGCCAGAATTCCTTGCAAATGACTTTTCAAGCAATGGCACAGAGTCAGAAAAACCTCTTGAAAGAAAGTGTTTACCAATATTTTTCTCAATCTTTTCTTGAAATTGTCTTATTTTTTTTCTTAAGACCTTATGATAATCTAGCCCTACCGCATAAGCTGCAACCCTCCCATAGTTAGCTCCAGGATCGCTGGGTGGTTCTGTGTAATAATTTACAAGCAAGCTAATTACTGATTTAGCTTCCGGAAGAATTTGTTTTGGCTTTGCATTTATTGGGTTTTCTCTGAGAAGATATTTCATATCTCCAGCAAATCCTTTTTCTCTCCACCGTATAAAATGCTCATTTGATTTTTCTAAATCATCAGCTACTGTAATGCCAACAGCATCAAAACCAAGGTCAAAGGCTATTTCAGTGATTAATTGTTTTATATCCATATCAATTTGATATAATTATAAACCTCTTAATATGAAGACAAAAAAACATAAAGTGTTACCAACCATTGGTGTTTCAACCCTAGGATGCCCTAAAAACCTTGTGGATACTGAAAATATCATAGGTATCTTACATGCTGCAGGCTATCCAATAACAGCTGATCACGATAAAGCTGATTTATCTCTTGTAAACACCTGCACATTTATAGAAGGAAGTACAAATGAAAGTAAAGAAGTCTTATCAGAGCTATCAAATAAAGAGCAAAAATTAATTATCACTGGCTGTATGGCTCAAAGATTTAAAGGAAACCTTTTTGATGAATTCTCTCAAGCACAAGCAGTAGTCGGTACAGGAAATATAAAAGATATTCTAGATGTAGTAAAAAAAGTAACTGTTAACTTAAATGCCGGCAAAGATTCAAAGATAGTTAGAGTCGATGAAATACCAATGGCAGTAGCTAATTCATCTACTCCTCGCTTAAATACACAAATCGGTCCCAGTGCTTATTTAAAAATTGCTGAGGGCTGTGATCATAGATGTGCTTTCTGTATTATTCCTTATCTAAGAGGTGATATGAAATCACGAACCATTGAAGACATAGTAACTGAAGCAAAAACACTTGTAAAAAATGGCGTTAAAGAAATAGTTTTGGTTTCACAGGATAGTACAGCTTATGGAACTGACATTTATAAAAGAAGAGCTCTTGCAGATTTACTTAGAGCAGTAGCAGACAAATCTGGTGCCAAATGGATTCGCCTTATGTATGCATATCCGACAGAAATGGATGAAGAAATATTAGATGTAATTAATAAAAAATTAAACATAGTTAAATATATTGATATTCCACTTCAGCATGCAAGCACAAAAATACTTAAATTCATGCGCCGCCCACCTACAGTAAGAGATACAGTAGAACTTATTCGTAAAAAACTTCCAGGCGGAACTATCCGTACGACTTTTATAGTAGGCTTTCCCGGCGAAACCGAAGAAGACTTTAATGAGCTTTATGACTTTATAAAAGAAAGCTGTTTTGACAGAGTAGGGGTCTTCACCTATTCAAAAGAAAAAGGTACACCAGCAAATGATTTTGAAAATCAAGTACCTGAAGAAGTCAAAATAGAACGCAGAGATAAAATTATGAAATTACAGCAAAAGATTTCACTAGAAAAGAATCAAGCGTTTATTGGGCAAGAGATTGAAATGCTTGTAGAACACCTTGAACATACTGTAAGGGCACGCCATGGCATGCCCCAACCTGTAAGAGCTGTAGGACGTTCTTTCAGAGATGCACCTGAAATTGATGGACAACTTTATATTGATTTAAAAGCTAATGAGGCAGTGCCACTACCTGGTGAATTTATTAAAGTAAAAGTAACTAGCTGTGATGAGTATGATTTGTTTTGTAAATTATAGATTTTTAATTTTCTCCAAAATATTTCCGACTACATCTTTGTTCTGTCGCAGCACTTTTGCAAAAGTCTCCAAATCCGCTTCCTGAATATTTTTCAACGATCCAAAATAATTCATGAGTCTTTGAATCTTTGCTTTGGTTAACCCTGAGATTTTTTCTAATTCAGACTGAAATGTGTCCTTTGTTCTTGTGTCTCTTTGAAAAGTTATTGCAAATCTATGTGCTTCATCTCTTATCCTTTGAAGTAAAAATAATGTTTTTGATTTTCGATCAAGTAGAATCGATTTCTTTTCACCAGGCTTAAACACTTCTTCTAATCTTTTTGCAAGGCTGATTAAATCAATTTTATTTAGATCAATATTTAAAGATTCCAGAGCTTCTTTTGCAGCACTTAATTGGCCTTTGCCACCATCGATGATTATGAGGTCAGGTAAAACCACGTCATTGCGAGGAGCCTGCAAAGGCGACGAAGCAATCTCATTACTCTTAGAACGATCTTGAGATTGCTTCGCTTCGCTCGCAATGACGCTATGCATTCTATATCTCCTAGAAATAATCTCTTTCATTGATTGAAAGTCATCAATTTTATTTAATACTGTCTTTAATTTAAATTTTCTGTATTCATTTTTATCTGGTTTTCCATTAATAAAGCAAACCATACTTCCAACAGTACCAGTACCACCAAGATGAGAAATATCAAAGCATTCAATGCGATTTGGAATATTTTTTAAACCTAATTCTTTTTGTAATTCCTGTAGGGGCAATTCTCGAATTGCCCCTACATTATTAATATTTGAAAGCAAAACTCTCTGTAAAGCAAGCTTTGCATTGTGCTCTGCCATCTTTATAAGCTCCAGCTTTTTCCCTTTTTTAGGACATATCACTGTTACTTTTTTCTTAGACCTTGAGGTAAGCCATTCTTCTATATAATTTATTTCAGCAAGTTTAAACTGTACTATTATTTCTTTCGGGATATTTTCATCATTAATCCTTGTGTAGTATTGTTTTATAGCTTCATTAAATGCAATTTCCAACTCAGTATCTTTCGGAAGATCTACTGGCAATGACTCGACAGCAACAACCTTTCCTTCTCTTACCATAAGCAACTCCAGAAGCATATTTTGCCCACTCCAGTCACAAGCAAAAATATCCTGACTAAGGCTCACCTCATCACTTACTACAATTTGTTTTTCCAAAACTTTTTTTATTTTTCCTATTGTGTCTCTAAATTTTGCGGCTTTTTCATATTGAAGATTTTTACTAGCTTCTTTCATTTGTTTTTTTAAATCTTCTAAAACGACATCATATTTACCAAGCAAAAAATCCTCAACCTGCTTAACAATTTTCTGGTAATCATCATAAATAATAAGACTTTGACAAGGTCCAGAACAAAGCCTCAGATGGTAATTCATACACGGTCTGTCTTTAAAAAGAGGTTTTCTTCTAAGCCTAAGCTGAAAACCTTCTTTTAAGACTTTATATGTTTCCCACATAGCACCACTGTCACTATACGGTCCAAAGAATTTGTTTTTAGTGTTTGGATATTTATGTTTAAACCCTGCTACATCACGAATAGGCACTACCCGCGGATAGCTTTCATCATGTGTAATCATTAGCCATGGGAATTTCTTATCATCTTTTAAAGTTACATTGTATTTGGGTTGATGCTTATTTACTAAACTGGCTTCCAAAATGAGCGCTTCTTTTTCAGAACGGGTAACGACTGTCTTTATTTCTTTGACTTTTGGCATCATGAAACAAAGCTTTGGTCTGTCTTTCCATGAAGCAATATTAAAATACGATCTGACTCTGTCTTTTAAGTTTAAAGCTTTACCAATGTATATAACTTCACCTTTTTTATCCATCATCATGTAAATGCCAGATAATGATGGAACATTTTTTAGCTGACTCTTTAAAGCTGAATCAATTTCATACAAAACTTTTGTCATAATTTAATTATAAGTGCTTAGGTATTTAAGTACTTAGGCACAATAATATAATAAAGTTTGTTAAAATGATTTAGATTACAAACGACTCTAAGGAGATACAATGACTCAAATGACAGCAACAAAGCATGAAATTAAAGATCCAGCGCTTGCTCCACAAGGTGAAGAAAGAATTAAATGGGCAAAAAGCCAAATGCCTGTTTTAAATAGTATTCAGGAAAGATTTAGCAAAGAGAAACCACTAAATAAAATAAAAATCGCAGCATGCTGCCACGTCACAACAGAAACTGCTGTACTTGCTATTACTTTAAAAGCAGGAGGTGCTGATTGCATATTAATTGCAAGCAATCCATTAAGCACCCAGGATGATGTAGCCAGTTCACTTGTAAAGAACCATGATATTTCTGTCTTTGCTATTAAAGGTGAAAGTACAGAAACATACAGAAAACATGTAAGCATTGCTCTAAACCATGAACCAAACATAATTATTGATGATGGTTCAGATGTAGTGGCCACCTTATTTAAAGAAAGAAAAGATCTTGTAAAAAATATTATTGGTTCAACAGAAGAAACTACAACCGGTTTAGTTAGACTGCATGCAATGGAAAAAGATGGCGTATTAAGCTTCCCTGCAATGGCTGTAAATGATTCTCAGACAAAACACATGTTCGACAATCGATATGGAACAGGTCAGTCAACCCTAGATGGAATTATCCGGGCAACAAATATTTTAATCGCTGGAAAAGTATTAGTTGTCTGTGGCTATGGCTGGTGTGGAAAAGGTGTAGCAAAAAGAGCAAGTGGTCTTGGAGCAAGGATAGTTGTTACTGAAGTAAATGCTGTTAAAGCTCTAGAAGCCACAATGGACGGTTATCAAGTCGTGTCAATGTCAGAAGCATGTAAAATTGGTGATGTTTTTGTAACAGTCACTGGAAATAAATCAGTTATTGATAAACAACATTTTGAACACATGAAAGATGGAGCTATCGTTTGTAATTCAGGACACTTTGATTTAGAAATTAATTTACAAGCACTATCTAAGATGTCCTCAAACAAAAGAACAATAAGACCTTTTCTTGAAGAGTATCTTATATCTGGTAAAAAGATTTTTGTTCTGGCAGAAGGAAGGCTTGTAAATTTGGGAGCAGCAGAAGGACATCCAGCATTAGTTATGGATATGAGTTTTGCAAATCAATCTCTTGCTGTAGAATATTTGGTAAAAAATAAAGGCAAACTAAAACCAGGAGTACAAAAACTGCCTCTTGAAATAGACAATGAAATTGCAAGTTTAAAACTAAAAACTTTAGGGATTCAAATTGACAAACTAACTCCTGAACAAATCCACTATATGAATTCCTGGCAAGAAGGAACCTAACCATTGTATTACTTAGGTAAATTTTTTCATCCACGCAAGAAATTAGCATTTTATGGTCACTATGATCGAGAAGAAAATCTGGTTTATCCAATTGAGTCCATCTTCTATCCAAATAAAACAGGCAGTCCGTTTAATTTTAATCAGCTGCATCCTCTCTTATGTATTGAACCCAGAAAAATCATTGGAATTGGTAAAAATTATAAAAGTCACATAAAAGAATTTAAATCCGAGATTCCAAGTGAACCGATCATATTTTTAAAATCTCCTGAATCCATTATTGGACCTGAAGAAAGAATTATTCTGCCAAATGATGTTGGGCAGGTGGATTATGAAGGTGAAATTGCAGTAGTTATCAAAAAAGAGGCAGAAAATGTCAGCGAGGAAAAAGCACTGGACTATGTTTTAGGCTACACCTGTGCAAATGACATCACAGCAAGAGAGCTACAAAAAAAAGACGGTCAATGGACAAGAGCAAAAGGTTTTAAAACCTTTTGTCCTGTAGGTCCATGGATCCTTCCAGCTACTGAGTTTCCAAAATTTCAAAACCTTACATTAAAAACCTATGTGAACGACAAGCCTGTCCAATTTGCAAAAGCCAGCTCAATGGTTTTTAATATCCCTTATCTTATAAGTTTCGTAACAAGAGTCATGACACTGTATCCAGGCGATATTATTTTGACCGGAACGCCTAGTGGAGTTGGACCTATAAAAAGAAATTATAAAGTTGCTGTTGAAATTGAAGAGATAGGAACACTTATAAACAGAGTTGGTGGAGAATTAAGCATTCCAAAGCAAGCCACCACTGCCACAAAAAGTGTTTAACATCGTCTCCATTTAACAGCTAGAAAAGGGAAATAAAATGACAGAATTTTGGGACAGACGTGCAAAACAACTTTTAGTAATTTCAGGTATTGTACTTTTACTTTTTGCTTGTTTAAAATTTACAAAATATTTTGCAGATATTTTAATTGTTGTTGGAATTTCAATATTAATTTCTTATTTACTTATAGGACCTGTTGACTTTTTAACAAAAATTGTAAGGTTTAGGGCAATAGCAGTGATGCTGACGTACTTAGCACTTTTTAGCCTGCTTATCACTGGATTTATTTTTATTTCTCCAAAAGTTACAAAAGAATTTGGAGAGTTCACTAGACAAATTCCTGCTATCAGAATTCACTTGGATCAAAAGATACATAACATTCAAACGTATCTAAACAAAAACAACATCCCCGTTAATTTAACTACTGCTACAAGCGGGCTAACGAAGAGGTTTAGCAACCTTACCTTAGATCCAATTGGAAATATCTTAGGAGTAGCTAAAAATACTTTTCACATTGTTTTCTATATATTTGTCACAGCTGTAACTTCTTATTATTTTCTTTTAGACGGACATAATATTATAAAAGAACTTACAAAACATATTCCAGACAAATACCAACATCACATCCATAACCTGGTAAGCGAACTGGACAAGTGTTTAAGAGGTTTTTACGGTGCCATGGTAAAGCTAGCTGCAATCAATGCTACGGTTATGTTTATATCTTATGTCGTATTAAATCTTCCCTATGCTTTATTGCTTGCCTTATGGCACTTCATATCTTTTATTATTCCGGTTGTGGGTGGGTGGATAGGACTTGTGCCTGCATTGCTTGTAATTGCTTTTACTGCTCCATATAAAATTTGGATTCCAATTGTTGTCTATGAAGGATTTACAAGATTAATCCAGGACAATCTGATCACCCCACGAATTATGGGAGATGCAATTGGCATGCATCCTGTTTTAGTTTTAATAGCAATTTTAGCTGGTCTGAAAACTGCTGGACTAATTGGTATACTTTTTGCCCTGCCAATCTTTGGAGTTCTAAATGTAATATTTAAATACTCGCTTGAGCAGCTTGGCGAATCAAATGAAAATTAAAAATGTATCTCTTTGGTCTTTAGTCCTAATATGCTAATCTAATACATGTTCTTTTTCTTTATGCGCTTGTAGCTCAGGGGTAGAGCACTCGGCTTTTAACCGATTGGCCGCGCGTTCGATTCGCGCCAGGCGCAAAGTCTTTTATCACGCAAAACAGTTTGCAAGAATTGAACATTTAAGCACTGAGGTACGAAGCACAATTAAAAAAACCATGCCTACTCTTCATCCTCAGAACTTTTCTTCTTGCTAGACTTCCCATTTCCATTATCAAGCATACGATCGAGATGAATCTTAAATGGTTTTAATACCCAGAGTAAAATTAAAGACATTAAAGTTATAACAAAAGCAAGAACAAACATCCCAGTTCCACACGCCATGCCTACTGCTGCAGCCACCCAGAGTGCAGTAGCAGTAGTTAAACCTTTTGTAATATATCCCCTATGCAGTATTGCACCTGCACCAAGAAAACCAATACCAGTTACTATCTGTGCAGCTACACGCGAAGTGTCTACTCCTTGAAATCCATAAATTGAAATTAATGTGAATCCAGTAGAACCCACACATACTAAAGACAAAGTCCGAAAACCCACTGCTTTGTGGCTTATTCCTCTTTCAATTCCAATTAAAACACCTAAAATAAAAGAAACTAAAATTCTTATAATTATTATTTGTGCTACTTGTAAATCTGTTGTTAATGTTTCCATAGGATCCTGGCATTTCTACGTTATATACCCAGATCTTTAGAGTTAACCACATTTTTAATGATCACAAGCAGTCTCAATTGCCCAATCAATTATCTCTTTTGCTAGTGATCTTCCGGTAAATCTTTCAATTTCCTGCAGGCCAGTCGGGCTTGTTACATTTATCTCTGTTAAATAATTTCCGATAACATCTATGCCGGTAAAATATAAGCCATCTTTTTGAAGATGTGGCTTTATAGTTTCACAGATCTCTAGATCTCTTTTGTTTAATTCACAGTGTTCAACTGAAGCTCCTCTATTCATATTTGCTCTGAACTCACCGACTTTCGGTATTCTAAGAATTGCACCAATTGGATTTCCATTTAAAAGAATTATTCTTTTGTCTCCCTTTATAACTTCAGGAATATATTTTTGAACCATTGCAACTTTTGTACCATCCTGTGTACTAATTTCGATAATAGACTGAACATTGTTCATGTTTTTACTCAGATAAAACACTCCGCCGCCACCCTTGTCATATAAAGGTTTTATAACTGCTTCTTTATGCTCATTTAAAAAATCTAGGATTTCATTTTTCCTAGAAGTAACTAAAGTATGAGGAATAAGAGCTGGAAAATTTAAAGCATAAAGTTTTTCATTTGCTTTTAAAATTCCAAGAGGATTATTTACAATAAGAGTTTTAAAATCATTTTCTGGAGAACCATTTCCAATATGAGGCACCAAAGAAAGCATAAGAATGTATGAAAGGTAGCTTTCATTTATCGGCGGATCTTTTCTTGCAAAGATAATATCTAATGTATCAAGGGCGTATTCATTAGTACTTTTAACCTGTAAATGGTTACTTTCTTCCTTTTTTAAGGAAACTTCATCAAATTTAGCAAAAACTTTATTATTAATAATTTTTAAATTATTTGATTCTGTAAGTAAGATCTTTACATTTTTCTTATCCAATTCTTGCGCTGCTAACATCAGCGCAAAACTCGAGTCGTGAAAAATGTCAGATTTAGAAAAATTTTTTACACCATCTGCAATAAATGCAACTTTTAGTTCATTTAACTTGTTAACCTTTTTAATATCTGACACTGACATCAATCTCCATTTAACGCTTAATTATTTTTTTATTTTTTTTATTAATTTTTCAATTGTATAATCGCTTATATACCTACTTTCAAATAAAAAAATCATAACAAAGTATAGGTCTTATAAACTAAGCAAGACAATTAAAGGAATAGAATATAACGGTGAAAATGACCAAAAAAGAAAAATGTAAGAAAGGACCAGCGTAAATAACTATGGGACTTAAAGATTTTTTTAAAACCAGGCAATTAAAAAAGGCCGCTAAACTGCAAAACGGCACTGCTAATGCTAATGGTCAGGACCTAAAGGCTCAGCCACCAGATGAACTGTTATGCACCCTGTGGACAAAATGCCAGGGCTGCAATGAGCTTTTATATACAAGCGAGCTTAAAAAGAACTTATCAGTTTGTAAGCATTGCGGCTTTCATCATAGGCTAAGTGCCCAAGAAAGAATCGACCAGCTAATCGACTATGGAAGTTTTATCGAAATAAATGAAAATATATTACCCGATGACCCATTAAACTTTGTTGATTTAAAACCCTATAAAAATCGATTAAATGAAGCACAAAAAACATCCGGTGTAAAAGAGGCCATCATTACAGGACTAGGCAGCATAAACAATCAACTCACTGCTATTGGTGTTATGGAGTTTCAGTACATTGGCGGTAGTATGGGTTCTGTTGTAGGAGAAAAAATCGTTTCACTAATTGAAAATGCTATAGACAAAAGATTGCCATTAGTCCTTATATCAAGTTCTGGTGGAGCAAGAATGCATGAAGGTATTTTAAGTCTAATGCAGATGGCAAAGACAGCCGGTGCCCTAAAAAAACTTCACGAAGCAAAATTATTATATATTTCAATTTTAACTGAGCCCACTTTTGGTGGTGTAACAGCCAGTTTTGCAATGCTTGGAGATATATTAATTGCAGAACCTCATGCCAGGATTGGTTTTGCAGGCCGTCGTGTTATAGAAGAGACTATTAGGCAAAAGCTCCCTAAAGATTTCCAGACTGCAGAATATTTATTAGAAAACGGACAAATTGATCTGGTAGTTCCAAGACCAAATTTAAAACAACACATCTCTGACTTAATAAGACTACACTCCCAGAATACAAAAAAGAGCTTTTCTGGTAATGGGATTGATAAAACAATGATTGATAAGATACTTGCAAGGATTTAAACATACTAATGAAAGAAACAAAAAAAGATTTTATAGCTTTAGATTTTGAAAAACCGTTAATTGCTTTATCAAAGCAAATCAATGAGTTAGAACAAAAGACTTTGCAAAACGGCAATAAGAAAGTTGTTAATGATTTAAAAAATCAATATGCCAAAGTTAAAAGCCAGATTTATAAAGATCTCTCTCCTCTGGACAGAGTTAAAATTGCTAGACACCCACAAAGACCATACCCACTTGATTACATACAGCTAATAAGTCCGACCTGGCATGAACTGCATGGTGACAGAGAAGGTAAAGATGATGGAGCAATCATTGGTGGATTAATTGAAATTGAAGGTCAGACAATCATGGCAATTGGTACTCAAAAGGGTAGAAATATAAAAGAAAATCAAAAACGAAACTTTGGTATGCCATCACCTGAAGGCTATAGAAAGGCTCTGAGGCTTTTTTACCATGCTGAAAAGTTTAATTTCCCTATTCTAACTTTTATAGACACACCAGGCGCTTATCCTGGGCTTGAAGCTGAAGCTCACAATCAAAGCCATGCAATTGCAATGAACTTAAGAGAACTTGCCGGGCTTACAGTTCCTGTAATAGCAGTTATAACTGGCGAAGGCGGATCGGGTGGAGCTCTTGCAATTGGAGTTGCAAATAGAATTTTAATGCTTGAGAATTCAGTTTATTCTGTCATCTCACCTGAAGGTTGTGCAGCAATTTTGTGGCGTACAAAAGATAAAGTGCAAGAAGCAGCAAATGCTCTGAAAATAACAGCCTATGATTTATATAAATTAAGGATTATCGACGAAATTATACCTGAGGTAGAAGGCGGAGCTCACTATAATCCTAAAGAAACTAGCGAACAATTGCTAATTGCAGTAAAGAAACATTTAGAAGAACTGAGCAGACTTTCAAGCAATGAAATAAAAAAAGACAGACAAGAAAAATTTAGGAATATAGGCATTTTTGTTAATGCGTAGTTGTTTATAAAATTCTTTATCTATGTAAGGACATGCTGCAGCATATCTATACTGTTATTATATTGTTGATATGGCTTTAAAACTCAATAGCAAAATCGCATTAGTTACCGGTGCTTCCCGCGGCATTGGAAAAGCCATTCTCCTAGCTATAGCCGAAAATGGCTATAGAGTAATTGTGCATTATTATAAAAGTAACAGTGAAACAAAAGCCTTATTAAATGAATTACAAAAAAGAAATTTAAACATCTCATCTGTTTCAGCAGATTTAACAAACAAAAATGAAGTGTCACAAATGTTTCAAAAAATTAAATTGAAACATAAAAGATTAGACATTCTTGTAAACAATGTAGGAAATTATCTAAAAAAAAGCTTGGATAAATTAACTATTAAGGAATGGCATGAAATTATAGATGGTAATTTAAACTCAACTTTTTATTGCACACATTATGCACTTCCGCTCTTAAGAAAAAGTAAGTCAGGAAGAATCATTAATATAGGCTATGCATCAAGCGGGCAAATGGTAGCAAAACCACTGATTCTACCTTATCAAATTGCAAAAACAGGTATTTTACTCATGACAAAAGCATATGCGTTAAACGAAGCCAAGAACAATATCCTAGTAAACATGATATCTCCAGGCGTTATGGAAAACAGTATTCATTATCCAAAAAAAGAAATTCCTCTAAAGAAAACAGGATCATTAAAAGGTCTTGCAGAGCTTGTAATTCAAACGGTTCAAAGTGACTACACAACCGGTGCTCATATTGAATATAGTGGCGGATTTAATTTATGAAAAGTGATACGTGCTTAGAACTAAAAGAAAGCAGCAATGAGCCACAAGTCACACATTATGCAAAAGTAGCAATTGATCTTCCTGTCCCGCTAAGCTCTACTGAACATGATTATTTTTATTATTTCATACCTGAAGAACTAAAAGAAGAAATAAAAGTTGGCACTGTAGTACATGTACCATTTGGGAAACAGGAATCCACTGGTTATGTTTTAGAAACAGTGAATACTTTAAACAGCAAAAATGATTTTAAAATCAGGCCCATATATAGCGTTATTTACAATAGCCCCATATGGGATGATAATTATTTAAAGCTAGCCAGATGGATTAGCAATTATTATCTAACGAATATTGGCACTGTGCTTTCAAGTTCAGCAAGTTCTGATTTTTTTGATCAATACACCCATGAAGTAGAACTCTCAGAAGAGATTCATGATTCAACCATATTCACCTCTGAGCAAAAATTTATAATCGATAAATTATTAAAAAGTACAAAAAAGAGTTTAAGCTACAAATTCTTATTACAAAAATCAAGATTTACTAAACAAAGGTTTTATCAGTTAATTAACGAGTTAAAAAATAAAGGCGTTTTAAGAGCAAAGATAAAATACATAGAAAAGAAGGAGACAAAAACTCAAAATGGAAAGAACAAAGAGCTTAACTTGCAATTTCCAGCTTTCAGCCCTAAACCTTCCACCCTTACTTTAAATAAAGAACAAGAAAATGCTTATAACTTAATACTAGAATCAATTCAAAAAAAAGAAGCAAAGACATTTCTTTTGCATGGCATTACAGGCTCTGGAAAAACAGAGGTCTATCTAAAGCTATTTGAAGATGTTTTAAAAAAAGATAAAACAGCTATTTATCTAGTACCCGAAATTTATTTAATACCTCAGGCATTTGAAAGATTGGCTAAAAGATTTAACTCAGATGAGATTGTAATATGGCACAGCTCAGTCAGTAAAAAAGAGCGTTTCAATAGCTGGGAAAAGATACAAAGTAATGATAAAAAAGTAAAAATTATCCTTGGAGCAAGGTCAGCAATTTTAGCTCCAATTAAAAACATCGGTCTAATTGTGCTGGACGAAGCTCACGATCCATCATATAAGCAGGCTTCACCTGCTCCAAGATATGATGCCATAAAAGTCGCACTAAAAAGAGGAGAAATTGAAAACTGTCCAGTAATATTAGGTACAGCTACACCTAATATTGTGGATTACCATAATTGTCTTAAAAACCACACAATTCTTGAACTGCCAAATAGAATTGAAAATGTTCCAATGCCAAAAGTTTACCTAGTGGACTTAACCAATGAATATCCTCAAACGAATAAAAACATAATTTCAAATGTATTAAAAAGCAGTATAAATGAAGCCCTAAGTAAAAATGAGCAAATCATTCTGCTGTTAAACAGGCGTGGTTATTCCAGTCATATTTTTTGCAGAGCTTGTGGCTTTATCCAGTTTTGTAAAAATTGTTCTGTACCGCTTGTATTTCATAAAAATTATTCTCTTATGATATGCCATCATTGCGGCTATCAAGCCAATACCATTAGAGAATGCCCTGATTGTAAAAGTCCTCACTTTAAGTATTCTGGTTTAGGCACTCAACAGCTTGAAGAAGAAGTTATAAAAATATTTAGTAATGCAAAAGTAATCAGAGTAGACAGTGATCAATTAAGAAAAAAAGATGAATATATAAAAATATGGAAAGACTTTTCTTCTCATAAAGCCGATATATTGATTGGGACACAACTTGTTGCTAAGGGTTTAGACCTTCCAAATGTTACTGTGGTAGGTGTTGTACTAGCAGATACCATGCTGCATTTCCCTGACTATGTATCACATGAAAGAGCTTTTCAGATTTTAACGCAAGTAACTGGAAGAGCAGGAAGAGGACAAAAAGAAGGAAAAGTCTTCATACAAACCTATCAACCCGATAATCCAGTTTTTAAATTCATACAAGATCACAATTTTAATAGCTTTTATAAAAATGAGATTAAACAAAGAGAGCTTTTTTCATATCCTCCTTTTACAAAGCTTTCAAGAATTATTTTTCAATCACTCAATGAAAAAGAATGTCTTGATTTTGCAAATGAAATATTAAAACATCTTTTAGAGATAAGTTCAGGGTTGCTAAATCTTACTTCCTCCACCGAAGGTGGACCCACCTCTGGCGGGCAATCCTTTTTAGGTCCAGCTCCTTGCTTTTTCACCAAACTACATAACAAATACCGCTATCACATACTCTGTAAAATACCAAATGAAGAAAAAACCAATTTCATTTTTAATCGTCTATTTCAAAGAATAAACAAAAATGCTAAAGTAGACATTGTACTTGATATTGATTCGGTAAATCTTTTATGACGATAAACATCCTACCTCTTGATGAATTAGTACAAAACTATTTAGAGTGGCTAAAAAATATTAAACATGCACCATATCAGACATTTAGAGCTTATCAGGTGGATTTGCTTCAATTTCTAAAATATTTTCTTCGCATTGAAAAAAATGACCTGCCAAGTAAAAACGAAATGGACGAATATTTATATACAATGAAGGAAAAATATAATTATGCTTCATATCGCAGGAAAATAACAGTACTTAGGAATTTTACAAAGTATTTAATTGAAACAGGAATAAATGTACCGGATCATTTCATATCAATTTCTCTACCAATGCCTGAAGTTAATTTCAATCTCCCTATTAAATATGAAGAGATTTTATCTCTAATAGATTCATTACCTGAAAATAATCTACAAGAAATTCGAGATAAGCTTATTTTTTCACTAATTGCTAAATCAGGGCTAACAATAAAACAATTACTCTCACTAAAAATCAAAGATATAAACCTGGCAAACAGACAAATAATAGTTTCAAGGAATCAATTAACTTTTATAGATGATAAAACTGTCATGTTAATGGAAATATTTTTTTCAAAAATAAATGAAAAATCTCCAATTGCACTTGAAGACTATTTAATCAGTGGTATGCCTCGACATGCTACGACCTTGGGAAAGTTACCACTTTCAACAAGAAGCATAAACTTAATAATAGATAAGACCTCAAGCGAAAATGGTTTTAAGACAAGGCTTTCACCCACCATTTTAAGAAGATTATTTGCAAAGAGTTTAACTGAAAAAAATATAAACAAATCCGTAAAAGAAATGATCTTTGGAAAAAAATGCCGATTAGTAGGATAAAGAAAATTTAAATTTTTTGTATTGATTTAATTGGTCTTCTTAAAGCATCTGTATCAATTCCTGATTCACTGAGCATCCTTGAATTAGTGATATCAATGTAACTATCAACAACTTTAAATCTTATATTTAAATCGTCCGGAGAAATATCCAAACAAGTTTTATTTTCTTTAACTAAAACTACGTTTTGAAACTCTTCATTACAGTAAAATACACCTGCACTGCCAAAAGCATTATATGGAACAATTATAGAAGAGACATTTTTAACAGATTTTGAATCCGGAGACTCTGTGATTTGCGGAGCAAAACGTAATCCTGAAATAACTGACGGTAAAAAGGTCTCTGCAATATATTCGCCAGCTGCCAAAGGCGAGATGTTTTTATAATCAGTTTTTTTATGCTGATCATCTGATAATAAAACAGGTCCATGTGCTGATACTAAACCACATGCACTAGATACTATATGAGACATTATTGATTCAACACCACCAATGGGATCAACACCACTGCCACACATATAACCCTGACTAGAATCACTGTCCGGTATCGCTGTACAAAGAGCTATAGCAGTTGCACCTGCTTCTTTTAACTTAAATGCTTTTTCAATTACATATTCAAAGTTTTTAATACTGCCAGATGAAAATCCAAACTCATTTATAGAAGGATTAATTAGCATTGGTTTATCTGTTAAAGTCCAAGCCAAAATATTGCATCCATAAAATGCTCTTACTGCATTCAATACATTAATTTCATATTCAAGCCTTTTCTCATTAATACCACTATCAAAAATTACTCCAATTTTGTTTCGTTTATTTGGCAATAAATTAATTCTGCCACTTAAAAATTGATCCAAGAGAAAACCTTCAAGATAAATTAGATTTTGTGGCAGATCAGTTAAAACTGCACCATTTACTACATTAGGATGAGTAAGAAGATATTTGCTGCTATTAGCTAAAGCTTTTGCCAAAGGATTTGCATCCCCGGCATAGCCACCAAACTGTGCACCTACACCAGTAGGAATAATTAAGCATGATATTTCATCAGCTTTAGAAATATCTTTGAAGCTTTCTATAATACTGGGTTTGAATGGTTCATCAATAAAACCTATAAAATCCTCTACATAAACCACATGAAAATATAATTTACTTTTTGATGATTTAACCAGATTTAATTTAATAATGTAGTTATCTTTTAAATTTTTAATTGATTTTTGAATGGCTGAGTAAACATCCATCCATTGAAACAACTTAGGATTATCAATTTCTACTATCTGTTCTTGTATTTGAAAGGGCATTTAGACTTTATAAAATAAAAAATCAAGTATCATTTTTAGCTTTTTCTAGGAGTAAATTATTATTTTCAAACCATCTAAGTGCTTTTTTCTTTGTAAAATCTAATTCTTTATCAGAATGGACAAAGTAAAACTTTCCGTCAGTAATATTGGCTTTATACCATCTTAAAGTTCTATTTTTTAACCAGCTAACATGTTTTTTTGCATCATACCAGTAAAACTTATTTCCATCTACATTGCCTGCATACCACTCCATTACTTTTTTCTTTTTAAATTCTATATCTGCACTGGAAGTATGAACTGTATATTTGGGATCAAGTGCAAAAGAAGAGGAAATTGAGATTCCAGTCAAAATCAAAAGATTCAAGAAAATAAATATTTTTTTCATGTCAGCCAACCTCATTTTTCTAATTTAGTTTAACATTAAAGAGCTACTTCTTGATAAGGGTAGTTCACGGACAGCTTTAAACTGCACAATTAATCCTTAAATCATGCAAAATAAATCTCTAAAAAGAATAGTAATAATTGGCTCTGCAGGCGTTGGCAAAACTTCATTATTAAATGAAATTAAAAAGAGCTTAAGTTTAAAGGTAATACCTGAACAAGCAAGAGTTATATGCAAAGAACTTGGTTACAAAAATATCTACGAAATAAAGGATCCTACAAAATTCAGATCTTTAACTCTTAAGAAGCAAATCAAATTAGAGGAAAAGTTTAATCAATTTATATCTGATCGCTCTACGATTGACTGCTGGGTTCATTGGATAAGATGGAGTTGGTGTTCCAGAAAAACTTTCGAATCTGAGAAATATTTCAAGCTTGCATATTCCCAAGCTCTTAAATACTCCCACATCATTTACATCCCACGCTTGTTTAAACCAAAAGACGACGGCTTTAGATGGAACGATGAAGAATATCAAAACCAGATAGACAGACTCTTCAAGCAGTTACTTTTGGAATGGGAAATGATGAATAAAACTTATATTGTTAATTCAAAAGAATTAAAAGAAAGACTTAAAGAAATCAAAGATTATTTAAAAGACTAAAGTTGAAAACTTGTAGCTTATCCATCACCCAATCTTTTAGATGGTTTAAGTCTGTTGAATTTATTGGTTTTGCACTCTTGTTTTTGTCCCAATAA
Source organism: Candidatus Melainabacteria bacterium (assembly GCA_016201905.1). Taxonomy (GTDB): domain Bacteria; phylum Cyanobacteriota; class Vampirovibrionia; order 2-02-FULL-35-15; family 2-02-FULL-35-15; genus JACQBQ01. Next base: position 63,783 of record JACQBQ010000018.1, on the reverse strand, counting down.
TTCTCTTGCTTCTTGAATTGCAACGAAATAAGAAAAAAGATCCGGACTCTTGCTAACAGTTTTCAAGAGCATTTCTCTAATAAAATCAGCTTTTTTATTTGTATTAAAATCCACAACTAATCCCCTGTCAACTTAAAAAGACGAAGAAAAGATTATCGTCTGTTTATATAAAACCCACTATTTAAAAGTGTTGTCAGGGCTAACACTATTAAGATAATAAAATCCATCTTTTTAGTGATTGACTATTATTTACTAGCTGAATCTTTTAATCCATTTTGTAATATCATCGACTATTTCTTCCAATTCATCCTCTATAAACAAATCATGAAAAGAGTTTGTATAAATTTTCTTACTTTTATCACTAACTGTGATCTCATCAAAAAACCTTTCTGTAGCTGCATTTGAACAAATCATATCTTTGCCTGACATAAGCATAAGTACTGGACCATTAAGCAAATTAGCAGAGCGTTTTGTTCTCTGTGCCAAGAAGTAAACATGCCTAAAAATACTTGCATTGAGATTAATTACTCTGAGTGGATCTTTTTTTACCTTTAGCTGTACTTCAGCATTTTTAGTTAAAAGCTCTGGTCCAAAAGGAACGGCAAAGTTTTCCCTTGGGTTAAATACAGCTTTAAATAAAACTGGTAGAACAAAGCTATTTAATGGCCAGGTTTTATCATTTCCTTCAAAACCAGGAACTGAAAGTATCCAGCCATTAGCTTTCACAGTCTTATTTAATAAAACAGCTAAGAGTGCTCCCATGCTATGACCTAAGATAAATACTGGGGATTTTATTTGAAATGTCAGTAAAAAATTTTCTAATACTTCTCTTGTAACATTAAGCCATACATTGTAGGAAGTTATCTCCTCCAGCTTAAACTTGCTTTTGCCAAAGCCAGGCAAATCAAAGGAAAAAAGATTTATTTTGTTTTTATTAAGTAAAGTCCCTGCATTTTCAAACCAAAAACTATGACCACCAAGCCCATGAATAGCAAATACATTTGCTGTAGCATTATCTGGTTCATTGGTTTTCCAGAACCGATAATAAACTTTATCCAGATACCCTTCATCTAACACCCTATAAGAATAATATAATATTAGCCATGGAAAGAAAAAAAACAAAAATAAGTTTAAATTTTTTAGATCTTTTACTATTTCTAGCCATAATTTTTAGTATTACAGGGTACATATTTGCCAGAGCTGAAAAAATACCATTAAATAAAGTTATAGAAGGAAAAGAGAACATTGCAATTGAGCTGTTGCTTCCTGATGTATTTTCTTCTGAGAGTGAAGGTAGCACAAACAGTTTTTTCAAAGTTGGTGAAAAATCAGCAATTACAATCAGAAACAGGCCTTACACAAAACTAAACATAATTAAAGTTGAGACAAAACCAAAAGTTGTAATAATTCCAAACCTTTCCGGGTCATATAAAACCATCACTGATCCGACCAGACCCAACACAAAAGATTACATTGTAACCTTAAGTGATACTGCTTTAAAAACAAATGACGGCTATGTTATAGGCGGAAATAAAATAAAAACCGGCAATCAAATCGAGCTTGAAGGCTTCAACTATAGACTAAATGGAAAAGTTATTAATGTTTATCCACTAAATGAATAAAATCATAGAAAAGCTGGACAAATACTCAGATGAAGTAATTAAAAAATCAATTCTTGGAAGATTTTTTACTTTTTTAACAACTAAAATACAACCTTACTTTAAAGCCAATAAGCCATTGCTTCTTATGCTTTTAATTTCAATTTGTACTTTATTTGCTTCTCTATCATTACCACAATTTGCAAACGATCGTTTTGGAATTGGCTTTATTATTATTTTTTGTTTTTGCATCTTTTTATTAAATATCTTTTCAAGAAACATTACCATAATTAATTTCAATACTCTAGACCTTCTTATTTTAGCTTTCATACTTACTGCTGTAATTAGTACTTTTAGTTCTTATTTTTTCAAAGAAAGTTTTCTGGGTTTATTAAAATATATTGTTTTATTTACATCCTATTTTGTAATAAAAATCACAATCCTTAACTCATCAAACAAAACCTTCATAAACCTTTGGTGTTTCTTATTTCTTTGTACAGTTATAACTGCATTGATTGGACTCTATCAGTATATTGTTGGTGTAGAGCCTTTAGCCACATGGGAAGATCCATCATATGAAAATATTCATACAAGAGTTTATTCAACACTGGGAAATCCAAATCTGTTAGCAGGATATTTACTTTTAGTCTTACCAGTAGGTATTGTTATTCCATTTAAATTAAAAGCTAATATTTTTTACAAAATTGTTTTCTTGATAGGAACCTTATTAATTTTAATCTGCTTAATCCTTACAGGTTCAAGAGGAGGCTATCTAGGGTTAATAGCTAGTTTACTTTTTGGCTTAACTATCTATTTAAATTATTTATTCAATCAAAAAAGTAAACTTAAAGTTGGGAGTATACTATTTATTCTTTTTGTATTATTAGCAGTCTTTCACCTTTTGTTAACTTATGTGTTCCCGGTTTTTGCAGAAAGAATTGCAACGATTTTTACACTTAGAGAACACAGCAGTAACAGCTATAGAATTAATGTATGGTTGGCTTGCTTAAAGATGTTAAAGGATAACTGGCTTATTGGCATTGGACCTGGAAATAATGCATTCAGGCTAGCTTATGGGCTTTATATGATAAGTGGCTTTGATGCATTAGGCGCTTACAATATATTTTTAGAATTTGCTATTGAATGCGGTTTTATCGGGTGTTTATTATTTGTTCTCATTTTCTTAACTTCATTTTTAAAGTTACATTATATCTTCTGGGAAAAGGGGGGAGTTTTGTCATTAGGAATATTTATTTCATTAATTGCATTACTAACACATGGAATGGCAGATACAGTCTTTTTTAGGCCCCAAATATTTATCCCCTTCTGGTTTTTATTAGCATCCATTGGTAAACTAGAAACGTCAGAGAATGTAAGGAAGGGTTAACTAATATTGAAAAGAAGTAAACAAGCCAATAGATTAAAAATTAATTTAAAAGAAGAGAACAATGATTTAATGTTTGCATATACAGCAGCTAAAGCTGCAGAAGAAAAAAAAGGCGAGAAGGTTTTATTGCTTGATGTAAGCAGGTTAACGGTTGTTGCAGATTACTTTTTAATAATATCTGCAAAAAGTACTCCTCAAATACAAGCACTGGCAAATCATATTGAAGAAAGGCTAACCAAGTTTAATTACCAAATGATTTCAAAAGAAGGTTTCATAGACAGCAATTGGATTGTTTTAGACTTTGGGAATTTAGTAGTGCACATTATGCATGAAAGAGAAAGAGATTACTATAAGTTAGAAAGATTCTGGAGCAATGCTGTTCTTATCGACAATAAAGCCTGGAAGAAAGCTTCTTGAATAATTCATGAAGAAGCACAAACTTAAATCAAATGAAAAGCTCATTGAGGTTAACTTTACAAAAAAAAACTCAAGACTACCTCTAACTAAAAACAATTTATCTGAATATAACAAAATAAAGATAGTCGATTATATTTATCCGCTAACAAAATTAAGTAAAAAGATTTTTTCAATAAAAGATCACGTAAATCTTTCCGGCATAAATCCACTAAAAGGTCCAAATTTTGTTTCACTTACAGATACCTACAGTTCAAAGAAAGGTGTCATTGTCGCTGGTTTAAAAAATGGAGTTCATCCAAATGATAAAGAAAAAAAAATTTTATTAAACGTAGGAGTACAAGCATACTGTTATAACCTAGTACCAACAGCCATCCTGGCTGCTTCATTGGGGTTACAAATTAAAGCTATTGGTATTGTAAAAAGCAGATGATTTTCTAAAGTTAACAGAATCTACATTATAATATTAAAGGTTTTAAATTAATTTATGAAACATACACCTGTTACTCTTGTAATACTTGACGGTTGGGGAACTTCCAGTGAAAAAAATGGAAATGCAATAGCTCAGGCAAGTTTGCAAAACTTTAATTTCTTCCTTAAAGAATATCCAAATACAATTCTGTATACAAGCGGAAAAGCCGTAGGCTTGCCGGAAGGCGTAATGGGAAATTCTGAAGTCGGTCACGAAAACATTGGTGGCGGAAGAGTTGTTACTCAAAAATTAACACTGATTAGCCAAACCATACAAGATGGATCATTTTTTAAAAATAAAACATTACTAAGCGCAATTGAACACGTTAAAAAGTTTAACTCCAAATTACACTTAATGGGGTTGATAAGCGAAGGTGATGTCCACAGCCATTTAGGACATTTATATGCACTATTTGAACTTGCAGCAAAAAACAAAACTGAAAAGGTTATGCTCCATGCCATTACTGATGGGAGAGATGATCCCCCAAAATCTGCATTAAGTTTGATTAAAAAAATTGAAGAGAAAATAAAAATCTGCAAAGGAAAAATTGTTACTGTATGTGGTCGTTACTATGCAATGGACAGAGACAATAGATGGCAAAGGATTAAGCGCTACTATGATCTAATCACACAAGGAGCAGGGCTGACAGCATCACAAGCTCTAGAAGCAGTTGAAAATGCTTACAAAAGAGGAGAAAAAAAAGAATCAGTCGATGAAAAAGACTGTCCCTTGGAAAATTCTGATGAGTTTATAATGCCAACACTTACAGGCAGTAAAGATGATTTGATCTGTGATAATGATGCTGTAATATTTTTTAATTTTAGACCAGATAGAGCAAGAGAAATCACTACTGCTCTAACACAAAACAATTTTGTAGAATTTCAAAGAGGACTTCTTCCAAAGAACCTATGTTATGTATGTCTTACTGAGTATGATATTAAGCTTCACAATAAAGAGTTTGCAAATCCGGTAGTACCTACTGCTTTTACAAATAAAGACTTGCCGGAAGTAAATCGACAGAAATCACTTGGAGAAATTATTGCAGACTTAAATAAAAAACAAATTAGAATTGCAGAGACTGAGAAATACAGACATGTAACAAGTTTTTTTAATATGGGAAGACAAGAAGAGTTTAAGGGTGAAGAAAGAGTACTGATACCGTCTCCTCATGTACGCACATATGATTTGCAGCCAGAAATGAGTGCTCTCGGGGTATGCGAAAAGACTGTCTCTGCTATTAAGTCATCGAATTATGAACTAATTGTTGTAAACTTTGCAAATGCAGATATGGTAGGACATACAGGAATTATCAGCGCTACGATTCATGCAGTAGAAGTCATCGATAAAGCACTAGGAGAAATTTATAAAGCAACACTAGAAAAAAATGGTACTCTAATTATTACAGCCGATCATGGAAATGCAGATCAAATGCTAAACAATGATGGCTCTATAAGAACAGCTCACAGCTTAAACCCAGTACCATTAATACTTATAAATAAGTCTCTAAAAAATACCAAATTAGAACAAAGTGGTTGTCTTGCAGATATTGCCCCTACTATTCTTGATATTATGGAAGTAGGAAAACCAAAAGAAATGACAGGAGAGTCTTTGGTAATTAAGAATCAAAAATAAATTTATTTCTTAAACTTAAAGGATTTGTCCGCCTAAGGCGGACAAATCCGATCAAGTGAGAGAGTTTGACAGAAGGAAAGTTCAGCTTGTCTGAACTTCAAAAAAAATGGAAGATAAATCAAAACAATTAACAACCAATTATATTAATCACGCACAAAAATACATCTTAGATCATAAAAAAGACTTTTCTTCATGGAACACTGTTTATCACAAATTTATAAAAAAAGACAAAGTTGATCCTTCATTTGATTACACAAAAGAAATAATTAAACGTATGGAAAAAGATAAAATGACCTCTCAGATTGCTATGGAAATAGCTGAAGCACTAATGCCTGAAATGCAAAACGTAAAAAAATCAATAATTATAATGGCAGTACCAATGGTCTTAGGATTTGTTTTATTAATTACATTTTCATTGTTACTTGCTTTTACAAGGCCATTTAATTTTACTAATTCATTTCTAGTCTATTATTTAATCGGGGTATTTATAAGCAGCCTTTTGTTTGGTTTTGGGATGTTTCAAAGAAAAAAAATAAAACTGGAAACACTCTCAAAAACAATGTTATTTCAAGCCTGCACAGCATATGGCGCTGCAAAAATGCAGGGTCAGGGAAGTTTTGGAGCATTCAGAATACTGGATGAAATGAAAACTAAACAAGGAAAAGAATTACAAATCAGAATTAATCAGCCAAAGATTATTCACAAGTAAAACAATTCTCAGTTTTTCGCTAAAACGAAATCACCATCATTAAATTTAAAAGAGGATTTTTCAGCTTGTAGTCCTTGTAATTCTTTTATAAAATCATCAACGCTTCTAAACTGTCTATAGACCGAAGCAAACCTAACATAAGCAACCTGATCAAGATCTTTAAGCTCATTTAAAACCAGTTCACCTAAAACTGTACTACTCACTTCTCTTTTTCCCTGCTTAGCCAATTCATTTTCTATATCTTCAATAACATTATCAATCTGCTCAGCAGTAATTAATGTTTTTTCACAAGCCCGGACAATACCTGCTCTGAGTTTTTCTCTGGTATATGGTTCTCTTTGTGTAGATCTCTTAACAACTAAAACAGGCATCACTTCTATTCGTTCATAAGTAGTAAATCTTTTATTACATGCAGGATTCTCACACTCTCTGCGCCTCCTGATGCTGTTGCCTTCTTCAGTAGTTCTTGATTCAAGAACACGGCTATTTTCTGAACTGCAAAACGGACATAACATCTATTCATTCCTCACAAGCAAACATTATACCTTATTACTCAGGTGGTTCTTGCCGCCTTGACGAGCCTCGCCTCTGGCGGGCGGTGACGTTGCTCCTCAGAGCCACCTTTCCAAAGAACATTCGGCTTGTCAAATTAATTGAACAAGCCTCACTTTATTAGATAGCCTAGTTTTTGGGCTTAATTATAAGCATGTGAGACTATTTGAGAAGCATTCCACACGTGCTCTTAAACCATTACAGCAACTTTCATGAGAAAATAACTACATGACAGAAAATTACGATGTAATCATAATTGGCAGTGGAATTATTGGTAACTCTACTGCTGCTCATCTGGCCAGTGAAAACCTAAAGGTTGCAGTAATAAATTCCACCAGTTTGGGAATGCCTGCTTCTGTTGCTGCAGCTGGCTTATACCAACTTCAGCTTGGAGAACTAGAAAATTCAGCTGTTAAAGATTTTTGTTGTAAATCTTTTGAGTACTTCCAAACTTTTTACGAAACAATAAGAACTAGTACAGATTTGTCTAATATTGATTTGGGGTTCAATCAATGTGGCTCTTTATACTTGATCTTTTCAAATACCGAAATTGCTCAAAAAGAAAATGAGTTAAAAGAACTAAAAGCCATTACATCGAACGTTTTGTTTTTAAATAAACAGGAGATATTTAAGTATGAGCCTGGTATTACCAAAGAAACTCTTGGGGCCTACCATTATCCAGATGAAGGTTTCATTAACAATCCAAAATTTCTAAAAGCAATTTCTGCATATTGCCTTGAAAGAAAGATTACCTTTTTAAATACAGAAGTAACTAATATAAAAATTGAAAATAATAATGTTGAAAGAATTGAGCTGGCAAACGGAGAAAATATTAAAGCAAAAAAATATGTCCTTTGCAATGGTGTCTGGGCAAACAATGTTTTAAAAAAATTATTTAATACAAATGAAAATATAATTAATGGCATAAAAGGTCAAATGCTGCAGGTTCTTCTCCCAGAAGAGGCTTCATTAAAAAAAGTCATATTTTGCCACGATGGTTATATAGTGCCAAGGCCTGCCACAAACAAGTTTGAGAAACAATCACTTTTAGTTGGTGGTACTTATGAAGAGGTTAATATAGAAGAAAATAATGATGTATTTAAAAACACAGTTTCTGGAATTTATAAGCTTACAGCTTTACTTCAAAGACTGCTTCCAGGTTACAAAGATTATCCTATAATCAACTTCTGGTCAGGAATTAGACCACAAGCAAAAGACAATTTACCTATACTTGGAGGTATGGAAGAAATCCAAAATATTTACTTTGCTCTGGGTCATTATAGAAATGGAATATTAATGGGACCACTTACCGGCAAAATTCTAAAAGACATGATCCTAGGAAATACTCTTGAATACAATATCAACCCTTTTAAAATTAATAGGCTTCTAAAAACTTCTAATTCACCCAGCAAGTCTAATGGCCGGGTAGTTGTTAAATACTAGTTACTTTTTGAACAAACTTTTTATCTAGTAAAAACCTGCTGGCTAAAGCTTTTTGTCTTTCTATTTTTTCATCTTCTTCTTTAATTAATCGCTTTGCAAGCATAATTAATACGTTATATTGATAACAACTTGGATATTTTTTATTTTGTATTTTAACGTTAAAATATTTGTCTCTGCTCATATTGTTCTCACAATTTACAATTTCATAGCTCATATACGTTATAATTTTCGGAAAGTCATTTAGAAACTCCATAAGCTAGAGAAGGTAATTAAAAGTTTTTAAAGGAGATACTGCTAAGTGCTAACCCTAAGAAAAACACCATTATTTGAAGAGCATAAAAAATTAGGCGCAAAGCTTGTTGATTTTGCAGGTTTTGAAATGCCGGTTCAATATCAGGGAATTATTTCTGAACATAGTGCAGTAAGAACAAAAGCTGGTATTTTTGATGTCTCTCACATGGGTGAGTTTGTGGTTTCCGGAAAAGATGCTCTTAATTTTTTAAATTATTTAGTTCCAAATGATATAAAAAAAATTGAAGAATCAGGTAAAGGACTTTATACACAGCTTTGTAATGAAAAGGGTGGAACAGTAGATGACTTAATTATTTACAGAACAGATTCAGATTTTCTTGTCGTAGTAAATGCATCAAACATTGAAAAGGATTGGCAATGGTTTAACAAATATAAAAACAGTTTCAACGTGGAGTTAAAAAATATCTCTGATAGTACTTCTCTTCTTGCTCTTCAAGGACCAAAAGCATTTGATTTTTTAAGTACAGTTTTAAAAATCAGCCCTGACAGCTTAAAGCTACAAAAATATTTTGATATCAAAAAATATCAGTCAACCTGGGTAGCAAGGACAGGATATACAGGAGAGGATGGATTTGAAGTTTTTATTGATAACTCAAATCATGCTGTTTCAATATGGCAAGAGCTAGTCAAGCTTGGTGTTGTACCATGTGGGCTTGGAGCAAGAGATACACTTCGCCTTGAAGCAGCTTATCCACTATATGGGCATGAACTTGATGATGAAACATCTCCACTTGAAGCAGGTTTAGGATGGAGTATAAAACTGGATAAAAAAGAGGATTTTATTGGAAAAGCTTCTCTTCTAAAGCAAAAACAGGATGGACTTAAGAAAAAATTTGCCTGCCTAAAAATAAACGACAAGGTAATAGCAAGGCAAGGACATAAAGTTTTTTCAAAAGATGGTTCTGAAATTGGTACTGTCTGTAGTGGTTCACAGGGTATAACAGTTGGTTACCCAATTGCAACATCATATATCAAACCTTCTTATAGTGAGCCTGGCAAGGAAGTTTTTATAAGTATTAGAGAGAAGCTAATATCAGCTTCTGTGATTCAAAGACCATTCTATAAAAAAGCCTAGACACTCATTACTTCTTTTTCTTTACTAAGAGTAAGATCATCTATTTCTTTAGTATATTTATCAGTTAATTTTTGAAGGTGCTCTTGTTGTTTTCTCATTTCATCTTCTGATATTTGCTTTTCTTTTTCTAGTTTTTTCATGGATTCTAGCCCATCTCGTCTAGAATTTCTTATGGCTACCTTTCCATCCTCTGCAAATTTCTTAATGAGTTTTACCAACTCTTTTCTTCTTTCTTCAGTTAGGGATGGAACAACGATTCTAATCACATTACCATCATTGTTTGGTGTCATTCCAAGATCTGATTTGTTAATTGCAATTTCCATATCTTTCAAGGCATTTTTATCATAAGGCTGAACTACTAAACATTTTCCATCCGGTGTAGAGATGTTTGCCAGCTGCTTCAAAGGTGTTGGTGCTCCATAATAATCAACCACTACGCGATCCAACAAAGCTGGATTTGCTCTACCTGTTCTTATTCCCTGAAGCTCTTTTTGAGTAAGAGCAACAGCTTTTTTCATATTTCCTTCAGCACTCTTTAAAACATCAATTGCTTGCATATTTTATCCTCCAAATACAAATATAATACAACATCTAATGAATCAAACCTCGACAATTGAGATATATAACCAAAGCCCCTATCAATACCCTGTAAAGAACAAAAACATGCGTCTTGCGCGTTTGTAAATATTTCAGAAGAAAATCTATTGCAAAATACCCTGATGCACAAGCAGCAACTATACCTATCAATAAATCTGACCAGATGATTCTATTACCAGTTGATTCAATATTTAGTATTAAAGTATTCAATTCCAAAACACTGCTTGCAAGTACTGCAGGTACACTTAGTAGGAAAGAAAATCTTGCAGCAAGTGGACGCTTAAAGCCTAGCAGTAATCCTGCAAATAATGTCACACCAGAGCGTGATACTCCTGGTATAAGAGCAAAGGATTGAGCAAGCCCTATAAGTAGAACATCAAGAGCATTGATACTTGTAAGAACTCTGGTCTCTTTTGCAATTATTTCAGAGAAGAAAAGCAATATGCCAAAAAAAATAAGATAAAATGCAACAATGTTTAAATCTCTTACCATACCTTCTTCAATAGGTTTTTTAAATAAAAAACCAAAAATACAAATTGGAACTGTACCAAGCAAAATCCACAAAGCTAACTTTGATTCATAAGAACGAATTAACTCATTAGTCTTGCCACCACTACACAAAAAAATAAAATCTTTAATCAATGCTTCATACATTTTAATCAAATCTTTCCAAAAATAAATCACTACAGCAACCATTGTCCCTATTTGAAGTACCGCAGAAAATGCAGTACCAGGATCACTCCAATGAAACAGTGCTGGAACAATACGCAGGTGCGCTGTACTACTAATCGGTAAAAACTCAGTTATTCCCTGAACTATGCCTAGGATAAAAGCTTCAGATACAGATTTCATATTTTATTTTCTTTAATCAGGTCAGGTCTGTTTTTTTTTGTCTTAAGTTCAGCTTGTTCTTCGCGCCATTTTTTTATTTCTGCATGGTGCCCACTCAATAGTACATCAGGAACTTTCCATCCATTAAATTCTTGAGGACGAGTATACTGAGGGTACTCAAGAAGACCATTGCTAAACGATTCAGTCTGAAATGTCTCTTCTTTTCTCAGCACTCCATCAATTAACCTTGAAACAGAATCAATTACTGCAAGAGCACAAAGTTCACCACCAGTCATTATAAAATCCCCAAGGCAAACCTCATAATCTACTACATTTGTAATTCTCTCATCATATCCTTCATACCGACCACAAATAATTATGATCTGTTCTTCTTTTTTTAATTTGTTTGCAAAATCCTGATTCCATTTTTCACCACTTGCTGATGCAATTAAAACTTTAGATTTTTTCTTACGTTTAATGCTATTTAAAGTATTAAAGAGAGGTTCGACCATAAAAATCAGGCCAACCCCGCCTCCATAGGGAAGATCATCCACCTGTTTGTGCCTGCCAAGCCCAAACTGTCTTAAATCAACAGTATTAACTTTTACTCTTTCTTCTTTACAGGCACGACCCACTATGCCTAATTCACAGTAGGTTTTAATAATATCTGGAAATAAAGTAATTACGTCAAACTGCATAATAGACAGTGAAAATTATACACTGTCACTAAACAGGAAATTCTTGAAAAATCCACAATTCCAAGTACTAAAACACTTTTTTAAATCAATTTCATATAAAAAATGGTATTTTATTTACCTATGCTTGTCTTAGGAATAGAAACAAGTTGTGATGAAACTGCTGTTGCCATTGTAGAAGATGGCAGAAAAGTTATTGTCAATAATGTCATCTCCCAGATTGAACTCCATAAAGAGTTTGGTGGAGTAAAACCCAGCGTAGCTAAGCTTGCTCATGAAGAAGTTATCGATGCCTTAGTTGAAAAAACATTAAAAGATGCAAAATTATCTATGAGTGAAATCAACGCTATTGCAGTTACTCTTGGACCCGGACTTATAATTTCACTACTTGTCGGATTTAAAACCGCAAAAGAACTTGCAAAAAAATATAATAAACATTTGATCGGCGTCAACCATCTCTTTGGACACATCTGCTCAAACTACTTAGGATCAGAGCTTGAGCCTCCATTTATATGTCTTCTTGCAAGTGGCGGACACACACAAATAATCAATGTAAAAACATTTACAGAATATGAAATTCTTGGCAGCACCCTCGATGATGCATGCGGTGAAGCCTTTGATAAAATTGGGAGATTACTTGGTCTACCATATCCTGGTGGACCTAATCTAGAAAAATTAGCCAAAGCTGGTAATCCACTTGCCTACAAGCTTCCAGAAGCAAAGGTAAATCCATATGATTTTAGTTTCAGTGGTCTTAAAACTGCAGTTTTAAGACTAGTTCAAAAACTTCCTGAAAATTATAATCGTGCAGATCTGGCTTCTAGTTTTCAAGAAAATATAACAAATACCCTTGTAAAAAAAATAACCTGCGCAGCTAAAGAAATAGATACAAACAAAATAGTTATAGCAGGAGGAGTTTCAGCAAATAAAACTTTAAGAAAAAAGCTGTTGAGTTTAAATACTTTTTCTATCTTCATGCCAGATTTAAAGTACTGCACAGATAATGCTGCAATGATAGCAAGTGCAGGATATTTTTTAAGAGACACTAATCAAGAAGCAGAAACAATGGATGTATTTGCAAAGGATCCTTCTTCAATAAGCCTAAAAGCACTATCGAAGGCCTCTTTATAATTAATATCATCCAAACAAATCCAATTTATTTTTTTATTTGCTCTAAACCAGGTCATTTGTCTTTTTACCAATTGTCTTGTATGCAGCACAATCTTTTCAACCATCTCAGTTAATTTTATTTTATTCTTCAAGAAATCAATTACTTCAGAATAACCAATTGTTTTCTGAAATAAATCCAATTCACCATATTTATCTAAGAGGTTACTTACTTCATTAATAAGACCATTGTTACAAAAAGCAATTGAACGACTTCTGATTTTCTCTACATGTAATTCTCTATTCTCATATGTTAATCCAATCCAATTAACATTAAATGACATTTCTTTCAATGTTTTTAATTTTGAAAACAATTTATTTGTTTTATAAATCACTTCTAATGCTCTTATAGTACGGAAATTATCATTTCTATGAATTATTGTTGCAGCTTCAGGATCAATTTCACAAAGTCGGTTATAAAGTTCTTCCTGTGGCTTTTCTTTCAACTGTCTTCGAAAGCTTACATCTGGTTTTACTTCAGGAATTGAAAGTCCAAGAAGAGCTGAGTTCAAATAAAGCCCCGTTCCACCCACAAAAAGTGGGATTTTACTTCTGGAAAAAATGTCATCAATTAATGTCTCAGATTGTTTCTTATATAAACCTACCGAATAATCAACTCCAGGTTCTAAAAGATCCAGCATATAATGAGCAACACCTTTCCTTTCTTCCTTTGATGGCTTTGAAGTTCCTATATCCATCCCTTTATAAATCAATCTTGAATCAGCAGAAATAATTTCAAAAGGAAACTTTTGAGCAAGTTCAATTGCAATTGCTGATTTATAACTACAGCTAGGACCTACGATTGCATAGATATTTTTTTTATTTTTTAATGGCACAAAGAAATAGAATATCAAAATTCGAGCGTCCACGACAGGAGTTGAACCTGCGACCTAGGCGTTAGGAGTGCCTTGCTCTATCCAACTGAGCTACGTGGACAACCAAAACAATTTTAATATACAAACGTCAATTCTGTATTGAATAGTTGGATAATTAGCTTTTAATGGGTATGTATAGAAACAAGTCTTTAAAGGTAAAAATTTAAGTAATAAGTAAAAGGATGATTAAGAAACAAAATAAAAATTTAAAAAGTTGGCCAATGTTTATATCATTTTTTATATGCATACTGTCATTATGTTTGATTTTTAATATAAGTCCATGTCATGCAAAAAAACCAATTACTGTTGGTAAAGGTATATGGATAAATATCTGGAATTACCCTAACAATCCTGACATGTTTTGTGAACAACTCAAGTCAAAAGGAATAAATACAATCTACCTTCAAGTTTCAAGGTCAAACATGCCTGCAATTAAAGATCCTATAAAACTAAATCAAATAATTAAATCTGCACATGAAAGAGAGATTAAGGTTATTGGATGGACTTACTCATTTTTAAAAGATCCTCTGTCAGATGCTGAAAAGTTTATTAAAGCAGCTTTTTACAAGACGCCAAGCGGTGATTCACTCGATGGGATGGCAGCAGATCTAGAAGAAGTCACTAACTCCAGATCCATTGAAACATTTGCAAGAGTAATCAGAAAAGCTGTCGGTATTGATTACCCTTTAATTGCAATCACTTTTTCACCAGTATTAAAACGTGCAGATCCAAAACACTATGCTTGGAAAACCATTGCTAATAACTTTGACATAATTGCTCCGATGACTTACTGGCATGGTTTTGTAAAACTGCGCTCTGAAAAAGGAGCATATGATTACACAACAAAAACAATTACAAAAATTAAAGAGTTTACACAAAAAGATGACATTAAAATCCATTTAATTGGTGATGGACAAAAAACTTCAAGCAAAGAAATTACCGGCTTTTTAAAAGCAGCAGAAGAGCATGGTATTGATGCTGGAGTAAGCTTATACCCCTGGTACAAACCAAAAAAACATCAGATAGAAACACTAGGAAAATATGAATTTTGAGATTTTGTTAACGTCTTAAAGAAAAAAAATCTTTTAATAATTGGCTTGCTTCAAGCTCATTAATACCACCAATAATTTCAATTTGATTTTGCTTATTCAAGTCTTTAGGCAGATTTATTACAGACCCGCATGCTCCTGCATTCAAATCATATGCACCAAAAACTAATCTTGATATTCTTGAATTTAATATTGCACCCATACACATAGCACACGGCTCAAGAGTTGAATACAGTACACATTTATTCAACCTCCAATTAGAAAGAATTTCCGAAGCTTCTCTTATAGCAATAATCTCTGCATGTGCTGTAGCATCAAGGCAAGCTTCAGTTTTATTTACAGCTTTAGAAATTAATTTGTTGTCTCTTACAACTAATGCACAAACTGGGATTTCATCTTTTACATTCTTTACAAGATCAATAGCACAAGACATCCAGTATTGGTGACTATATTTCACAAAGACCTTAGATTGCATTTTTTATTTTTTCGGTTTCTTTATGCCTATATTCAATTATTTTTTTTTGAAGTTCTTTATTCTCAATAGAAAGAATTTCGAGCGCTAAAATTGCTGCGTTTTTTGCACCATCAACCGCTACTGTAGCAACAGGAACACCTGGAGGCATCTGTACGGTAGCAAGAAGAGAGTCCATACCACCTGAAATACCACCACTAAACGGTATCCCAATTACTGGCAGGGTTGTTCTACTGGCCACAGTACCTGATAGGTGATTTGCCATGCCTGCACCAGTAATAAACACCTTAACTCCACAGTTTATAGCATTGTCAATAATTTCCTCTACATAAGAAGGTGATCTATGCGCACTTGCAATTTTAAAGTCATATGAAATTCCAAATTCACTTAATGTGTCGATTGCAGGCTTTGTTTTTGCCTCATCTGATTTGCTTCCTATAATAATCTGAACCTCAATCTTTTTTGACATTATTTTCATTCTCATGGATTAAATTAAATTTACCCGAAATTAAACCTCTAATATCGTTAAACAGTACAAAAACCATAAGTAAAAGTAAAAGGAAAAAACCAGTCTGAATTGCTTTTTGCTGGATTGACTCAGCAAGCTTTTTTCCTCGGATCTTTTCTATGAGCATAAACAGAAGATGTCCACCATCAAGAGCTGGAATTGGTAATAAATTTACAATAGCCAAGTTTACACTTATTAGTGCTGTCCATCTGTATACTTCCCTAAAATCAACAGTAATAGCCTGTGCAAATACTGAGACTATAGCAATTATTCCATGCAAATCATCAGCTCCAATTTTTGGTGTACCGCTTGGTGCAGCCCCAAACAGATTCATTATCATTAGACCTAAACCAAGGAGCATTGTAGCCGTCCATTCAGTTAAAACCTTAGCAGACTGAAGAAGCCAAATAAGTGGATTTCTTGAAGGCTTCTCATATTCAGCATCCCTAGCAAATCCTAGACCAATTCCTATCGTGCCTTCTTTGTTAGGTATTACTTTTATATTTAAAACACTATATTTTATTTTACCGCTAGCCAGGGCAGGTCTTTGAATTTGAAATGTCAATTCTTTTAATGGATTTGCTCTTACGATTTTTACTACCTGCCCAGGATCTTTTACCTTTACGTAATTAACTTTTAATATTACATCCTGTGGTTTAAAACCTGCGTTTTTTGCAATGGGGTTTGCTTTATATTGATCAGAGGCAGAGTCTAAAAGATTGGTGATAACTACACTTCCTTTTGCACTTGGTGGACCAATAGTAGCCACCATTATTAAGCACATTAAATAAGCAAAAAGCAAATTAAAAGCAACACCTGCACTTGCCACACAAGCTCTTTTCCATACAGGAAAAGTTTTTAATGGTTTTAAGTCAGGTATTTCTTTTAAATTTTCTTCACTTGACTCATCCCCTAATTCAGGTATTGCAACATATCCTCCAAGAACAAACCAGTGAAACCTAAATTCTGTCTCTTTCCACTTACCAAGTTTCAGATGTCCACCAAAAGGCAAACCAAAGCCAAATATTGGTGTCTGAAAACCAAGTGATCTCGCAACAATCCAATGCCCAAATTCATGGACAATAATCATTACACTTATAAGAGCTAAAACAAGTATTAAATTAAAGACAATCATGTTTATGAGTTTAGCATATTACAGCTCCATAGATCGACAGGTCTTTTTAAGCTTGCATGTGTTGCAAGATTTTTGCAATCTTAGAATCAATCATCTTCTGTACCTGTGCTGGAACAATATCTTTCATACACTTATGATGTCCTAGCGGACATATTTTCTTTCTACATGCAATACACGCCATCTCAGACAAATACAAGCAATTTTGATCTGAGTTATAAGGTCCATTTCTCTTTAATGATGTAGGTCCATATATGCCTATAACTTCAGGAACTCCATAATCATTTTTTATGGCACTAGCTAGATGCAAACCAAACGAATCCATCCCTATGGCTAAATCTATATTTTCAAGCAGGTAAATTAAGTCTTTAATACTTGTCTTTCCCACAAGATTTTCAAAGCATATTTTTTCAGACTCAAGTTTATTAATTAATGGATCAATATACTCTTTATCATTATTTCCAGCACAAAGATAAACAAAAAAATCATTGGACATCATTTTTAAAAGATTAAACCAGTAATCTAGTGGCCAGAGCTTGCTTTTCCAGGTTGTAACAGGAAATATGGCTATCTTTGGTTTCTTTTTTCGACTAAGTGTTTCTAAAAGTTTTGTGTTCTGTGATTCAGAAATTTGAGGGATTAGAAATTTAACGGCTTGAGGCAAAGATCCTGGAATTTTTTTTTCATTAATCAATTCAGAAACAAGCTTAAGATTTAAGTCAACAATGTGTTTATCAGTTTTAAACAAATTGCCCACATCTATTTTTCGATCATAAAAAATATCTGCAGATTCTCTTGTATTTTTAAACCCTACAATAATTTTTCCAAATGAGATTTTACTTAAAAAAGCACTTTTAAACAAACCCTGAACATCAATTACATAATCATACTTTTCATTTTGTATTTGACCTATATTCTTAAAATCAGGCAAATAAATATGCTTTATTTCTTTCACAAGAGACAGGAATTCAAATCCTTCATTCCCTGTAAGCCAGTCAATTTGTGCATCCGGATATTTTTCTTGCAGACAATGTACAAGAGGCAATGAATGAACAATATCACCTAAGCTAGAAAGTCTTACAATTAATATTTTCATTTAAAATCTCATCAATATTCTATTAAACGGTTTCGATTTAATCTCATCCAGGGAATAGTTAAATAATCTTGCAAATTCACTAATTAAAGGTAAATAAATATCTTCATCTGCAGCTGTTACATTTTCTATTAAGAATCGATGACTTGCGGCGTTAATTTTTTCCTTTTCACCTCTAAAATAAATGTGACCGCTTTTATAATCTTTAAACCAGTCGTCTTCAATATAGATATTTCCACCTTTAAGATTCAGGACAATAATAGTGCCTCCATTATTATCAAATGCAAAACCACTGTTTACAAATCCACCAATAACAACTTTTGAAGAAGACCCAAGATTTAAAAAAGAATTCTTACCACAGTTTTCTAAAATATAGAATTCACCTGCTTTTGCATCATTACCAAAACAATTAATACATGAGCCATAAACAGTAAACTTGCCACTTTTAACATTGCAAGCCGAATTATTATTTATATCTCCATTCACAACAATTTTCGGACCATTAATATTATTTCCAAAATCAGAACTAACATCTCCAATAATTTCAATTTTTATATTACCTTTTAGTCCTTCAAGCAATCCATTTTTTCCATAAACATTTTTTAAAATAGCATTCTTAAAATTATTAAACATCAAATTTTTAATTTGAAAGTTGATTTCATCTGCTGTCAGGTTTAAGCAGTCAATATTGTTGCTTAATTCAGTTGTAGACATAATTTTTAAATAGGAAGTAGCTTTATTTTATGATTATTGAACACTGCAACCTGATTAAAGCTATACTTTTTTAACAGTTCATATAATCTGTCATATGAATGTCCCAAATCCTTTGCTGCATGTGCATCTGAAGCAGTTGTAATAGGAATTCCTAGCTCTTTTATCAAAAGAACGATTTCATGCTGTGGATAAAGCTCATTTACAGGCTTTCTCCACCCTGCAGTACTCATTTCAATGGTTAAACCTTTTTCTTTAATCAGATTCAAAACATCTTTCACAAAAGTTGTGATTTCTTTTTTTGGTCTATGACCAAATATTTTAATCAAGTCCAGGTGAGCAAGTCCATCAAGAAACCCTTTATTAACAAGCTTTTTTATTTCATCAAAATATCTAGCATAGAGCTTATCAATGTCCCATTCACTATATCGTTCTTTGTGTTGCGGGTGATCAAAAGGCCACTCATCTATAAAATGCACTGATCCCAGGACAAAATCAAGCTTATCGTAATTTTTTTCAATCCACTTATAATCCTTTTCAGAAGTTTCAGGATCATTGTCAATCTCTATACCAATTTTAAATCTTATATCCTTTACGTTATCCCTAAACTTAAAAAACTCATCCAAATTAATACCAGGATGATATCGACCATGATCAGTAAGTGCAACATCTTTCAGGTTAACCTTCTTAGCATAATTAGCCCAAGGTTCTAAAACCTCCTGAGTATAGGGAAGATCACGGTGTCCTTGAGGATGATTGTGGTAGTCACTAAAAAGCATTTAACTATTATATCGTACCAATGGATATTCAGTGAGTGTGTCTCCACCTCAGCGGATAATTCGTACAAAATATATATCTACTATCTGCTTGCCACACATAAGAATTTTCCAACGTGACACCCTCTAGGAATTTTCTCTTTGTAACAAATGCAAACTTTTCTTTTTGATTTAATTTCTCTTGTAATTCATCTAAAGAGTCTATATTCTTTATCTGTCTTCTTGCATAGAAAGTTAAACTTGGTTTAATTATTTTGTACATTCCAACTTCAACATCTCTAGGAACAGTCAGTGCAAACTTTCTAAGCAATAACTGTGAATGCCTGTCAATTTTCGGAAGCAAAAAAGTAACAAAGCAAAAATAAAACAAAACAAATGTACATAGAATTATTGATATTGTCATTGACTCATCTCTATGACTACTAGCCCAAGCCATGCTTACTCCAACAAACAACAAAAACGCAAAAAGCATAATTTGAAAATCAAGTTTTAAGCTCTTAATTTCACGCGGTAAAAGTATATTTAGTTTAAATAAACAAAAATATAAAATAATAATGCTAAAGAAGAAGAAAACACCCAAACCAATTGTAAGTCCACGATTACCAGCTCGCTTTGTTAATATTTCTTCAAGCCACAGTGCAATAATTATGCTAAGTGCAGGAAAAAGCGGCAATATATAAGTCAATAGTTTAGTCTTGCTAAAACTAAAAAACAAAAGCACAACAATAAACCACCACAGGCAAAACCAAGGAAGTTGTGACTTTGGAGACACTAACAAGCTTTTTAGTCCTTTTTTTAAAATGCAGCTTATTGCCTGGGGTAAAAAGAAAGCCCATGGCAAAAAACCAATTAATATTACTGGAATAAAATAAAAAAAAGAACCTTTATGCCCAGATACAACTCCAGTAAATCTGCTGAAGTTATGTAAACCAAAAAAAATCTTGGTAAATTCCCCATTCGTTGCAAAATGAACAGCAAGATACCATGGAGTCACCATTAAGAGAAACAAAATAAATCCTAAATAAAATGAACTGCTCTTTAAAAAATAATCTAACTTTCTTATCCACCAAAAAAAAGGGGCTAATATTAAGAAAATTATAATCAAAGAAACTGGACCTTTTGTCAAAAAAGCAAGGGCAAGAAAAATAAAGCCAAGGATATACCAAGGAGTAAATTCAGAAATCTGAAATTTAAAAAATCTGTGAGAAGAAATCAGTTGATTGTATCCAAGAAAAAAACAAATTGTTGAACACGAGATCAAACTTGCTAAAGTCATATCAGTAATAGAAAACCTGGAAAGGCTAGCAAATTCAAAGCATGACATTAACACCAGCACTCCAAGTAACGAAACAAGCTGCCCATAAAATGTTCTAAGCAAATAATAAATAAATCCTGCACACATTAGAGCAGATATTACTGATGGAAGCCTTGCTGCAAACTCATTTACACCAAACACTTTCATTGAAATCGCTTCAAGCCAATAAAATAAAATTGGCTTATCAAACCGAACAACATAATTGAAATATGGAACTATCCAATTACCACTTTCAAGGATTTCTCTTCCTGCCTCAGCGTATCTTGGTTCATCAACATCGATTAAACCAACACTGCCAAGTTTAAAAAAATACAATAAAACAAATAAGAATAAAAGCACAAATAATATTTTAAAAAAACTTGAGTTCTCGAAAGAATAACTTTCTTTGTCTTTTAATTTCATCTAAAAACAATTATATAGGATTGAGTTGAACCGCTCCATGTCATTCCGAGGAGTCCGCCTAGGCGGACGACGTGGGAATCTCTCTACCGTTATCTGGATTGCCACGTCGCTCCGCTTCTCGCAATGACGTGCAAAAAGTTATAAATTCAAACCTCAGTCCTAATAATTAATAGTATCTCCGCCAAATCCGGTAAAAATTATTTCACCGCTTGGTTTAATATGAATTTCACATTTATTAGTATCAAATTTTTTTTGCTTTAAAGCAAAAGAAGGATTTAACCACCAGAGTTTTTGATTTGAACTGCCTCTAAATATACCTGCACCAAATTCATTTGTTTTTAAACCATCCACATATCGCCCATCAATTAAAAGGTCAATTTGTTTCAAAAGCAAATCTGCATAAGGTGGCGGACTATTTCCTGTTAGTTCATTATATGTATAACCTGAATAACAAACGGTAGTAAGTCCTTTTTCTTCCCTGATAATTCTTGAGACTTCAGAAAGGCCTTTTGCCTGTAAAAACGGTTCACCACCAGAGTATGTAACTCCCTCATGCTTTGGATTACTAAGAATCCTCTTAGCTAAATCAAATGCAGAAATACTTTCACCAATTATATTCAAATCCCATGTTTCAGGATTCTGACAATTTTTACAACCATGATGACAACCCTGGGTTACAACTAAAGCTCTAATTCCCGGGCCATTTACTTTTGTTTCTTCTAGATAACCATGGATATTGAGTAAGCCTGTATCCTTATATCCAGCTATTTGCGGGTGTGCCTTCATAAAGACAATATACCCGCTCACCTAAATAGTTTTCACTTACTCACTTTCCAATTTTAATACTGCCATAAAGGCTTCTTGAGGTATTTCTACCTTACCTACATTTTTCATTCTCTTTTTACCTTCTTTTTGTTTTTCAAGCAATTTCTTTTTTCTTGTTATATCTCCCCCATAGCACTTAGCAAGCACATTTTTTCTAATTGCGCTGACTGTTTCTCTGGCTACAATTTTCCCACCAATTGCAGCTTGAATTGGCACTTCAAACATCTGTCGTGGAATTAATTCTTTAAGTTTCTGCGCTAGCTGTCTGCCATAATAATGTGCCTTATCAGTATGTACGATGGTTGACAAAGCATCTACAGGATCTCCGCCAATCAAAATATCAAGCTTTGCAAGTTTAGATTCTTTATAACCAATCAAGTCATAGTCCATGCTTGCATAACCCTTTGATCTGGATTTTAAGTTGTCAAAAAAATCAGTAATGATCTCAGCTAAAGGAATTTCATAAGATAATTGAACTCTTTTGGAATCAAGATATTTCATATCTTTAAAGACCCCTCTTCTTCCTTGGCAAAGTTCCATTATTGGTCCAACAAAATCATTTGGCACAAATATATGCAACAAAACAAATGGTTCTTCAATTTTTTCTCTGTGATTTGGATCAGGAAGTGTTGCTGGATTATCAACCTCAATAACTTCACCACCAGCTTTAGTAACTTTATAAACAACACTTGGCGCTGTAGCTATCAGTGTTAAACCATATTCTCTTTCAAGTCTCTCTTGAGCCACTTCCATATGAAGCAACCCCAAGAAACCACAGCGAAAGCCAAAACCAAGAGCTCCTGAACTTTCTGGTTCATAGTGAATAGAACTATCATTTAATTTTAGTTTTTCAAGAGCATCTCGCAGCTCAGGATACTTATCTGCATCAGTAGGATATAGACCACAAAATACCATAGGCATAGCAGGTCTATAGCCAATTAATGGCTCAGATGCTGGATTACTAGCACTTGTTACTGTATCACCGACAAGAGAACTTACATCTTTTATAAAAGCTGCAAGATATCCAACCTCGCCAGATTTAAGCTCATTAACCGAAACTTGTTTTGGAGTTAAATAACCAACTTCACTTACAATAAATTTTTTATTGTTTGCCATGAACAATATTTCGTCGCCTACTTTTACAGAACCATCTACAATCCTTAAGTAAACAATTATTCCTCTGTAGCTTTCAAAATAACTGTCAAATACTAAGCCTCTCAAAGGTTTATCAACAACAATTTTTGGGGGCGGCATATTTTGTATAACTGCTTCTAAAACTTCAGCTACATTTTGTCCTGTTTTAGCACTTATACAAATCGTACCCGATGTATCTATGCCAATTAACTCTTCAATTTCTTTTTTTACTCTTTCTACTTCTGCTCCAGGTAAATCAATTTTATTTATTACTGGAATAATTTCCAGATTATGTTCCATTGCCAAATAAACATTTGCCAGCGTCTGAGCTTCTACACCCTGGCTAGCATCTACTACCAAAAGGGCACCTTCACAGGCAGCCAGACTTCTTGAAACTTCGTAGTTAAAGTCCACATGTCCAGGTGTATCGATTAAATTTAATATGTATTCTTTATTATCACTTGCACTATACTTCATCCTTACAGTTTGAAGCTTAATTGTAATGCCTCTTTCACGCTCAATATCAAGACTATCCAATACCTGATTCTTCATTTCTCTTTTTGAAATAGTACCTGTTAACTCAAGCAATCTATCAGCCAGTGTTGACTTACCATGGTCAATATGTGCAATAATACAAAAGTTTCTGATGTTTAATGGCTTGGACATACTTGTTTATTATAAGATAGAAGTGACACAAAAATGATAATAGATCTAATATCATTTAGTTTTAAAAAAAATAACTTACCAGAAGCTAATTATTTAATTGATGTACGCTTCTTGAATAACCCGTTTTACATAGATGAGCTAAGAGACTTGACAGGGCTAGACAAAGAAGTGATTGAATTCTTTAAAAAAGATGACGGCACAAAAACCTTTTTAAAAGTACTTGTCAAATGGATTGAGTACATAATAGAGGTTAACAAAAAAGCAAACAAAGAAAAAATCAGCATTGCAATAGGATGTACCGGGGGACAACACAGATCACCATATATTGTTGAAGGTTTAGCCAAAAGTTTGATAAACAGAAAAATTATTAGTGAATTGTCTATTTACCATAATGAACTAAAGAAATATAATGTGGTTGTACAAACATGAAAGAGTTAAATATAAGACGTTATTTTTTGCCGGGGCTAAAGAAGTGGATTCTCATTGGCATTATTGGTTTTATGTTTGGATTGTTTGGAGCTGCTTTATTGTTTGATCTCAGACCTGTTACCAGATTAAGAGATCTCTTCTGGTTTCTTATACAGCAGACTGCACAATTAATACCAACATACATTTCTGGTACTATAGCAATAATCGTTTGTATAGTGCTCATTACTTATGCACTTATTAATGCAAACAAAGAAGTAGTCAAAGCAATTGCTCCCGAACTTGCTGACAGATCTGTTCTTGATGCCCTTGATAACTTGCATTTACTTAGTCGAGGTCCTAAAGTAGTTGCAATTGGTGGAGGCACTGGCTTAAGTACACTTTTATCAGGACTAAAATATTACACCACCAACATAACAGCAATAGTAACTGTTGCTGATGATGGTGGAAGCTCTGGAAGATTACGAAAAGAGCTTGGGATTATTCCACCTGGTGACATTAGAAACTGCATTGCTGCACTTGCCGATGAAGATAAAATCATTACAGAATTATTTCAGTACCGCTTTACAAGTGGAAATAACCTTGAAGGGCACAGCTTTGGAAATTTATTTTTAACTGCATTAAGAGAGGTTATGGGTGGTGATTTTATTAAAGCAGTAAGAGCTGCAAGCCTTATCCTGAGAAGCCGTGGAATGGTTTTACCATCTTCACCTGAGCCTATGAAAATCAATGCGGAACTAAGCGATGGAAAAATAATCGAAGGAGAATCAAATATTTCCAGTGCAAAAGGAAGAATAAAAAGAATTTTTTGTGAACAAGAAAAACCAAAGGCACAGGAAGAAGCAGTTGAAGCTATTCTTAATGCCGAACTTATAATTTTCGGACCCGGCAGCTTATATACATCTATTATTCCAAATTTACTTGTCCCGGATTTAGTAACCACTATCAGAAACTCAAACGCTCACAAAGTTTATGTCTGCAACATAATGACTCAGCCAGGAGAAACCACCAGTTATACAGTAAGCGATCATATACTTGCTCTTTTACAACATACAAATGATCCAAATTTAATTGACGTGGTAATAGCAAATGATAGGCACCCTGAGCGCCTGTTAGAAAAATACAGAGAAAAAGAACAAGAACCTGTCTTTATCGATGCAGATGCAGTTCAAAAACTTGGAATCAGATTAGTAGCCAGAAACCTAATTAAAGAAGAGGATCTTGTTAGGCATGATTCTAAACTACTTGCAAGAGCTATCATTCTCTGGCACAAAAGATGGCAAAAATATCCCGTTAAGAAGGAAAAGCTGGTTCTAAGCCACTAATAGGGACATACTGCTTTTGCTATACATTTAATTATCATAAATTTTAAAGATATATAATTAAAATTCACCATGGTGGGTAAATAAGATTTATGACTCAAAAATATTGGCTTGAAGAATTTTTATCAAATCCAAGGGATTTTATTGATCAATTTTATAACCAAGGAAAATACTATCAAAAAATCAGAGCATGGGATAAAAATAATAAGAAAAGAAAAAACCCAAGATCTTATTATGTGTTCACCTTGGATTCTGAAGATGCAAAACGAAATGCAACATTCTCAACATTTGAATTTGGAATAAAAGAACACATGATTAGGAGAGGTTACATAACTAAAATAGCAAGCTTACTTCCAATGAATAACTTAAAAGGAAATCTTTTAAAACTTGCTGGTATTCAAATAGAAGAAAATGTTTTTATTGCACCAGAGGTTACAATAGACCCAGTTCTACGTGGATGGATTAGATTACGTAAAGGTTGTTCAATCGGCTGGGGTTCAAAACTTTTCAATCACCTCTTTGAAGAAAACGGGAAAATAATCATAGGATATGTAGATATTGGTGAAGAGGTTTCTATCGGTGGCTTTGCGTCAATTTCACCCGGGGTAACGATTGGAAAAAAAGCTAACATTGGTGCAGAGGTAAGACTTGCACCTGGTGTAACCATTGGGAATTATGCAAAAATTGGTGCAGGTTCATTAATCTCACCTTTTTTAACCGTTGGTGAAGGCGCAGAAGTAATGATGGGCAGCATAGTTACAGAAAGTGTAAGCCCAGGTACAAAAGTACAAGGAAATCCAGCTAAAGTAGTTATGGAAAAAATTAGAGATAGGCAGAAAAAAGGTGAAAAGCCAAGGTTAGATTTAATTGTAAATCCAAATATAGATAAAGGTAATCAGGCAATTTAAAACAAGTCAAATATAAATTGCTCCAACTAAGCAGTGGTTATAGTTCTAATTTCTCCTTCTTGAACTTCAATAGCTGCTTGAATATCTCTATCCGCTAAAGGATCTGAGTTATTACGTTTTAAATCTTCCAGCCTTTCTAAATTGCCTTTGGCTAAAGTGCCTCTTGCATTAATTTCTAAATTTCTATTTGCTTCACTAGTTACATTAGATGAGCCTTCTTTAGCTATAGCTTGAGCCTGTGAAAAATTATACTCTACATTATTACAGGTTTCTTGACAATTACTATCATCATCAATTCCTTCCGCAAAAAATAAACTAACCATTTCCTCCCACTCATTTAGATCAACTACTTGTGTTGGCACCGTTGGTTGATTTGTTGCTAATAACTGGTTTACATTTTCCATTCCAGGAGGAGCACCATCTTCAGAAGAACAATTATCTAAAGAAACCCCATTTAGTACAGACTCAGCTTCTCTAGCAAGAGAAGTATCTCCTGTTTCTCTTGCTATTTTTCTTGCACATTCCAATGCCCAGGCAATAATACCAGGGATTTGAGCTGCAGCAAATGCTCTTGCAGAGTCAGTTAATGAACCCATAACAATTTCTAATAAAGCAACTGTTTCAGTAGGAATAGTTGTAGAGAAAGTTAATATTGTACAAACCAAATCCATATCCCTAGCTTCTTTATCATCCCTTTCTCTAAGTGCAAGAAGGTTTTGCATAATCTCATCAGCTTGCTGACTATTTCCTAGTAACTCCCTAAGCGCTCTAACATAATCACTATTATTAGATAACCTAAGTCTTAATTGTGTTGCAAACGCTGGATTTTCTACAAAGCTATCAATATTAATGATAGGCTCACGAGAACTGGACCCATTTGTATTTTCATTTGAGCTTTCTTCCCTAGCTGGTTGTGGTGGCACTCTTCTTTCTCTTAGTCTTGGAAGTACTCCTATAGCTGGTTGAAA
This sequence comes from Candidatus Melainabacteria bacterium, assembly GCA_016201905.1. GTDB lineage: Bacteria > Cyanobacteriota > Vampirovibrionia > 2-02-FULL-35-15 > 2-02-FULL-35-15 > JACQBQ01. Next base: position 36,317 of record JACQBQ010000018.1, on the reverse strand, counting down.
TGGAGAAGTAGCTGGCGGCAAAGTTCCATCATATGAATCTTCTACTTGATAAGGTAAGCCGGTCTGCCCTTGTTCTTCATCCTCAACAGGAACTTGTTCAATATTGTTATTGGCATTTGCAGGGTTTACTGGGCCAACATTTAAAATAAACATAATTCAAACTTTCTTATTATTATTTAAAATCTATATCATAATAACTTCAATATTTTTAATATATAGAAACTACCAGACAAGAAAATATTGACAATAGTTGTTTAAAAATAAGTTAACTATATTACAGCTTATAACTGACAATCTCAAAAAGATTGTATTTAAGATTAAGTCAAGGTTAAATTTTTAGCTCTTTAGCACATATACCAAATAAGGCTGAACCAGAACCACAAAGGCTTACTGCCTTAAAGCCCTCATCTAGAAGTTTTTTTCTTTCCTTAATAAGCTTAGGAAAATTTGAGAATATAACCATTTCAAAGTCATTAAAAATATTTTTAAAAAATAAATCGTAGTTGTTTTGTTTCATAGCTATAATCAAATTATTAATTTCATTTTTATGCTCTGTCATAAATTCTCTTGAGTCAATTAACTCATATGCCCATTTAGTAGAAACAGAAATATTTTCCGGTTTGATTATTTTTATATCCAGCTTTAACTTGTTTTCTAGTTTTTCTAAAATCTCACCTCTTCCTCTGCCCAAACAAGTTTTACCAATAATAAAAAACGGAACATCTGAACCAATTTGACCTGCAAGTAATAACAGCTCGTTTTCATGAAACATATAATCAAAAATTCGATTCAATCCTTTTAACACACAGGCAGCATTAGAACTAGCACCACCAAGTCCAGCCTCTATTGGAATATTTTTGTTTATTCTGATAGTACATCTACCTTTAATGCCTGATTTTTCAAAAAACAACAGAGCAGCTCTATATGCAAGATTTTTATCAGCAAGGATAACTTTATTAAGCTCATCCTGAAGAAAAAGAGCACTTATTGATAACTTTTTATCTTCATAAAACTCTATTTCAATTTCATCATATAAATTTTCATTTTCTAAAAAAATAGTTTCAATCTCATGATAGCCATCAGATCTTTTCTCTTTTATCCACAATCCTAAGTTAATTTTGCTAAAAGCTTTTTGCTTTAAGACACATTTTGAATTTTCTTTTATCAAATCTAACTGCATTTCAATAAATAATAATCAAAACTTATACCTTTAAATACTTTTTACTAGACCAGAGGCAACCACTTCCAGTAACAATAATTCCAATAATCAACAATATATAATAAATCTGAAAAATATTACCAGCATAGTATTCCGGCAAACCTGTTGGCAAAGCACTGCCTATAAGATTCTGAGCTGTATCCCATAAAAAGGTTTGTAAGACATATAATGGAGCTATAGCAAAAGTGGCTGACACAACAGCATAAAATATGCCTTGAAAAATTAACGGTCCTTTTATATACCAATCTTCAACTCCCATGAGCCTTAGAACCTCAATCTCATTCTGCCTTGAATGAATTACAAGCTGTATAGTATTTCCAGTAATTACCACAGTCACAAAAGCCAGAAGTACTATAAGCAATGAACCAACTATCTGGAAAAATGCTTTTAATTTGTTTATAAATCCTAAAACTCCCGGCGCGTAGTTTATGTCTATTACACCCGGTATTTTTTTAACTGCTAAAATCGTCGACTTCAAGTATTCAGGAGTTGCTACCCTAACATGCACAGTGTTTGGCAAAGGGTTTTGAAAATCTTCAGCTATTGTAAAATTCTTTTTAAACTCATACCATGCTACATCTTTATCAATTACTTCAACCCTTTTAACATATGGCATCTTCCCAATAGCCAAAGCAAATTCTTTCAACTCCACATTATCAGACAAATACACTGAAAACTCTAACTGATCAGTAAGTTTTTGACCAATAATATTTAAGCTAAATGATATCTGCAAAACAAATCCACAGATTGCAAGGACTGATGTCAAAATACTTATTACAACCCAGTTTGACCAGCCACTGCGCCAAAGATCCTGAAGCGTTTCATATAGCATCCTGTAAGCCATCCTAATTTTTCTAACTGATAAATTCATATTTTAAAAATCTTTAAAACCTTTATTAATTCACCCGAGCAGTGTACATACCAGACTTAACATCACTTACAACCTGTCCATTTGTTAAAGCTATAACCCGCTTTTTCATTTGATCCACCATTTGTTGATTATGCGTCGCAACTAAGACCGTTGTGCCTCGTTGATTTATCCTTTCCAACAATTGAAAAATTTCCATCGATGTTGTCGGATCCAGATTTCCAGTTGGTTCATCAGTTACTAAAAGAGATGGTCCCTGAACTATTGCTCTTGCAATTCCAACTCTTTGTCGTTCTCCAGCAGACAGATTTTTAGGGAAATCATTTGCTTTGTTTGTTAGACTTACCACTTTAAGTGCACCATGAACTCTTTTTTTTATTTCATTTTGATCCATACCTATTGCAAATAACGGATAGGCAATATTCTCAAACGATGTTTTGTTTGGTAAAAGCTTAAAATCCTGGAAAACAATTCCCATTCTCCTTCTCAATATCGGGGTTTGATTATTTGGCAATCTAGATACATCCACACTTGAAACAAAAACTTGTCCAGAAGTTGGCTTTTCTTCCCTATACAACAACTTCATTAATGTAGACTTACCTGCTCCACTTGGACCTACAACAAAAACCATTTCTCCAGAACCAATCTCAAAACTAACATCGTCAAGCGCCTTTAGTTCACCATAAATCTTTGTTACATTTACAAATTGGATCATTTTTACATGCAAAAATCACGACTCAAACGTGATTTTTCCTTTTCCTTACCTAGTGCAAAAGATATTGTTCAGCACAATGTCCTTTGCCTGTATCTACTCCATTTCATCTCATCCACAACTTTCACTTTTCCTATTCTTACAAATCTCAATTACAATAATGTTAACACGTGATTTCATAGAAGCTAAAAAGTAAGAGACTCAGAAATGTAAAGGTAAAGGTTTAGAATTTATATAAAAATGAAATACAGATCAAATAATCCCCAGAAATAAAAATGAAATTGAATACAGAAAAAATAACTTTTTACCTAAGAGTATTTTTTTGTCTATCGCTTGTTGCCATTTGGTGTATGTGGTTAATTAATCTCCCAGGCACAAATGTTCAACCTGAAGAAAAGGAGAGCCAAGAGCTAGAAGACAGAAAGTTGGTAATAGAAAAGAAAAATCAGGCAGAAAGCAGCAAACAAAAATCAGATATCAAAAGAGTAAAAACAAATACAAACAGTAAGAAATCAGACATTGACAAGGGAAGAAGCACAACAGAAATAAAAAAAGCTTTAAAGCCTATTTCACCAGAAAAAAATATAAATAAAAGTACTGTTGTTAAAATAAGTGAGCTTCCAAAATTGGCAAACTTAGAAATCATTAAAACCGGGAAGGAAACCCTCCAAAATAAAAAAGAAGTAAACTCTAAACCAAACATACAACAACCAATAAGTACTATTAAAATAGATTTACCAAAGGTTGCTAATGCTACAAGAAAAGTTCTTTTAAATTCTACACATCAACTATTACCAAATCCGGACACATCACCCAATATATCTTTAAGAAAAGAAGTGCATATAGAAAAAAAACAATTCAAACCAAGAGTTCAAAATTTGGCTAAAAATGCAGGTGAATCAAATACAGAAGATGGATTTGAAGAAAGTTGGCTGCCCAGGTATATTGCAGGGAAAAATGAACTTGCAGTAAAAGTAAAAAATGCGGCAGACAACCTGGACCAAATAGCAAATCAAATTGAGCTAGCTGGATTAATAAACAACAAACAAGAACAAAGCGCAGCTATTATAAAAAATAAAGCAACAAACATGATTGAAATCTTAAAAAAGGGAGAAGAATATCAAGGCTTAAAATTACTGGAAATAAATAGCAATGAAATTGTACTAGGAAATTTAAACTTGAATAAAAGATACACCAAAAAGATAATACCTACAATGTCAAATTAATTTATATTACAAAAGCTGTTGCTCGAAAACAGAACGAATTCCAATATTCATTAAGTCAATCATTGGTTTTTTTTTATCCAACAAGTCATTGTGGTTCTGCCTACAAACTTTGCAATGCAAAAGATGATCGGTTATTGCTTTATGCTTTAGGGAGCTAACCTCATTCTTTAAATACTCTTCCAAACCTAACCAATAGCGTTCTTCTTCAGACAATAGAACTCCTTGCTCATTAACAATTTTTTCTGATTGTAATTCTTTATGGAACAAAGAGTCAATTTTCTTTGACACTTCTTCCCAAAATATCTCAGGCTCAATTTCTTTCTCTGGTTTATAAAATCTTTTCAGGAATTCACTTATTTCATCGTAAGGTTTGTCTTTACCGTCACCTTTTTCTCCATCAGTTCCCATTTGAATCATTAACTGCTCTTTTTTCTTCTTGCTTTTCTAAATATGGACTTAAAACTTCTTGCAATCTACCTCTAGCTCTTGCAATTCTACTTTTTACAGTTCCAAGTTCACAACCTATCTCTTGGGCAATTTCCTCATAGCTCAGCCCCTGTAATTCTCGCAGGACGATTGCTGTTCTGAACTGTTCCGGTAATTGAGCCATTGCCTTTTTTATAAATTGGTCTAGCTCTTGCACCAGTGATTTTTCATCTGGCTTTAAAGAAGGATCTGGTATTTCTCTAACCAAATCAGATTCACCATTATCACTTTCAATTGGAGCATCAATTGATACTGTTGGCAATCTTCTTGGTCTTCTTCTTAGTTCATCATAAAAAAGATTGACAACAATTTGATTCAGCCAAGATCTAAAAGTTTTTGGATTCCTTAATGAGTGAATGCCTCTATAAACTCTTATAAAAACTTCCTGAGCAAGATCAGAAGTATCACTCCAGTCAGGTGCTAATTGATAAAGTAGTGAGTACACCGATCGTTGATGTTTTTTTACAAGGCACTCCATTGCTTCTCTGCTGCCTGACTGACAAGCAATAACCAGTTCTTCATCTCCATATTGACTTGAAAATTTATTCATTTATTTCCTCTTGAATTTCTTTTCTTTGTAGTTTTCACTAACTCCCTCAAAAAAACCTGTAAGCAGAATATTAACATCGATATTGTTATTTTATGAAGTCATTAACAAGTTTGTTTTACAAACCGTAAGAAACCGGCCTAAACATACATGCCCGGCCAATAATAGGCCGAATTAAGGATTTAATTGAACCTAAGTAAAATTATTTGGAAATACGTAGATTGCATGACGGGCGAATATTTAAATTCTGGTTAAAATCTTCTATAATCCTGCGAAAGTACTTAACAATCTAAGCAATTTGGTCTAATTAATTTGAAAGTTAACTAATTCATCTCAAATTAATGAAAACATACCGTAATAAATAATTAACAAAAAGCCACAAAGAATAAAACTTATGTTAGAAACCCACCTTCTGTGTGGAATTAATAACTATGTAGCACCTTATGCAAAAATACAACAAGCTTTAGAAAGGATACTTAGCAATGAAATTAGATGTTCAAGACAATGATGACAGGCTATTTGTAAAAATTGGCGGTCAACTTCTTTACAGTGAAGCAGATCACTTTAAAGAAGAAGTCCTTCCTAAAATTGGGCAGCATAGTACGGTAACTGTGGACTGTGGAGATTTACAGTTTATTGACAGTGCTGGTACAGGTGCAATTGTAAGGCTGTGGAAAGAATGCCGCATGGTAGGAGCAGAACTAGAATTGATTAGAGTGATCCCAGAAGTGCAAAAACTTTTACACTTAACCAGACTACATCAATTGGCAAAGGTAAGCGGCATTGATGATACTGCTTAAATAAAATTTAATATATGAGAACCCAATGGCTGAAAATGAAAGTAAAACAAAATCATTTGAGACTAACAATTTAAATGCTGTTGATTCTTCAACTGAGATTGCAAAACTAAAAAAACAATTAGAACAAGAGAGATTCTCAACTGAAAAAAGAGAGAAAATAATGGCTCAAAGCTTACAGGAAAGTAAGCAAATGTCTGCTCACCTACAGCAAATAACCCAAGAATTAGCTAAGGAAAGAAAAGTAGCTCTGGAAAAATCAGAAACAGAACGCTTGCTTTGGAAGCTAATTGAAAGGATAAATTCCAGTTTTGATTTAGAGCATATTTTACAGTCAACTGTTGATGAGCTGGGTAATTATTTTAAAGTTGACAGGTGCGGAATAATTATACCTAGTTACAAATCAAGTAGAGATCTTGTTAGAGAATATGCAACAGGAGAATGGAAAAGAAAACAGGAAACTTATTCACAGGTTAGTCTTTCTGCCCTGTACAGAACTGTTACAGAAACATTTAAACCACTTATTATAAATGACACAATCACACATAGTTTAACAGCAGGACATTTAAGTGAAGATTTAAGATCAATTTTAATGGTGCCTCTTGTCCAATACAACGATGAGCTTGTTGGTGTTGTATATCTCCACCAATGCAGAAATCAAAGAAACTGGACAGAACATGAACTGTCTTTGTTGCAAGCTGCAGCCGGTCCAATAGCAACTGCTGTTGAGAAATCAAAACTTTTTAACAAAGCAAAATCATGGGCTTCCAGGGAAAAACTTTTAAACAGATTGACTTCAAGAATAAGAGGCACATTAAATATTAATGTAATCTTAGAAAGAACTGTTGCAGAACTAGGACAAGCTTTACAGGCTAGCAGATGCTTTATCAATATAATTGACCACAAAACAACAAGAGAAAGAATCTCACATGAATATGCTGTAAATAAAACTGAACTAATAGGAACTGGCAAAGAAAACCCTCTAATAATTAATAAAATCGCAGAAAAGGATGAAGAATGTATATCAATAGCAGACATTTATAAAGAACCAAGACTTGTCAAATTAAACAATAAAGAAATTGAACAATTATATAAAACTAATGCAAGAGCGTTTTTAGCTGTACCAATAACATTTCAGAGAAATCTATATGGCTGGCTTTGTTTCCATCAATGCCATGTGCCAAGAAACTGGACAAATGAAGAAATTTCATTTATACAGTCAGCAGCAAGTCAGGTTGGAGTAGCAATCAACCAGGCAGAAATGGTTGGTCAGCTTACTGAATACCAAACCAAATTATCAAGAGAACTTAAGCAAGCCGCACAGCTTCAGTCAGTACTGCTTAATGCAGGTGCTGATACGAATAAAAATCTTCCAATAGCAGTTTCATATCATCCACATCACAATGTCTCTGGCGACTTCTACTGGATATCTGAATTAGCACCACATGTAGTTGCAATATTAATTGGCGATGTATCAGGAAAAGGACCAGCAGCTTCATTATTAACCGGATATATTATTGGAGAAATGAAAGGACTACTAGAAAATCAGGCGACGTCATGGCACCCGGAAAAATTTCTAACTGCACTAAGCGATTCGATCTGTGAACAAAACCAACATTCTGATTTTTATGCAACTGCATGGTACGGTATCTTTAATCTAATAGAGGGAAAGGTTCTCTGTTCAAATGCAGGCCATCCATCACCCTGCATAATAAAAGATGGAAATGTAAGCCGCTTAAATGATGACCCAGGTGTACCTTTAGGTCTTTTTTCAGTAAATGATGCTCTTGGCAATTATGTAGTAAAAGAATTTAAATTAAATCCCTCTGATCGAATGGTAATCTTTACAGATGGTTTAACTGAACAAAGGGAATTAGACGGTAAGTTCATTCCAGAAAGTTGGCTAATAGAAGCATTAAGAGCACACAAGAATTCTCCAATTAATGAATTGCCTGAAGAAATTATTAGAAAGTTAAATATGGTAAGCAAGGCAGCACCAGCAGACGATGACAGGCTTGTTGTTGCAATTGAAATGCTTGAGACAAAAACAATAGAGTTTGATGAAGATGGTCAAAATTATATAAATGAAAAAATTAAAGCAATTCTGGAAGATGCTGCTTCACACGGGCTACCAAAAAATCTGGAAGCTAGCTTAAAGTTAGGATTAGTAGAAGCTCTGTATAACTCATTCAGGCATGGGCTAAAAAAAGCAGGATCAGATAATGATTCAAATGCAAAAGTAACTCTTTCATGGTGGGTAAAAGAAAGTGCGATTTCATGCACTATAAAAGACCCGGGACCTGGTTTTAATTGGCAAACAACTATACAAAACAAAAGCAAAATAAAAGATGTAGATATTTTATCTGAAGGTGGGAGAGGATTACCGCTTCTCTTTGAAATCTTCAGTAAAGTCACTTGGAATCCTAAAGGGAATGAAATTGGACTTACAATGAACTGGTGATATAGGGTTTGCAGGAGGGGTACAACTCACTCGCTTGTGCGAACAATGCACACGCTCGCTTGAGTACACCTCCTGCTTCACCTTCTTTATTAGCACATTGCTCTTAAATTCTTTTTATAGCCAGCCTATGATAAATTTATTCATGTGAATATCGAGGATCTAAAGAAAAAAACAGTTCTGGTTCTTGGTGCAGGCAGAACAGGCATTGCAAGTGCTAATTTCTTATTGGATAAAGCAAAAAAAGTCTTGCTTAGCGAAAGCAAAGAACAAACTTCTGAATTACAGCATAAAATTCAAAATTTAACGTTACAAGGTGTTGAAATAGAATTTAAAAAAAATTCAGACGGTTTTATAAATAAAGCAGACCTCGTTATAATTAGCCCGGGCATAAGTCCACATTCAGATATAGTAAAAAAAATAAATTTATTAAAGACAGAAATAATTTCTGACATTGAACTGGCTAAAAGTTTTACAAAAATCCCTATTATTGCAGTTACCGGCACAAACGGTAAAACAACAACAACAAGTTTAATTACTCACCTCATAAATAATTCTGGTAAAAAGGCAGTATCTTGCGGAAACATTGGAAAGCCTTTAATTGAAATAATAAATGAAAACAAAAATGCACCTGACTACTACGTTTTAGAAATAAGCTCATTCCAGATATATTACAGCCCGACATTATCCTGCAAAATCGCAGTATGTTTAAACATTACACCTGATCATTTAGACTGGCATGGGGATTTTAATCATTACTTTCAAACAAAAGAAAAATTATTCTTACAGCAAGACAAAGACTCATGGGCAATTTTAAATTACAACGATGATCTTTTAAGAAATATTAAAACCATAAGCAACAAGTTTTATTTTTCTTCTTCATTATCAGATAAAGCTGCCATTAATCCATTCTCACATTTTGCATACCTAGAGGATGAATATCTGAGAGTTAAAGAAGGGAATAAAAATTATCAAATTATAAATAAAAACGAACTGAGAATATTAGGTTCTCACAACATAGAAAATGCACTGGCAAGCATTGCTGTATCAAAAATTATCAATTTAAACAACAATGACTTACAACTTGGGCTAAAAAGCTTTGAGGGGGTAGAACACAGGCTTGAATATGCAAGAAGCTTTAAAGGCAAGGATTTCTACAATGATTCTAAGGCTACAAATCCTGAAGCTACAGTTAAAGCCATTGAAGCATTAGGACAAAAAACAGGAAAGAAAATAACATTGATTCTTGGAGGTAGAGACAAAAAAACAAACTTGAATGAAATGCTTAATGCTATAAAAAAACACATCAGTGAGGTAATACTTTTTGGCGAAGCAAAAGAAAGATTCAAGCAAGAGCTGGACAAAAACAATTACAAAGAAGTAACAATTGTCAATGATTTAAACGAAGCAGTAGCTCTTTCATTAAAATCTAAAACAGATATTGTTTTATTTTCACCAGCCTGTGCAAGCTTTGATATGTTTAAAAATTATGAGGAAAGGGGAAAGATTTTTAAAGAATTGGTTTTTAGATTTTAATTTTTTTAAATCTATTGATCTTTTTTTTATTCAACTGACTTTAGCACTAACTGTGCTTGGTTTAATTTTTGCGTTTTTAAGCAGTACTTATGAATCAAACAGGCTTACAAACAGTTTCTGGAGTCTTGGGCTGAAACAACTCATAGCTTTTATCTTAGGTTTTATATTATTACTCTTATTTCAAAAATTACATTATAAATTTTGGTATAAAACCACCTGGCTTATTGCTTTTACAGTACTGTTTATAATGCTTGTTACTGTGTTTTCACCACTTGGAAAAGTCAGTGGTGGTTCTCAAAGATGGATAGACCTTGGTATTATACAGTTTCAACCTGCAGAAATTGCAAAGTTTACAGTTATTCTTCTACTAACAAGATTTCTAACTAAATACAAGTGGTTTGAATTTAAATCCTACTACTATCTGATATTTATTTTTGGCTTAATTTTAATAATTCTTAAGCAGCCAGATTTAGGTTCTGCAACGATTTTATTTTTATTATTTATGGAATTATCTTTTTTGTTTGGATGGCCCCTTTGGATTTTATTCTTATTTTCCTTATTAACCGGACTCATTGGTTATCTTAAAATCTACAATACTCCATATCAGCTCGAGCGCATCCAATACTGGCAGGATCCATATTTAGATCCACAGGGCAAGGGTTACAATCTGATTCAGGCAATGTATGCTCTGGCACTAGGTAATTTTTGGGGTGTTGGTTTAGGAAATTCTATACAAAAACAAGGACATCTACCAATACCTCACTCTGATTTCATTTTTGCAGTAATTGCTGAAGAGGTTGGTTTTCTTGGTGTTAGTGCTATTCTAATTTTATTTATTACATGGATATTAAGAGGACTTTACCTTGTAAATAAAGTAGAAAACAAATATGGGAAAATGCTGGGTAGCGCAATTATTTTTTTAATCGGCACTCAAGCCACTGTAAACATTGCTGTAGCAGTTGGGTTACTGCCAGTAACAGGCGTAACGTTACCATTTTTTAGCTGTGGTGGAACTTCATTGATAGTTACACTTGCAATGTGCGGGATTTTATTTAATATTATTTCAACAGCAAATCTAGAAGCTACAAACAATAAATAGAATATTAATTCTTAATTCTCTTAGATCTTCCTATCCTGCGGCTTTGGAGCCATTGCAAAAATAACTTCACCTTCTACTACAAGTTGATCATCAACCCTGGCTTCACCTTTAAATTTTCCAATGGGTCCTTTTAATTTTAAAAGTTCAACCGAAAGTTCTAACCTATCTCCTGGAACTACAGGCTTTTTAAATCTCACTCCTTCAATTCCAGCAAATAACCCAATCATATTTCTATATTCTTCTTTAAGAAGCATTACAGCACAGCCTAATTGTGCAAGCGCTTCAACAATAAGTACCCCTGGCATAATTGGATTTCCAGGAAAATGTCCTTGGAAAAAAGGTTCATTTGAAGTTATATTTTTATAACCCTTTGCCTTTAAGCCTGGCTCCATATGTGTGATTCTGTCAATAAGCAAAAATGGGTATCTATGTGGAATGATTTCTCTAATCTTATTTATGTCTAGAATTTGTTCTGTCGCAGTATTCATCTTAAACATAATAACATAATAATACAGTTTTTTTACTTTGCTAAAATACTTATATGCCAACAAAAGCAGAATTTAATATCAATATTGAAAACTATTTAAGAGTGCAAAGAGATTTAATAGACCGTCATTTTAAAACTTTGCTTGATGATAATAAATACACAAACCCAAAAGAGCTCTGGGATCCCGTCAAGTATTCTCTTTTTAATGGAGGCAAAAGAGTTAGAGGAATATTGTGCTTAGCAACTTACGAATCAATTATTGAAAACAAATTATCCTGTGAAGATATTGATTATGACTGCAAAACAGTTGCATGTTCAATAGAATTAATACATGCCATGAGCTTAATACATGATGATCTGCCAAGTATGGATAATGATGACTTCAGACGAGGAAAACCATCCAATCACAAAGCTTTTGGTGAAGCTACTGCGATTTTAGCTGGTGATGCAATGCTAAGCCTAGCTTTTCAGTTAGTTGCAGAAAATACTAAAAAGATCTCTAAAGAGCAAAAAAATGAAATAGTTAAATTTCTATCTAGAGCATTTACTCTTGGTTTAGTTCCAGGGCAGATATTAGATCTCTTACCGATAAAGGAAAAAAACAATTTAAAAACAATAGAAAACATAGCTACCCTTAAAACTGCTGAATTAATAAAAGCATCTGTAATGTGCGGTGCAAGCATTGCAAATAAATATGAAGCTAACAATCCAGACATAAAAAAAGCACTTAGCCATATTGAAAGCTTCGGATTAAAGATTGGAGTTGCATTTCAAATAATAGATGACATTTTAGATGTCACTAGCGACACAAAAACATTAGGTAAAACGTCAGGTAAAGATGAAAAACAAAATAAATCAACATATCCATTCGTTATAGGTATAGAAAGTTCAAAAAAAATGGCACAAGATCTGGTTCTAGATGCAAAGTCTGAATTAAAAAGAATTCCGATTGAATCTCCAGTTTTATACTCTTTAGCAGATTACATACTTAACAGGATTAGCTAGTTTTTATGCCACACATGCATTTAACAAACAGTATTGAAATTGTTTTATCTGCAATCAGTGCTAACTTTATTGCACAGTTTTACAAATTTATTGTTTTTATTTTAGTAAACAAGCAAATAAATTTTAAAAGGCTTTTTCAAACCGGCGGTATGCCCTCAAGTCACAGTGCATTTATGATGGCAATGGCAACAAGCACAGGAATGATCACTGGGTTTAATTCATCTGAATTTGCAGTTGCTCTAACTATTGCTCTTGTAGTAATGTATGATGCAGCTGGATTACGACGTGCTGTAGGTAGGCAGGCATCAGTACTAAACCAAATCGTTGCTGAAATATTTTCAGAACATCCTCATTTAAGTTCACAAAAATTTAGAGAGCTTTTAGGACATACACCTATAGAAGTTTTTGTAGGAGCAGTACTTGGAATTGCAGTAGCAGGATGTATACATAGACTTTAAAAGACAAACATTTTTAATTCATTACTAAAGTTTCAGTTTTAGCACCGTCAATTGAAGCATTTAATACTTTATAGTTGCTTTTGACTTTAAATTCCTGCCATTTTTCAGTCATAGATTTTCCAATTTCTTCTGCTTTGTTTTTATCATTTACAAATGCAGCTAAAGTCGGTCCAGCACCAGATAAAGTAGCACCAAATGCTCCTTTATTAATAGCTTCTTTTAAGACAGCTTCCATACCTGGAACAAGATCTTTTCTAAACGGCTGATGTAATCTATCCTGAAATCCTATACACAAAGCATTCCAGTCCTTACTTAACAAGCTTGAAAGCAAAAAAGCTGTTCGACTTACATTAAATGTAGCATCACCATAAGAAACCTTTGCAGGTAAAAGTTCTCTTGAAATTCTTGTTGGTAGTTCAAAATCCGGAATTACAATTATAATTAATAATTCCTTTGGCCATGGGAACTGACTTACATAAACTTTTTCATCAAAAGAAACAGAAATTGTAAGACCACCAAAAATTGCACTGGCACAGTTGTCAGGGTGCCCTTCTAGTTTTGTTGCTAAGCTTAAAATCTCATCTTTTTTTAAAGCATTATTAAGTATTGTATTTGCTGCAAGTATTCCGCTAACTACAGCACTAGCACTGGATCCCAAACCAGCTGCAAGAGGAATCTGACAGTTAATATCCAATTCAATGCCAGGAGGTGTTTTTTTTAGTTTCTTGAATGGCTCACAAAATGATTTGTAAACAAGGTTTGTACTGTCTTCAGGGAGCTTATTTGAATTGTGCTGGTTTATTTTTAATCCATCTTTGGTTACTTTAAAAGTAAACTCATTATATAAATCCAAAGCTAATGACAAGGTATCAAAACCCGGTCCCAGATTAGAAGTAGAGGCAGGTACTTTAACTTTTATTATTTCAGACATTGTATTTCACTTTTCTCATTTAAAATTGCAGAGGCAATTTCTAAATCTTCTTCATATGTGATTTTTATATTTTTTCTTGTTCCTATAACTAGATTAACAGGTTCTCCTAAAAGTTCTACCATCCTTGCCTCATCAGTAAATAAGGAATAGTCCTGATTTAAACTTTTAGAATTCGATCCTTTATACATTTTGTATGCTTTGTCCAGCAAATTATAATCAAACACTTGTGGTGTTTGAATTACATAAAGATTTTCTCTATTTAAGGTATCTTCTACCAATAATTCGTCTTGATGAGATCTCGCTCTTTTTATAGTATCAACGACAGGAACAGCTAGCACTAAAGCTTTGTTTGAATATGCTTTCTCTATACACTTTTCAACATCTTTAATATCAAACAAAGGCCTTGCAACATCATGAATTATTACCAAGTCAGCACCTGGGGTTAAATTACAAAATCCATTATATACAGAATCTTGTCTCAACTCACCTCCAAGAATTACTTTTAGATTTGGTCCATTAAAAAAATCTTTTTTGCCTAAAAGTTCATTTGTAGCACTAACATCACTTGTAATAATAATTATTTCTGTAATATTTTTAACCAAAGAGAATTTTTCAAGTGAATACAATAACAGCGATTTTCCATTTAAATGCATAAATTGCTTTGGCTTAGATTTATTTGATCCAAAACGAGTAGAGCCACCTGCTGCTGCAATTATGATTGATATTTTTTTTTCTCTTTTTTCTCTAATTTCCTTTAACATCACATTTCCTAAGTTCATCAATAACTTTATTAAGTATTAAATCTTTTACTACAGATAAAGGAGACTTTATATTAATCCCTGCAGCTACTTTATGACCGCCGCCACCCATTGATACTGCAATTTTGCTTACATCAAAATTCTGGTCGTTTGATCTAAGGCTGACTTTCGTTTCGCTGTCATCTTCCCGAAGAAATACTCCAACCTGCACTCCTTTAGTTCTCATCATGTGATCAGCTATATCTTCAGTATCTTCACCAGTAGCTGAAAGACTTTTCATAATATTTTTATCGACATAAGTCCAGATCAATTTTCCATCTTCCATTAAACTCAAATTATCCAATGCTGCACCAAATGCCTTAACAGACCTAAACGGTCTTTCCAAAAATACTTTTCTATATACTTGTCTATGCTCAGCACCAAGAGAAATCAACTCAGCACCCCACGATAGAGCTTCTGCATTAGTATTTGAATTTGAAAAGCAGCCTGTGTCTGTCAGCAAAGTAGTATATAACAATGTAGCAACTTCTTTTGTGATTTTTATTTCGATAGCCTTTGCAAGCCAATAAATAAGCTGTCCAGTACTTGTAGCCTGTGCTTCAATCCAGTTTATTGTTGCAAACTTTTCATTTGAAATGTGATGATCAATGTTTATAGTAGTTTTAGCACCCGCCCAGAGCTTTTGTGCAGTGCCCAACCTTTCAGCTGAGCCACAATCCAGACTAAAAGCTAGATCATAATCATTCTGTAATCCCTCATTGGCAGGTGTTTTTACCAGTTCAGTAAACGGAAGGAATCTATAGACTTCTGGAACAGGATCTGAAATCACATGGTCTACTAAATGTCCTGTTTGTTTAAGTAAGCTCCCCAATGCAAGCATTGAACCTAAAGTATCACCATCAGGATTTTGATGTGCAAGAACCAGGCTTTTTTTAGAGCTTTTTATCTTTTCAATTATATTACCTAGTATTTTATTATCAGCCATTTAATTAAATTGATTTATTCCTTCATTACTTTAACTTTAAACACAAGTAGATTATACTTTACTTATGAATATGTCATCTACAGATTGCATTTTTTGCAAGGTTGCAAATAAAGAACTTCAAACAAAAATCATATTTGAAAACGAAGACTTCCTTGCCTTTAATGACATAAAACCAGTAAGCCCCACACATTTACTTGTAATACCAAAAAAACATTATAAAAACTTGTGGGAAGTAGAAGATAAAGAATTACTTGGGAAACTTTTGCATACTGCAAAAGAAGTTGCAAAACAAGAAGGACTAAAAGATGGTTTTAGAACAGTAATCAATACTGGTGATAATGGTGGACAAACTGTTTATCACCTTCATGTACATGTACTAGGTGGTAGATTTCATAAATGGCCACCAGGGTAAAAAAAGCAGAGCTGAGATGAACAAAATATTTTTTTTATTTTCTCTCTGGATCACAAAACTATTAAGTTTCATGATTTCAGTATTTCATCTCGGTCAGGCATCTAACTTTCCAGGGAAAATTGCACTTTTTATAAAAAAGGATCTTATACAGGATTTTAAGCTCAATGAAAAATCCAAAATAATTTTAATAACTGGTACAAATGGAAAAAGCACTACAACAGGGATACTGGCAAATATTTTAAAAGCTTCAGGTAAAAAAGTTATTTATAATAAATCCGGGGCTAATCTTCTTTCAGGAATTATTACAGCTCTATGCTCTGGCTCCAATATTTTTGGTCATTTAAAATATGACTATATTATCCTAGAGGTAGACGAAGCTACACTGCCTCTTCTTACTTCACAAATAAAGCCAGATTTAATTGCAGTAACAAACTTTTTCAGGGATCAATTAGATCGTTTTGGCGAACTAGACACGACTGTCAATTTAATTAAAAAAGGAATAAGCAACAATAAGAACACAACTCTTGTTTTAAATGCTGATGATGTAAGAGCTGCATTTATAGATTCAGAGAATAAAAAGATTTTTTATGGCTTCAGCACAAATGCTGCTAAAGGGGCTTTCAATAATGAGTCAAATGGAAATAATTTATGGCAGGAAAACCCTGAAGAAATAACAACCTGTCCAAAATGTGGCTCCAGTCTTATTTTTTCAAATAAGTTCTTGGCACATCTTGGAGATTATAAATGCTCCGGCTGTGGTTTAAAAAGACCGGAGGTAAATTTTTTAGTTTCACTTTTTAAAACAGACAGCTTAAGTACATATTTTGATATTACTTTTGATGGTCATAAAAATAACTTTTTTATTTCATTAATCGGAGTGTTTAATCTATATAATGCACTCTGCGCTATTACAATTGCAAAAACAGTTTCAAATACTACTAATGTTCAAGTCCAAAAAGGACTTCAATCATATTCTACGATTTTTGGACGCGGTGAAAAAATTGATTTAAAAAACAGACCTGCTTGGATTTATCTTATAAAGAATCCCACTGGTACGACAGAAGTCCTTAAAACACTTACTCAAATACCAAATGCCAGATTTTTAATTGCTATAAATGATGATTTTGCTGATGGAAGAGATGTTTCATGGCTTTGGGATGCACAGTTTGATATTCTATCTAGCCATAAAAAAGAAATTTACATCTCTGGCAAAAGAGCACTAGATATGGCTTTAAGGCTAAAATATGCAGACATAAACAGCAGTCAAATTAAAGTAAATGAAAATATAACCTCTACAATAACCAATGCTTCAAAATCAATATCTCAAGATGAAACACTTTTTATTTTGCCGACCTATACTGCGCTATTAGAGATGCAGCGAAAAGGGCTCTGTAAAAGCATAATTTAGCAAGGATAGATAAAGTTTTGAGGAGCCACATTCGCCCATTTATCTGACGCCTGCCTCGCCAAAGACGACAACCCTTCGGGTCGTAGACCGCTTTGGCTCGTCAGTCGGATAAATGGGCTCATTTGAATATCCTTAAATTCCTTGCAGACCTAGATAGCAAAATGCTAGAATGAATAGTTTTCCTTAAGAAAACCCTGTTAAAGACTACTATTCACCTGGGTATAAAATTTAAATGATCATTGAAAAATTAATTGACGAATTTCTTGAAAGCACTATTGGACGAACCGTTATTCCTAAACTTAAAGGACTTAATCTTGAAGAGGTTTATTTCCATGGCTTGACTGATTCAGCAAAAAGTTTTTTCCTTACATCCTTAATCCATTCAACAAACAGGACAATATTGTTCCTTGCAAATGATACAAACTCTGCCATAAGTCTATATAGCGAGATTTTAAATTTAGTTTCAGGCAAAGCATCTAAATCTGTTTTTTATTTTTGCGGACAAGAGGTTTCAGCATATGACCAGATTTCAAGTGATACAGAAGTAATATCACACCAAACAAAAACAATTCTTCATCTAATACAAAAAAATGAACCCTGCTTAATTATAAGTACTGCAAAATATTTGCTTGAAAAAATATGGAATAAAGAAGACTTACTAAAATATTTATTTGAAATTAACCATGACACTAAGGTAGAACCC
Organism: Candidatus Melainabacteria bacterium; assembly: GCA_016201905.1. Lineage (GTDB taxonomy): Bacteria > Cyanobacteriota > Vampirovibrionia > 2-02-FULL-35-15 > 2-02-FULL-35-15 > JACQBQ01. The sequence goes on along the minus strand of JACQBQ010000018.1, from coordinate 18,222 downwards.
TTAGAGCTTGCAAGAAAACTAACTGCTTTAGGTTATAAAAAAACTCCAACAGTAACAAGCCGCGGAGAGTTTAGTATAAGAGGTGATATCTTTGATATTTTTCCATTAATTGGCGAGCCCAGCCGGATAGAGTTTTTTGGAGATGAAATTGAATCAATTAGAACTTACTCAATATCCACTCAAAGATCACAAGAAAATATAAGCAATATTACTATTACACCCAGGTATTATGTCATCGACCCTGATATAAGTGATCTTTTAAATAAAGTTAAAAAACTTCATAAGGATGATGGTTCTTTAAACGAATTAATAAAACACGAGACAGAGCTATTAGAAGCCAGCACTTACTGTGAGTCCCTAGAATATTACTCACAGCTAGTTAATCAAAAAGCTTCGTCTTTATTTGACTATCTAGATACTAAAACACTGGTAATCACTGACGACTGGGAAGCAAATTCAATTTTACTTGAATCATGGCATAGAAGAAATGTAGAGATAAAAGGTGAATTGGAAAAAAGCAACAAAATAATTCCTTTGCCAGATTTTCTATTAGTAGATCCAGGGCTTGTCTTAAAAAATCTGAAAAATTTTTCCAGGGCTTTCATAGAGAGGTTTGAGCTTTCTAGCGACTCAAACTCTCACTCCATAAGCCTTCAATTTAACCCTGCTCTCAGATTCCATAATCAAATAGAACAGTTTACAGAAAAAGTAAAAGACTGGCTTTCACTAAAAAACAAAATAATAATTTTTAGTGACCAGCCACAGAGAGTAAAAGGCATACTAAGAGAATGGAATATAAACAGTGTTTATACTGAGGGATTAAAAGACGAAGACTATAAAAATAATCAAATATTTATAAGTAAAGAGGGAACAATAAATGGCTTTACGATGGATTTTGCAAATATCATTGTCCTAACTGACCAGGAAATATTTGGCACAAAACGAAAATTAAACACTTTAAAGAAAACTCCCAAATCAGACCGGTATGATTATTACTCAAATATAGAAGACCTAAAACCAAATGATTTTGTTGTTCATCTAAAACATGGCATTGGGAAATATCGTGGACTTGCAAAAATGTCCATCGATAATATTGAACGTGAATATTTAATGATTGAATATGCTGCCGATGGAAAACTTTATTTACCCGTAGAACAAATAAATCTTTTATACAGATACCGTGGCTCAGCCGATGTATTGCCAAAACTTTCCAGGTTAGGTGGCACTGACTGGGAACTTACTAAGAAAAAAGTTAAAAAGGCAGTTAAAAAAATTGCAGAAGACTTGTTAAATCTTTACACAGCCAGATCTAAACTTGAAGGCTTAGCATTTAACCCTGATTCACACTGGCAGCTAGAAATGGAAGAGGCTTTTCCATATACTGAAACACCTGATCAATGGCAGGCAATCTGTGATGTGAAAGCTGACATGGAATCTACAAAACCTACTGACAGATTAATCTGTGGTGATGTTGGGTTTGGCAAAACAGAGGTTGCACTTAGAGCAATATTCAAAGCTGTCTTATCTAATAAACAAGTTGCAGTGCTTGTCCCTACTACTATTCTTGCTCAGCAGCACTACAATGTAATTTCTGAAAGACTGGCACCTTATCCAGTTAAAATCGGCTTATTGAGCAGATTTGTGAGCCCAGCCGAACAAAAAAAAACAATTGGGAAATTAGCACTTGGTGAAGTTGATGTTGTAATTGGTACTCACAGGCTCCTGCAAAACGATGTTAAGTTCAAAGACCTTGGACTTGTAATAATCGATGAAGAACAAAGGTTTGGAGTTGGGCATAAAGAAAAATTAAAACAGTTAAGAGTAAGTGTAGATGTAATAACTTTAAGTGCTACTCCAATTCCCCGCACCCTGCACATGGCACTTTCTGGTGCAAGGGACATGTCGTTAATAAACACGCCTCCTGTAAATCGATTACCCATTAAAACTTTCGTAGGTGATTTTAAACCAACTATTACAAAAACTGCTATTTTGCATGAACTTGAAAGAGGCGGACAAGTTTATTTTGTACACAATAGAGTAGAAACTATTCACAAAACAGCATCATATATTAAAGAACTTGTACCTGAAGCTAAAATTGCAATTGCACACGGGCAGATGCAGGACAAAGAACTTGAAAATGTTATGTTTGATTTTTTACAAAAAAAATATAGCGTTCTTGTCTGCACTACAATAATCGAATCAGGAATAGATATTCCAAATGTAAACACCATAGTTATTGATAATTCAGATCAAATGGGACTAGCTCAACTTTATCAGTTAAGAGGCAGAGTTGGCAGATCCGAAGTTCAGGCATATGCTTACTGTCTCTACGAAACTGAAAAAATTTTAACAGAAACAGCAAAGAACAGACTACAGGCAATTAAAGAATTTTCAAGCCTAGGCTCGGGATATCAAATTGCACTTAGAGATATGGAGATTAGAGGCGTTGGAAATATACTTGGCGCAGAACAACACGGACACATGATTTCTGTTGGATTTGATTTTTATTGTGAACTGTTAAATGAAGCAGTAGACAAATTAAGAGGATTAGAAGTAAGTGATCCTGAGCTCGAATCTCTAGTCGATTTAAATATCAATGCCTACATACCAAATGTATATATTGAAGATGAGCAGCAAAAAGTAATTGAATATAAACGCCTGGCAAACGTCAGATCCCATAAAGAGCTTGAATATTTAAGTTCAGAGTGGAAAGATCGTTTTGGGGATTACCCACAAGAAGTAAAAAACCTAATTAAAATTGTTGAACTTAGAATTCTGGCAAATCAAATCGGAATTAAATATCTTAAATCAGAGGGGATATCATCAAACATAAAAATCGAAGCTAACTTAAGACTTCAAAGGTGGCTCAGCATACAAAGCAAACTGCCTAAAAACTTAGCTACTAGAGTTGCATTCAAAGGAGGTGCTAGGGGAAGCAGTGATATTTCCTACCTTCTTGTAAAAACCACTGGGTTAGATTCCAGCCAGCAACTTGAGATTCTATTTGAACTTCTTCAAAACCTAAAATCGCTCAGCTTAAATGAGAAAATAGCATAAAAGCCAACCTTAACTTTATTTAGGCAAAGTTGTTTTAAAATATAATATCTATAACTTAACGGAGAAAAATATGAAAACTAATTTGCTTATACTTTTTTTGCTTATATTATTTCTGATTTTTATACCGGATTATAATTCTTTCGCAGAATCTAATGATGAAATTGTTGGCAAAGTAAACAGTGAAAATCTTTATTTAAGTGAATTTAATCGCCTGCTTAAAGCACAAAAAAAGAAGTTTCATCAGGATTTAAATTTTGACCTCTTTTCCCCATCCGTCAAAAACCCAAAATCAGCTTTAAAAAGAGAGGAGCAATTAAAAGAAATAAATAAAGAAGGCTTAATCATAAGCAATGAAGAACTTGACAAAGCCTGGCAGGAATTAATTACAAGTATAGGCAGTTTAGAAAATCTAGAGAACAAGGCAAAAGAAAACAGCTTACTAGTCTCTGACATAAAACAAAAATTAGAAGAAAATATGCTATTAGAAAAATATTTCAAGAAACACATGAATGAAAAAGTTGTTGAAAGAATGATCAATGAAATCCTGATCTTACAGGAAGCAAAATCAAGAAACCTGAAAGTCTCTGAAGGAGAAATCATAAGAAGACTAAACCTGATTAAAGAAAAACAAGGTGGCGAAGAAGGATTTACAGCCTTTTTAAGCGAAAACAATGCAACTATTGACGATGCAAAAAATGAAATCAAGGATCAAATACTTTACGAGCTTGTAAAAAACTCTCTTCTGTCTAATTCAAATGCAGTTGATAAAAATAATATTCTTAAATTGTTTATTTCTGAGAAGAAATCAAAAGCTGATATCGTTATTTATACAAATAAATTGTCTCCCCAAAAAGAGCAACCACAGGAACAAACCCTGGCCTCTGAACCAGAACCCGAAGCAGTTGTAGGAACAGATTTCCCACCTAAGGCAGATCTGCCTGTAGCAGAAAAGCCTGACTCAGCCACTCCAACAGATCAAACAGTTAATAATGAAGATCCAAATACAACTCTACGTCTAGAAAAGTACCCTACCATAACAAAATCAACAATAATAGAAGAAGCTAAAAAACTTGAAGACAAAACCAATAACATAATTGCAGAAGAAATTAAGCAGAAAAAAAATGAAGAGATAGCAATACAAAACAGCACAGATACTGAAGTAATGAAAGAGGAGAAGAGATTTAAGCTTCCGAAATTTTCTCTGTCAAAGGTATTTAATCGATACAGTGATGCCCCATTACTAAACCAGGCTCAAAAAGACCTTATTAATTCACACATTAAGCAAAACATACCAGTAGAAGAATCTGGAAACATAGCAGAACAAAATAAGCCTAAAGTTTTAGAACCACTACCTGCTCAAAATCAAAACACCACAGAACAAATTAAAAAAGCAGCAAATGTACCACTAATAAAACTTGACAAAGAAAAAATTAAAAGGATAGGAGAAAAACTGAATCAGAAATTAAAATCTGAGCCAACAAAAGTCCTAAAAGAAAAATTTAATAAACTTAAACTGGTAATACTGGAAAGAAAACAAAAACAAGAAGCATCTAGCTCCCAACCCCCAGTCCTCAATCTTCAAGAAAGCATAGTACCCGGTGAAGAAATCGCTAAGAATAAAGATAGTGAAAAGACAGAACCACAAGCTCAAAATCAGCCAGCACCAGAATCTAAACCAGAGCCATCTACACCACCATCACAAGTAAAAACTTATTCTGTAGAGCTAAATGATTTAAATGTTTTCAAGAAAAATAATTCGACTTTACAAAATATTCAATCTTCAAAAGACCTATCAAAAGAACTTGACGAGTTAAGAAAAAAAATTGATACCAGAAGAGTAACAGTCAATCAAAAACCATAAAAATCCATGAAAATATCACACAATATTTCAAGTAAATTTGAAATTATTGGTCACCGTGGTAATCCTGGAAATCCACTTAATTCAATTAACATAGAAAACACCATTCAATCTTTTCAGTCTGCTTTAGATCTTGGTGCGCATAGAATTGAACTTGATGTAATCTTGTCCAAAGATCTTAAAAAGCTAGTCCATCATGATGACTTTACCGGACGAGTATTTTTCATCCCGGGTGAAAGTAAACAAAACCTAGTCAGTGAATATACTTATGATGAACTTCAAAAAGCACAGATAAATATTAACGGCTTAAAAGAAGCCTTACAGAAAAAAGGAAGCCAGCTTACAAGTAAAATTGAACATGCCAGGATTCCATTGCTTGAGGAAATTCTTATCCCAAAAGGTACAAAGCTATTCATTGAATTAAAGTTTTTAAATGATAAACTGCCACAAGACAATAAGTATTTAAAAGAAATGGTTAAAGAAGTAGTTGAATTTATAACAACTAAAGGATTAATTGAGCAAACATGTGTCTTATGCTTTGTAGTAGAAGCACTGGATGAGGTAAAGAAATTAAATAATAAAATCACTACTGCTCATAACATATACCAAGGAGAAGCAAATGATTTGCAAAAAATAAAACAACTAAAAAAAGACTATGGTTTTGATATTATGAATCCTTGCCTTGATCAAGCTACAAAAAAAGCAATAGAAAACATACATAGTGAAGGATTAAAAACATATCCTTGGACTTGGAAAGAATCTCCAGAAGAAGAAATAGTTGAAATAAAAAGATTAATAATTGACGGTGCTGATGGTGCCATTACTTATCAAGCTGAAACAGCTATAGATGTCCTTTCAAAGTTCTCACCAAAAATACAATAACTGTTCCAAAATAGACACAAATCGAGAATATAGGTTTCACCGATTTTCAACACACTCAAAACAATTAATTTATGCTTAAATTAATTATATGCAGACTAAAAAAATAACTCTATTAAGCGGGGATGGAATAGGTCCTGAAGTTTCTTTAGAAGCAGAAAAATTACTTAAAGTAATTGAAGGGCAGTTTAACTACAAATTTGAAATTACAAAAAAAGATTTTGGTGGAATTGCTATCGATAAATATGGGATTCCACTTCCTGAGGATACACTAAACACTTGTAAAAATTCTGATGCTGTTTTACTTGCTGCAATTGGTGGACCTAAGTATGATAACTTACCACGTGAAAAGCGCCCTGAAACAGGACTCCTTGGGCTTAGAGCAGGTCTTTCTGCCTTTGCAAATCTTAGACCTGTAATGGTTTTTGATCCGTTACTTGACAGTTCTACTATTAAAAAAGATGTTTTAGCTAGCACAGATCTAATAGTAGTTCGCGAGCTTACCGGTGGACTTTATTTTGGTAACCCAAAAGGTATAGAAGTTAAACATGGGGAAAAAGTTGGCTTTAACACTATGGTTTATTCAGAGTCAGAAATTAAAAGAATTGCAAAAGTTGCTTTTGAAATTGCAAGAAAAAGAAAGAAGAAAGTCACTTCGATCGATAAAGCAAATGTTTTAGATGTCTCTCAACTCTGGAGAGAGACAGTAACTCAAGTTTCTAAAGATTATAAGGATGTTAATCTCGAACATATGTTAGTAGACAATGCAGCTATGCAGTTGATTAAAAATCCAAAACAATTTGATGTAATTCTGGCTGAAAATTTATTTGGAGATATTTTATCCGATGAAGGAGCAATGTTAACTGGAAGTATTGGCATGCTACCAAGTGCATCTATGGGCGATGGTGCACATCCAGCTATTTATGAACCAGTTCACGGCAGTGCACCAGATATTGCAGGAAAAAATCTAGCCAATCCAATAGCAATGCTACTTTCCGCAGCAATGATGTTTAAGTACAGTTTTAGCGATGAAAAAGTTTACAATTTAATTCTTAACTCAGTAAAAAATATTTTAAGTCAAGGGTATAGAACCAAAGATATTCACCAAGAAAGTAGGGACGGAGTTTCCCCGACTAAACTAATAGGCACAAGAGAAATGGGAGATTTAATTTGCAAAGAACTTGCTGTTAGTAAGTCCAAAGTATAAGAATTAATTTTTAATTCTTAATTCTTAATTCTTAATTCTTAATTCTTAATTCTTAATTTCCTTCCCCTATCTTCGGCTCATTTCCTTTGAGCAATCGCTGTATATTTTCTCTATGCCTGATTAGAACAATATAAACTGCAGCAAACACTACAAATAAAATGTAAGCTACCGGTTTATGAAATAAATAAAGCCATACCGGTGTAAGTGGTATTGAAATAATCGATCCTAGAGAAGAATATCTTGATGTCAAAACTATAATTGTCCAAAGCATAAAAGTAATTACTGCAGCCTGCCAGCTAAGTGCAATTAAAATTCCAAGACCTGTTGCAGATGATTTTCCACCTTTAAACTTTAAAAAAATTGATTTGCTATGCCCCAGAATACAAGCTACTCCCACAAAAACAACGATTGAGCTGCTACCCTGAAATCTTATTGCAAAGTAAACCGGTAAAAATCCTTTTACAGCATCAAAGATTAAAGTCATTAAAGCTTCAACTTTGCCAACATTTCTTAAAACATTTGTAGCACCAGTGCTCCCACTGCCAATCTGCGTGAGGTCTATACCTTTTAACTTGCCAAGCCAATAACCTGTAGGAATTGAGCCTGATAAGTATCCTATAATTATCCAAATTAACAAGGATAAAAAATAATTGGGGATCATAATGTATCATTTTAAATGATGTCATCAAAACTTACATATAAAGATTCTGGGGTTGATATAGAAGCAGGAAACAAAACTGTTGAATATATAAAACCTCTTGCAAAAAAGACATACAGAAGCGAAGTTATCTCAGGAATAGGTGGATTTAATGGACTTTTTAAATTGCCGACAGGCTATAAAGACCCTGTACTGGTTGCATGTACTGACGGGGTCGGCACAAAACTTAAATTGGCTTTTAAATTAAATGACCACGAAACCATTGGAATAGATCTTGTAGCAATGTGTGTAAATGATCTTATTTGTTCAGGTGCTGAACCGCTATTTTTCTTAGATTACTTTGCTACCGGAAAACTTTCTCCAGATCAGGCAAAAGAAGTAATAAAAGGAATAGCAGATGGATGCTTACAGTCTAACTGTACGTTGCTTGGTGGAGAAACAGCTGAGCTTCCTGGTTTTTATAAAAACGGTGAGTATGATCTGGCTGGCTTTGCTGTTGGTATTGTTGAAAGAAGTAAAATCATTGATGGTTCAAAAATTAAAGCAGGTGATTCCTTAATAGGGATTCAAAGTTCTGGGCTTCACAGTAATGGTTATAGTCTTGCACAAAAAGTATTATTTGAAGTTGCAAAGTGGGATGTTAGTTTTAAACACAAAGATTTAGATAAACCAATCGGCAAACTACTTTTAGCACCAACATTTATTTATACAAAACTTATTCAAAATATTAGGGAAAAGTTTGAGATAAAAGGAATCGTAAACATTACTGGCGGAGGGCTGACTGAAAACACTCCAAGGATATTTCCCAATAATATTGGATGTGAATTTGATTTAACTTCCTGGAAAAAGCCAAAAATATTTAAAATCATTCAAGAGCTGGGAAATATTGAAAGAGATGAAATGCTAAGAACCTTTAATAATGGTATAGGCATGATTTTAGTAACTGACAAACAGTATGAGCAGTCGACAATTAATGAAATACAAAAATTAAATTACAAAAGTTATAAAATAGGTACTATAGTAGAAAGCAAAAAGGACAAAGAAAAAGTTTTTTACAAAGGAGAATTTTAAAAATGTCTAAAACTCTTACCAAATCTAAAATGCCCCAAATCGGAGATAGAGCTGCTGATTTTGAAGCTTTAGATCAGGACAGTAAAAAGATTTCCTTAAAAGGATTTAAAGGAAAAACCATAGTTCTTTATTTTTATCCAAAAGACAACACACCCGGTTGTACTAAGGAAGCTTGCAGTTTGAGAGATCGTTATTCCAGTTTTAAAAAGAAAAGTGTTGTTATCTTAGGCGTAAGCAAAGACAGCCAAAAATCGCATTCTGGCTTTATTGAAAAGTATGATTTACCATTTACATTGGTTTCTGACACTGACAAGAAAGTACAAGAAGCTTATGGAGTCTGGCAGGAAAAAAACATGTATGGGAAAAAAGTCATGGGCACCGTCAGAACTACTTTTATTATTAATCCGGAACAAAAAATCGCATGTGTTTTCAATAAGGTTGATTGCCCAAACCATGCTGACGAAGTTCTAGAAAAACTTGAAGAATTAAATCTTATCTAACCTTTATTTTTAAATGCCAAACAACTTAAATCAGTACTTAAATAAGCAGGTAAAAGAAACACTTATTAAAGAAGATGAGAGTTTTAATTTTACCTGCGCAAAAGAATGCTGGGGCACTTGTTGCATAAAAGAAAATGTAGGGCTTTTACAACTGTCTGTTTATGATGTTTATAAGCTGCTAAGCAAAAGAATTGACTTAAATATAATTAACCTGATCGATATAAAAATTGATGAGAAAACAAATCTTCCAAAAGCATTTATAAAGTGGAGAGAAAACGGCTGGTGTCCAAACCTCTCAGAAGATGGCTCTTGTCAGGTTTACATAGACAGGCCTTTTGCCTGTAGAATATTTCCCCTATCAAGCGAGTTTATGATAAACGATTCTACAGGAAACGTAAGTATAAATTATAAGTTAAGAGAAAATGTTTGCTTTGGATTTCACAAAGAAGCAAACCCAAAAGAACAAACACTTAGAAACTTTTTAAATACCGATAATTTGTCAAACCTTGAAAACTTTGAAAAGCTTGAAATTAATAAACCGACTTCTTTTTAACTTCGCTATCCCTGGGGCAAGCCCGCAGGGTATTTCGCGAAGTTTCGCTATCCCTGGGGCAAGCCCGCAGGGTATTTCGCGAAGTTAATGACTTCGTCACCAGTCGTCGGAAAAGTCGGTTTGTTATTCGTCGCTTATATCTCTCGTGGCAAGCCACGGAGTATTACGCTCCTTCATAATAAAAGGGAGGAATGGGCTAAGAAATATGATTTAAAAAAATTAACAAATCAACAATTACATAATTTATCTCAAGCAATATATTGCTTAAAGGAAAAGATTACAAATCAAAAATCTAATTTTTTTGACTACTATTCTGAAATGTTAAAAATACCAAAAAGATCAAAGCGCCTGGAGATCTTTTCTCCAGAAGAACTTACAAAAATTGCTCTTGAAGAGTTTGCACCCAAATTACTGGAAAAATTTAATACTTAGCAGCTGATGGACATAATTTGTTTAAATTACAAATTTCACATTTAGGTCTTCTTGCATCACAAATTTTCCTACCATGCCAGATCAACCTATGACTAAACATAATCCATTCATCTTTAGGGATAATTTTAATTAAATCCTGTTCTATTTTATTTGGATCAGAATTTTTAGTAAGTCCAAGCCTTTGGGTAATTCTCGATACATGCGTGTCCACCACCACCCCAGAAGGTATATTAAAAGCGTTGCCCATTACACAGTTAGCAGTTTTTCTAGCAACCCCTGGCAGTTCTAAAAGCTTATTAAAGTCTTTTGGTACCTTGCCTTTATATTTTTTATCAATGATCTGACATGTAGAAATTATATTTTTAGCTTTATTCCTGTAAAAACCTGTAGAGTAAATATCCTTTTCAAACTCTTGCAAGTTAGCACAAGCATAATCCTTTATATTTTTATACTTTTTAAAGAGTTTTTCAGTGACAATATTCACCCTCTTATCCGTACACTGAGCTGAAAGAATTGTTGCGATTAAAAGTTCAAGAGGGTTTTTATAGCTTAAAGCACACTTTACTTTTGGATATTGTTCTTTTAGAAGAGAAAGGATCTTCCTTATATTACTTTTCTTCATTTAATAGTACTTTTAACTTCTTATAATTCTTTTAAGTCGCAGGTCCACCTGTTTGGGTAGCTGCACCTATATCAGCAGCTTGTTCTGTACCTGACTCCTGTAGTGCGTCTGGCTGTAACTCTGATTCAGTTTCTAAACCAACATCTCCCTGACCTTCACTTTTATCACCTGTAACATCTGAAGCTTTTTTACCACCAGACATTGCTGCTACTGCTCCTGTTGCTGCCATAAAATTTGCACTAAATGCATTTGCTACTGCTGATGCAACCTGAGAAGCTGCTTGTGGAGCTGGTGCAGCTGTTCGTACTGCTGGACCTGGAGTTGTTGTACCACCAGTTGAAATTGCTGCTGGTGCACCAGGCAGACTTACTGCAGTTGAAGCAGCTTGCGCAGGTGGGGCAGAATTGGCCGGCGCATTTGCTTGGCCTAATGCAGCTTGTCTTGCTGATTGGTTTGATTGATTACTTTGGTTAGCCTGAGTTACCTTTGCTGGAGGTGGAGCTATCCTTTGTAATCCTGTTAAATTTGGTGAACCGCCTACACTCATCTTTTTCTTCCTTTTATACTATATAACGCGCCTTTGCTTAAAAATATGACATTTTCTAACCAGTAATTATAGAACATTGTGTATTTTTAAGGATTTAAACCCTGATTTTTCGAAAATTTTAAGCCTATTAGTTACCAAATCTTAACAATTATAGTACAGCTATTAACACTTGTTAGCCCGCAAAGTTAACCCTTTTGAAAGTTATTTTTTAATAATAATTCTTTTGAATTCTATAGAATTATATCTTTTTATAGAAATGCAGTATTTAAGTAAGTAATTTCCTCTAAGTTAAATTGTCTATTTTGGATTGGGAGGGATGAATCCAGGGAATAAACCTATCAGTTGTTAATTAACTTGAAATGAGGAATACCCCGTGCAAACGCTAGACAACACAAACAATAACAATAATAATCTTCTAGCAAAGGATATTGTACAAGTTTTAATTGCACCAGACTTTTTAATTAAATACAATCCAAGTCGCAAAAGAGTTCTACAACTCATTGCATGCGGATGGTCAAATGCATCAATTGCAGAAGACCTGAATTTTTCAACTAAAAATATTGAATCAATTACTACCTTATTAATTCGCTTAGCAAAAATCCACGATATAAATGGACATTTAAATCCAAGAGCAAGACTTGTTGCGAAATGCCATCATGCAAAAAAATTAAGATATAATCCTTCACAAGAACCACCAAATGAATTGTTATCAGAAGACCAAACTGCAACATTACTTTTGGTATCAGCTGGGCTTTCAAACAAAACAATAGGAAAGATACTTGGCATATCAGAAAAAACTGTTGAAAGCAGATTGAATAATCTCTTCCTTCAATTTGGAGTAAATGCAAAAGCAAATAAGGTAATTAATCCAAGGCTTAGATTAATTGCTGTTGCAAATTCAAGACAAAATATTACAGCAGAAGCATTTGATGAAGTATGGCAAAAAACAAATAATGTAGATCTTGAACAAGTAGTAAATAATCCACAAGAATTAAGAGAAGGTGTATTAAAACTTGCAAGTAATCTTGTTGAAGAAGCGCCTAAACACAGAGACAATGCACATAAAGAACAAATACTGGCTCAACAACGCAATCAGCAACATACACAACTAAACCCTGCACATGCTCAAGGCTTGTATAATCGTTTAAATCCTAATCCTCAAACTAAGCAACAACCTCAACAATAATATAAAATAATTTTTTTATTTCAAATCACTAAAAGAAAAAAACAAAATACTTGAAATAACAATACCAACTGTTTCTGCTCTATAAATTCTTTTTCCCAGGCTTACTGATGTAAAGCCAGATGATAAAAGGTGCTTAGATTCTTGCTCAGTAAATCCACCTTCAGGTCCAATAAGTACAAGCACTTTTTGTATTTTATCCTGAATACTATTTAAAATCTCTTTAATTCCATTAGTCTGAGATCTCTCCAGACAAACAAGCTTTAAGTCATAGTTAGTTAAATTTAGTTTGCATAACTCCTCAACAGAGATAATATTTTTTACTATTGGAACCATACCGCGCTCAGATTGCTCTGCAGCATCACGAACTATTTTTTGATAGCGTTCTATTCTAGAGTCCATACTGTGCAGGGCTCCATCTTCCTGCGGCTTTATAACTGTTCTTTCAGTAGTTACAGGAATAAATTCACAAACCCCAATCTCTGTATTTTTTTGTAATGCATAATCGTATTTGGGTCCTTTAAGCAAAGATTGTGCAATTGTAATTTTTAAATCTGGCTCAGTGTTTACTGATCTTCTGCTTAACAATCTACATTGAACTGCTTTTGAATAAAAAGATGCTATCTGAGCATTATAAACAAGACCATTTCCATCCAATAAAACAACCTGATCATTTTCTCTAAGTCTCAACACCCGCGATATTTTATAAGTATGATCTACATCAGATATCGTGGCTTTTTTTTCCTGCCAATTTATTTGATGTGGATTTAAGAAAAACCTATGCATTTTTACTTTTCTATTTTTTGCCTTTTTGCTTACTCTTCATCCTGCCTCAATACAGCTTGAACCACTTGATAAATATAATACACTACCGGCAGAGAAGCAACTCTAACATTTTACTTATTTCAGTGGTCGGCAGACTACAATTATAGTTTTGGCAAATATAAGCTGTTGTTTTTTCATCTACACATTTATAACTCTCAATAAACTTAGCAATTTTAGCAATGTCAGGAGGAGAGTTTTTGGTTGGTTTAAACAAAAGTATTTTATTAGGTATGAATTCTTTCCTTAAAGAATTTAGCATTGACAAGGTGTTTTTATCATCTGCCTTACCAACAATAACTGCTTCATAAGATGGTCCGATAGCATAATCTAAAGCTACTAGCATTTGTGTATGAGCAATTGGAGCCTGCATTATGTTTTTTGAAAATGCAGTTCCAATTTTAAGTGCCTTATCTTTAAAGCTAAAATTGCCTGTAATAGCTCCCAGGCGAAAAAGATTTAACATAGCTATGGAATTACCGGATGGAATTGCACCATCATAAATTTCTTTTTGTCGGACTATAAGATTTTCATCATCAACAGCCGTAAAATAAAATCCGCCATTCTTATGATCCCAAAAGTACTCTAGTAATATCTGGTTTAAGTCCAAGGCTACCTGCAAATACTTTACTTCAAAAGTAGCTTCATACAGTTCTAAAAGTCCAAAGATAAAAAATGTATAGTCATCAATGTGTCCATTTATCTTAGCTTCACCATCTCTATAAGAGTGCAAAAGCCTGCCATCCAAAAACATCTTACTTAAAATAAAATCAGCTGCACGCTTAGCACTATCTGCATACTTGGGTTCATTAAGAGCCTGAGCACCTTTTGAAAGTGCTGCAATCATAAGTCCATTCCAACTGGTTAAGATTTTATCGTCTTTATAAGGGTAAATACGCTTTTTGCGTACCTCAAATAACTTTTGCCTGATATTGTCCAACAACTCATCCACAGCAGAAAGTGGCTTCTTTAAGTACAGTATATTTGCTCTGGTTTTCTCTCTAGTAGCTTCTTCTAAATAATTGCCATCTTTCTCTACATTAAAAGTTTTTACGACTAAATCTATTTCATCATCTTTAAGACTTCTTTTAATCTCATCATAAGTCCAAACATAAAATTTTCCTTCTTCACCCTCACTGTCAGCATCTTCTGCAGAATAAAAACCACCATCTGGCGCTGTCATATCACGTAAAACATAAGTAAGTATTTCTTTTGCTACATCTGCATAAAAATTATTTTTTGTAGCCTGATAAGTTTCTATATAAGCTATTCCTAGCATAGCCTGGTCATAAAGCATCTTTTCAAAGTGTGGAACAAACCATTTTGAATCAGTAGAATACCGGTGAAAACCAAAACCTATGTGATCATAAATTCCACCACAGTGCATTGCCTGTAGAGTTTTTTCTACCATTTTCAAGGCTTCTCCGCTATGAGTCCTTTTCCACCACCTAAGAAGAAAATTTAAATTGTGCGGGGTAGGAAACTTCGGTGCACTTCCAAAACCACCACACTCACTGTCAAATCGCGAAAGTAACTGCTCATAAGCTGTCTTCATCACAGACTCATCAAGTTTTTCACCAGATGAGTCAACTGACATTTTATTTAAAAGCATTGTGATCTGTTCAGCAGAATCTAATGCTTCCTGTTTTCTGGTCATCCATGTTTCATAAATTCGAGGAATTAAATCCATCATTCCAATGCGTCCATATTTGCTATTTTTAGGAAAGTACGTTCCAGCAAAAAAAGGTTTTTTATCTGGTGTCATAATGACAGTAAGTGGCCATCCTCCACTGCCTGTCATCATCTGACACACTGTCATATAAACATTATCAATATCAGGACGCTCTTCTCTGTCGACTTTTATTGAGATACAATTTTCATTCATTACTTTAGCTACTTCATCATCTTCAAATGACTCATGTTCCATTACATGGCACCAGTGGCAGGTAGAATAACCAATCGATAAAAAAATTGGTTTGTTTTCATTTTTTGCTTTTTCAAAAGCTTCATCACACCATGGATACCAATCCACAGGATTATATGCATGCTGAAGTAAATAAGGACTTTTTTCGTTTATAAGTTTATTTGGCTTTTTTATAGCTGACTTCATACCGGTGCAAGTTTTGCAGTAAAGTGTCTTAAATATGGAGAAGATTCTATTACTTTAAGCCCCTGAATCTCATCTTTCTTTTTAACTAATTCCCCAAATACTTCAACCACAAAATCTATATGGCTTTGCGTGTATACTCTCCGTGGAATTGCTAATCTTACCAGCTCCATTGGAGCTGGCACAAACTTCCCATTATTATTCTTACCAAACATAAGACTACCTATTTCACTTGACCTGATGCCAGCTTTAAGATATAAAGCACATGCTAAAGCCTGCCCTGGAAATTTTTCCGGAGTTATATTTGAAAGAAACTTTTTAGCATTTATATAAACTGCATGCCCACCAGGCGGTTCTACAATTGGTACTCCAAGCTTTCTCAAGCCTTCTCCAAGATATGCCACTGACTTAATTCTATATTTAAGATATTCTTCATCTAATATTTCATTTAATCCTATAGCAATGGCTTCTAAATCTCTCCCAGCCAAACCACCGTAAGTGGGAAATCCTTCACCTAGAATTTCAATCTCTTTTGCCTGCTTAGCCCACTCAGTATTATTCATGGCTAAAAAACCACCGATATTTACCAAAGCATCTTTTTTTGCACTCATAAGACAACCATCGGCATAAGAAAACATTTCTCTTGCAATTTCTCTTGGTGTTTTGTTTGAATAACCAGATTCTCTAAGCTTTATAAAATAAGCATTCTCAGCAAAACGTGCTGCATCTAAAAAAAGCGGAATCTTATGTTTCTTACAGACTTCACTAACATCTTTAATATTTTTCATTGACACTGGCTGCCCACCTAAAGAATTATTAGTAACTGTCAGTATTACAAGCGACACCACACCAGGTCCTTTTTCCTGAAGAGCTTTACTAAGAGCTACTACATCCATATCTCCTTTAAATGCACCAGACTTTTCAAAATCCAACGCTTCCTTTATAGGCAAGTCCAATGCAAGTGCTCCTGTAGCTTCAGCATTTGCACGTGTCGTATCAAAATGACTATTTGCAATAATACATTTACCTTTACCACCAATAATTGGGAAAAAGATTCTTTCAGCAGCACGTCCCTGATGAACAGGAATTATTTCTTTATAGCCAGTAATATCCCGAACTACTTTTTCAAAAGTAAAATAACTTCGCGCTCCAGCATAAGATTCATCCCCACGCATTATGCCTGCCCACTGTTCAGCTGACATTGCTGATGTACCTGAATCAGTTAAAAGATCAATCAATACTTTATCAGCAGGAACCTTAAAAAGGTTATAGCCTGCTTGCTTTAGAACTTTTTCTCTTTCTTCTTCCGTGGTAAATCCAAGTGGCTCAACAGATTTAATCTTAAAAGGTTCAATAATTGTTTTCCATTGCCAAGACATGTGTTTATTATACCGGGTATGTAACCAACCCCCACTAATAAGCTACTGTTTTTAATCACTCTTGCCTAGAGTAAAATTCCTTGCTCTAAATCAATAAATGGCTAATCTGATAATTTAACCATTACAGCATGTCCATTTAAATTATGGATAATTAGTCTATCGTGCTTGTTTCGCTCTTCATTTACAAAACGCATAACACCTACACATCCAGAACAACCATAATCATCAAAAACTACTATTCCTCCAACAACCAGTTTAGTCCATAGCCATTCCACAATATCTTTTGCAGATTGATACACATCAACATCAATATGGCAAAAACGAAATATTTTATCACTCACAAATTTACCTGTTTCTTCAGGAAAGGTACCAATTAAAATTTTTGTATTATCTAATTTTAATTTATTAATCACTTCTTCAACAGTTTCTTTTGAAGTGTCAGCGTGTTCTCCATTTTTGTATACTGGATCATTAACTCCAGCTTTGACAACGCCTGTAAAGGTATCACACAATTTATCTTTAATTCCACTAAGTTTTGCTTTTTTCGCAATCAAAGCACCACTTCCTCCCCTCCATACACCAACTTCAATCAATGCACCATTTAATTTTGTGCTTTCTTCAACCAATTGCCAAAGCTCATAACACTTATATTTATCAACCATCGTATACTTCTCGATTTTTTTGTATGTCTCGCAGAATAAGCCATCTGATAACCAAGGTGCATAAGTTACAGCAGGTGATATTGGTTCATAATCTTTAAGTTCATTAGATCTTTTTGTTATCACTAAATTAAAACCTGATACTTCAGCAATTTTTTTTAAGGTCTTGTAAATGAAGCCTAATAAAGTCATAGTATAGTAATGATAATTATAAAACTTATTGTTTGAGCTATTGAAAAAGTTTTTGACTTTGCTGCAAATACACAGTACCATTTCTTAAATGGTGATATACATCAGTTTTACATCCTAGAAAAATTAGTTTCAAAAATCGGGAAGACCGGATTTTCCACCGAAGGCGGACCAGCCTCAGGCTGGGAACCTGTTTTTTTCCTTTTGTTATTGGAGATCAATAATTCTCTCGGGAAGACAGGATTTGAACCTGCGGCCTTTCGCACCCGAAACGAACGCTCTACCAAGCTGAGCTACTTCCCGAATATGATCAATAATATAATATCAATTATATGAATTATGAATAAAGATTCATTGCAAAATAAACCGACTTCTTTTTAACTTCGCTATCCCTGGGGCAAGCCCGCAGGGTATTTCGCGAAGTTAATGACTTCGTCACCAGTCGTCGGAAAAGTCGGTTTGTTATTCGTCGCTTATATCTCTCGTGGCAAGCCACGGA
>JACQBQ010000016.1 GCA_016201905.1 Candidatus Melainabacteria bacterium | reverse complement strand
TACATAAAGCTTCTATTTTGTGAAAGACCCGTAAAAGGTCTTTTTCGTTAATTAAAATCATATGCCTGTCGTTACCTCCAAGTACTTGACAGGCTTTTTTATTAAAAAGTGGCCTTTCGTGAATTATTCACATCTCGTTATAATTTTCTACAAAAATTATGCGAGTAGCAAATTTACCATACTGGACTTATAAACATACTATGCCTAATTTAAGTCCGATCATCAGTCACATGACAAATACAAAGCAAAGAGTTCTAGATAGCTCATGTGCTCCAGTTGCAGCTGCAAATATTATTTCTTATTTAGCACATCACAACAGGGCAAGATTATTACCTCCACAAGGGAATTCAAGTAGAGCCTATATCCACACCAAGCTAGTAGAAAAATTGATTCGATATATGAATACTACAATAAGTGGAACATCAGATCTTGATCTTATTACAGGAATAGAAAAATATATCGTTGATCGTGGTTATAAAATTAAATTGAGTTGGGTGGGAGATAGTTACACTGGAAAACATAAAGAGAGTTCAACAGTAGACCCAGAATGGGTTATGCAAGGAACTCTTGGACTATCAAATGTAATCCTCTGTTCGGGGGACTATAAATATAGCTCCAGATACGATTTATATAAAAGAATTTGTGGGCATGCAGTAACTCTCGCCGGTTTTAACACCGCATATAACGAATTACTTATACATGATCCTGCTAGGGTAAAAAAACCAATTTGTTGTGAGCTGATAACCTTAAAAGGTAAAAAACTATCCGATGAAAATGGTGGTTATCATTTAGGCAGTAGGTTCTATGAACTTAGAGAATTTGACGATGAATCAATAATAAGAGTTATTGAAGATGTGCTTTGTTTTGAAGTATATCCTAAGTAATTTTTTACCCGCAATGACTCCATCCACAACCTAAACACACTGGTCCACTTTTACAAGCAGAGTTTCCAAACGATTCAGATGTAAACTCTGAATGGCAGCATGGACACTGGGTTTCATGCCCCTGAGCAATCCATTCCATTCTGGCTCTTACCATATCATCAAGAAGCTGCATTTGTTGATCAAACTTTATCTCATGCTTTTTCTGAAGAGTAGTCTGGACAGGAATAGTTTCTTCTTCGGCTTGAGCTAATGGCTGTACAGGGTTAGCTGTAGCACCATTTCCATTGCTTGGAACTTCATTAAAGAGAGACATCTGATACTGACCTTTGCATGCCTCTTTTAAAACTTTCCCAATGGCATCTGGTATGGAACTTGCTTCAATACCAATGATTTTTTGCCCACCTTGAATATTTAAGAGTCCATTGGCAACATCTTCTGGCGGACATCCCCACTTTAATGCTTTCGTAGCCATGCGGCAAATTGCTTCAATCATTCCACTGGCTACACCGCCACCCCTCATAAGGTGTGCAAATACTTGTCTTGGTCCATTTTCATCAAAATACACATGCACATGTACAGGACCTTCTGGAGTTAAGACTTCTTCATTGAAACCATATAGTCTCTTTGGCCTCATCCTTACTTTATTTCGGTCTGATTTTAATTTTTGTGCCTGTGGATCTTCAATTGGTGTTGTACTTGCAGAAACCACTTTTACATCACCTGTCGGTAAAAACTTACTTAACTTTTTAATTTCCTGCGTTTTCTTTTCTTGCTGTTCAACAGGCTGACTAAGTCTGGTTCCATCAGGATAAAAAGTTATTGACTTTACGCCAAGCTTATAACCCATCATGGTGGATTCCCAGGCATATTGCCATGTGAGATCACCTTTTATCATGCAGGTATTGGAAAGAGCATTAAAACATTCTGGATATCCTCCAACACCTTTTTGAATACTAGCCAGATGCACAATATAATCATGCGGATCAATTTCAGTATTGATCCTAAAGAGTCTTTGTACATCTTCAGGGACTTCTTTTAGTCCGGTTGCTCTCTTGCCATTTTTTCTAATCTTTTCACATAGTTCCTGAACTTCAGTTTCAGTTTTAGGCCATGCGTTGCGTTTTTTCATAGCTTCTTCAAAAGCAGGTGCAGTAAAACTAACCCATGCATCTCTGACTTTCCTTGAAAAGACAATTCCGTTAAACGGTTCAGGACCCCATGATGTTCCACAAAGCTGAGCCATGGTACCAGTAGGCTGTTGGTTAATCATGCAGCAGTTTCTAACCTTCAGACCTTTTTGTGCATAAGAACTGCCAGGCCATATTTCATACACTCCTCTTTCTTCAGCAAGCCTTTGACTTGCTCTGATAGAACCATGTGCAAGATGATCATATAACTTAGTTACAAGCTTGTTCGCTTCGGGAGAACCAAACTCAAGTTCATGTCGTGCTACAAACTCAGCAACTCCTGCAAAACCACCACCATTTCTTCTCTCACGGCGGGCAGTAGAGTTCTGTGCAAGGATTGGGAAATGGCTTACCGTAGTAACATCATCCATAAACTCAGTTGCAAGCTCTGCAACTACTTCCATTTTTTCCCATAAGTAATTTCCACTTTCATCCCAGAAATCTTTATGTGCACCATGCATTGTGGTTAGATTACAGATTCCTCTGTATTCAAGTCCATCTTTACCAGTTTGTGCAGGCAGGTTTTGTTCACCACATGGATTACATGTATGAAGTTCATAAATATGATGATTTGCATTGGCAGTTTCTACATGATCTGCAAATTGAATACCAGGCTCACCACCATTTACCATACCAATACAAATTCTCTTAAAGATGTCAGGAGCATAAAAACAAAATGCTCCATCTTTTTTAACCTGAATCAGATTTCCATCATCTGATTTTAAAACCAAAAGCCCCTGATTCTTTGCAGATATTTCTGCTTCTGGAAATTCTTCCATGTTTATTGAATAGAGTTCAAAAAGTGGTTCTTTATTTAAAGGATTTACTTTTTGATTTCCCTGCATGTCCAGGATAGGTTTTGTGAAGTCAAAAAGATTTCCTTTCCATGGTTCATTCGTAAAACATGCCGGATACCATTCCTTATTTTCAACATGATCCATAAAGCCACGAACTGCCCTTACAGAAACATTGTAGTTTTTTAGATATTGCTGCTTAGCATAATATTCAAATGACGCTCTGCTAAACTGATCCAGCGCTTTTTGCATAATGCCAAGCTCTCTTTGCTTAAGAGCATTTTCATATTCTTTTGGATCTGAGTATTCATTTGCATCAATTTTTGGAGTAACGGTGTCAATCTTATCGTAGATGTCAGGAAGGTTTGGTTCTTTGGGTAATTGTTTTTTGTCAATAAATAAAGTAACATCAGGATGATCACTATCTCGCAGTTCTATAAAAGCACCTCCACGACGTCCCCCCTGTGCAATGGACTGACCTGCCGGACAAAAAAGTTTTTCTACAAAACGATCTGGACCAGATGCTGTACTGCCATCGCTGTTTGGTGTCTGCCATGGACGCAGTGAGCTTGTGTTTATTCCCATGCCCATTGAGCCTTTTGTAGCATCCATAATTTCTGCAGCTGCTTTTTCAATGTCTTCTAAGCTATCGCCTGCATTTGTAACACCACAGGCTGCCAGTCCACCGCGTCTTCTTATGCGGCTTGCATAATAGCCCATAGCCAGTTCATGTTTATTTGTTTCAACTACATTTGGATAAAAAAGTTTTTGCTGCTGTCCATATACTCCACTGTGATTTGTATTTTTTATATCAGACAGCCACTTTTTTACTTTTTCTTTTTCAGCTTTTGGTAATCTTTCATACTTTTGTCTAAGTTCATTTTCAGACAGCCAGATTTTATGTATGCTCCAATTTAATACCTCTCCATGAGCCTCATACTGCAAAACATGAAGTGATACTTCAGGATTTGCATTTATGTTTGCAGGTGTATTTGCAAACATTTTCCTTTCTCCCATAGCCTGATAGTATCTTGCAGCTGCTTTTAAAACAGCATCATTTTCAAGAGCACGTTCTAGAGAAAGCTGAATAACTTCATGTGATTTGAAAACATATTTTAATCTTGCCATAGCAACAGAAATCGCAACGCGTCTCCAGGTCTGAGTAAGAGTTTCAATGGCTTCGCCTTTTTCATTTCTTTTGCTATAAAGCTTCCTGACTACATCATGGACATTATCAGGAAAGTTTAAACCGTAATCAAAAGCTAAAATTTCTTTTGCTTTTTCTTTTGTTAGCGTATCTGTTCTTTGCATTTTATTTAAGCCATCGACCTGCTGTGATGTTGAACTGCCTGGTATAGTAATTGCCATTTGTATTGCCTCTCTTTATTTTAAATTTTTATTCCTAAATAATCCCTAATCTATTTTTTAATCCATCCCTATATTTAGTGTTGTCAAAAAGGGAAGAAAATCTCCAGATAATCGTCATAATAAAAGTCTTATTAAACCCGGTAAAGATATATGGTACTCTAAAAAAATGATTTGTCATATGTTTGTGATCTTTCTTTTACGTTTGTTCTTTTTATTTACAATTAGCTTGAAACCCTTCTACCATGCTCATTCTATAAACTCGTGTGCTATGTTTTGAAGAACTAGTATACTTTTCTTTTTTAAAAAATCACTTGTGCCTTGATTTTCCTGAACTAAGTTAAGTTCTTTAACATAATTTGAAAAAGTACCTTATTTTAGACTCCTATTATATTCTGTCTATCTACTATATATAGTGTTGACGGATATAGATTTACGTAGTTCCAGGGTACTAATATTGTATCTTTAATTTAGTTGTAAGGTATAAGTAAAAGCTTTGAATTCAAAGCCTAACGAAAATATAAAACGTTTGAAACAGTATAGCTTCTTAATATATGGCTAAAGACTTAAAAGTAAGTAGAAAAGAATTTTGGGATGAAAGATATATCCAAGGCAGCATGCCTTGGGATATTGGACAAGTCGCTCCAGCTTTTATTAAATATTTTAATGAAAACTTACTCCTTAATGCTAAAAAAGTAGCTGTTTTAGGATGTGGGCTAGGTCATGATGCATTTTTTCTTGCAACATATAAGGAACGTAACTTTGAGGTATTTGGTTTTGACTTTGCAGATAGTGCGATTAAGTTTTGTAATGGATTAAAGGAAAAGAACAATCTTTCAAATATTAGCTTTTATCAAACAAATTTCTTTGAGCTTACTAAAGATGCAAAATGGAAAAATAATTTTGACTATGTCATTGAACATACAAGTTTATGCGCAATAGATCCAGAGTTCAGAAAAGAATATGTAAGTTTAATTAAATATCTTTTAAAACCCAATGGCAAATTAATAGGTTTATTTTTTATAAAACCAATTGAACTAGGAGGTCCACCATTTGGGAGCACATCAGAAGAAATAAGAGAACTTTTTACGAAAGACTTTACTGAAGTAGAAAAATTACATCCTGAAGAATGTTTACACAAAGAAAAACTTCAAGGTAATGAGTATTTTGGGGTGTTTAGAAAGAAAGAGTAATGTTTAAGTCCAACTAATTTTGATTAGTTTCTTAACCCAAATCTTAAGTCATTATAAATACCGGTTTTAAAACGTGCTTGGTTAAAGCGTTTTCGACACTTTGCAAGAAACTTTAATGAATTCAATGTGTTTTTTTTACAGGTGCTAATATTAAAATCGGTTAAAACAATTACTTTAGAAGGAGTATAGAAATGGAAATTAAAAGTGTTATTAATCATTTTTTTACTGATGCATTTGGTTTCCAAGGTAAAGTTGCAAAGACTGCAGGAATTAGTATGGATGATATGGAATTAAGACTAAATGAAGCCACTGCAACCTTGGAACAATTCGCACAGACTTTAAGAACACCTCAGATAGTGTTACCTGAAACCCGTATAGGGCTATCTTTTTTAGCAGGTTATTTTGCAGCTATAGCAAAGCAAACATAGTATCTCTAAAGAGTTCTGTAACACTTTCACTTTTTGTTCACTTTAGCAAACAAAAGTTTGTTCCTAGCAAGATATAGCGAGTGATACTAAGGTGACTTTTTAAACTACCAAAGCCAGTTCTGGAAATATAAACCTATTCCTTACTAATGGTTTATGATTTTGGTCGGATAGCATCCACGACAATCCGAATTTTTTGAATTCGGATTGTCATCTATTCTAGTTTCTCTTATTTAACCTTTAGAATTATACTGTGCAAGTAGCTGGCATTTTAGCTCCAACTAACTGAGCAAGTTCTACAAGCCTATTACTATAACCCCATTCATTGTCATACCATGAAATTATTTTTACCATGTTTTCACCGGTAACCATAGTCATCTGACCATCTACATAGCTAGAGTGTGGATCACCCAAAAAGTCCATACTAACAAGAGGCTCATCTGTATAAGCAAGAATATTTTTAAACGAACCACTTGCTGCATCTTTTAAAGCTTTGTTTACAGCTTCTGCTGTAACTGGTTTTTTAGTGAGTGCAACAAAATCAACAACACTAACATTTATAGTAGGAACTCTCATTGCAAAACCGTTTAGTTTTCCTTTTAATTCTGGTAAAACTAAACCAATTGCTTTTGCAGCACCTGTAGTAGTAGGAATCATTGATACTGCTGCTGCTCTTGCTCTGCGTGGATCCTTATGTGGTGCATCCTGTAAGCTTTGGTCATTTGTATATGCATGGATTGTAGTCATTAAGCCCATTTCAATACCAAAATTATCCAGAAGAACTTTTACAACCGGCGCTAAGCAGTTTGTAGTACAACTGGCATTTGAAATAATATTATGCTTAGTAGGATCATATGTCTTTTCATTTACACCAATTACAAAAGTTGCATCTTCATTTTTAGCTGGTGCACTGATAATTACTTTTTTTGCTCCTGCTGTAATATGTGCTTTTGCCTTTTCAGCATCGGTAAAGGCTCCTGAACATTCAAGAACAATATCTATTTTTAAATCTTTCCATGGCAATTTTGCGGGATCTTTTTCTTGAACATATTTTATTTTTTTGCCGTTTATAACGATGGAATCTCCTTGGACAGAACATTCACCCTTAAATCTTCCAAAAATGCTGTCATATTTAAATAAGTGAAGTGCTGTTTGTGCATCACAAAACGGATCGTTAATAGCTACTAAATCTAAATCTTTCAGACCTTTTTGAATTAAAGCTCGAAGAGCATTTCTACCTATTCTCCCAAAACCATTAATACTTATTTTTGCCATTATTATTTCCTCCAAAAATTATGATAATAACAATACCATATAAAACAATCAATGAAAATGAAGCTATACTGAAAACAGGTCTTGAGGCTAGTTTGCAATGTAGTCCTGGCAGGAAAAATTATGGAAGCATTAGTCAGTATAAGGGGAGCTACATCTGTAAAAGAAAACACTGTTAAAGAAATTAAGAGTGCTGTTGTTCAATTGTTAAAAGAGATCATTGAGACTAATAGTGTAAACACCTCAAAAATAGTAAACATAATATTTACATCTACACATGATTTAAATGCAATACATCCAGCAAAAGTTGCAAGAGAAGAACTTGATTTAGTTTCTACACCAATGTTATGCAGCCAGGAAATGAAAGTACCAGACGACTTACCAAGATGCATCAGGCTTATGATGCAAGTTTATACAGAAAAATCAAAAAAAACAGTTAAGCATATTTATCTTGGCGAAGCAAACAAACTTAGGCCGGACTTAAACCACGAGACTTAAATGAAGCAATTACCAAATATAATCAGCATATTTAGAACTGCACTTGCAATTTTACTTGCCATCTTTGTTTTAAATAATTTTGAAAATCAAAAAGTCTTAAATTATGCATTCTGGATTACATGGATAGTAATTATCCTCGATGGAATAGATGGAATAATTGCAAGAGTTTTAAAAGTAACGTCTGATTTTGGTGCATTTTTTGATATAGCATGCGACAGGATTATAGAACTTATTTATATTTCTCTTTTTGTAACTTTAAAGTGGATTCCATTTTGGATACTAATTATTTTTCTGGTGAGGGGAGTATTAGTAGATGGCATTAGAGGTTTTGCATCCAAGGAAGGTAAAACTGCTTTTGGTGAAAAATCTATGATGAAAAGCAAGCTTGGTTACTTTTTAACCAGTTCACGTTTTATGAGATTTTCTTATGGTGGCATAAAAGCATTTGCATTTGCATTTATGTTTTTAGCCCATGGATTAATGCCCCAGTTATTAAACCTTGAAATATTTTTAGTTTATTTTATGACGTTTTATTGCGTGTTGCGCGGAGTCCCAGTTTTAATTGAAGGTAGAAAGTTTTTTTCCTGAACACTTACCTTTTACTGAAAATCTTAGCCAACTCTCAATTTTTAGTTTTAAGCAAGCTTTCTGCTTTTATTTACTTCACTTTGAAAATATTCTTTTAACGAACCTTTTATTACTTTACCCTTTTTCATCCTTCCATTATCTTCGCGATCAAAGATTTCTTGAAAAATCATTTCATTATCATCTAAATTTTCTCTTAATTTGAGAAGCAATTCTTCATTTGTCAGATCAGAGAATTTGTTTTTCATCTTTATCCCTCAATATTCCTTCCCAATCTATAGTGAACCAACGTTCTCTTTTAATATCATGTATTGGCTCTACAGTTATCATTATAAATGGTCTATTACCTCTGCGCGAAAACCTTATAACTTCGGGAATAATACTCAAAGAATATAAATCTAGTAGAAATTGATTTAATCTTTTTATTTGTCTTAACGTTGGCATCATAATAGGCTTTTGATTTAACCATAAAAATGTTTATCTAAATAAAAACTTAATAATGATTTTTATATTTATGTAACCCAAGGTTACATTTTTTCTGCTTTGTAACCATTGGTTACATGAAAATTGTTTTTAAAGAGAAATTTTAAAAAGAATTTAAATTCATCTACAGCACTTAATAAATTTTCTTTCAACTCCACAAAAAAATCTGTCAATGCTGCTTTTACCTTTCTTATCTTTTCTTTTATATCTAATTTCTTAATCATCTCTTTAAGATTTTCTTCAAGGACTTCTTTTAGTTTATTTAATTGGAAGGATAGGAGCCCAATAAGCAAGGACAATTGATTTGAAAACACAGAAAGGCGCATTGTGGGTATATATCTGCGAACAATTAACGAAATAAAGCCTGTTACACTATTCAAAACCATGTTACTTATCTTTTGAATTATGTTTACATAAACACCTTGATTTGTTAAATGTAATTGGTTTAAATTATTGTTTTTTATATCCAGAGAATCACCCGTAAAGTTTCTAAGCATTGCTTGAATTGTTTTATTGCTTAGAAAATTAGTCAGCATCATACTGACAGTTACCCGATCGAAGCTCTTGCTCCCGCCACCTCCGCCGCCACCTTTACGAAGTTTTTCTAAAAGCTCATCCCAATATTGTTGGCTTAACATAGCTTTTTCCATAGACGCATTAAATGCAATCTTTGAAGCAATAGCCCTTGATCGGTCAAGTGAGTCTGAGCTTACTAATTTTAAATTAGTGCGAGGGGTTTGCCATGGCAAACCTCTACGAATTACTTGGTAAGGTATAACTGGTGATCTTGTTAATTGAACTGCCATTTTCATCCTCCTTTTTTATGCTGGTAATGCCTCTTCTTCCTCAATTTCAAAGTACTGTATTTTTGGATACTTCAAAATTACAGGCTCTGCAACAGGTATTCTTACTGGTTCGACATCTTGTAAAACTGCCTGTATGTTTTCTTTTTCAAGTGGTACATTGCTTTCTCCTTTCATAAAATATTTCCCTAATAAAAACGCGCCAACTGCAAAACCAATTCCACTTAAGGACCCAATTAAAATCTGTATTATGCTCTTCTCCTTTTCATTATCCATTTGTTTACCCATTGCCATGTTTTGCACTATTTGACCATCGTCAGTTATCCATCTTTCTCCAAAAAGAGAACCACTTGAATGAGAATCATCGCTAGTGCCTGTAAACATTTTCCCTGTCTTAAATGCAGCACTGGCTAGTGTTGACTCCCAGAGATGAGTTGAATTTCTAATCATAAGTCCCTTTAGCTCATCATATTTTGCATCTACTCCCTTAAATCTTTCTCCTATCTGGAATGAAAGTGCAGGTCCAAGCACTGTAAGTAATGGTGCAGGAATTAAATCACTCAACCTCTTACCAGCAGCTGATGTCATAGAATATAAAAGTCCAAATGGCAATCTTTGAAACAAGCTTCCTACTGTATCAAATGGGATTTGCATGTTTTTAAATTTGCTTGAGAATTTTTTTGATATGCAAGTAAAATGAGTTAAGAGTCCAAATCCAATTGAAAGAGGTATACCGATCACACTATTTCCAAGAAAATTCCCTGTATTAAAAGATATTGCTTCAAAAATATTAAAAATAGATCTTATTAATTTACCTCCAAGTTTTGGCATTGGAGCTTTATAGTTCCAGATCTGTGGAATAGAACTTAAGACAGGGATAGAAGAAGAAAAAGCTAATGTACCAAGAATTAAATTTTTAGGTTTCTTAAATATTGGACTAAAAGCATTTCCAATATTTGAAAACAGTGAATCCAAAAAGTTTGGTATGACTAAAGATGATAAGCCTTCAAGCGTTTCAACAGGAATATTTTTTTCAGTAATTTTTTCTGGAAGCAAGAGTCCAAGCGTAGTAGTAGAAGTTGCAAGAAATGAGCTCAATGTAGAATTATTATTTGAAAGTTCATTTGCTTTACTTGCAAGCATAGATTCTGCATGGTGAATTGCTGTTCTGCCAAGGGTTCCACCTATAGTTCCGTAAGGCATTTTAATTGATTCATTGTGCTTGTCATTTAGAACTCTATTTAAAGTAAAAAGCCCACCAAGTCCAGCTACTAAGCTTGGTAGTTTAGACTTAGCTCCTTTTTCACCAATTCTTGAAAAAGTAGAATCAAAAACATGAAGTGCAGATCTAATAAGTCTTCCACCATAATTGTCAAATGCAAAATGCGCTGACAAGAAAGGAAGTTTTTTAGCTGTTGAAACAATAGAAGTAAAAACAGAGCTTGCTGCCAAACCTAGCCCAAGTGGAACATTTATTTTTGAGGATAAACCTGCACCAACTCCAGAAAATAGTGAGTCAAAAACACTTAAAGCAGAATTTCTAAAGTAACCTCTTAAAGTACTCCAGTTTGCTCCTAGAGACAGAGTTGGATCTTTAAACTTTATACAATTTTTCTGAAGATAATCCCACGTTTCTCTTGTCATTTCCATATCAGCAAGTTCATCATCAGTAGGACAGAACTTTTCAAGTGAATCATTGCTTGCATAGGACTTTGGAGAAGTCCCAGTAAAGAAAAGTGAAACTGCTTTTTGTAAATTAACCCTCAAAACTAAAAACCTCTCATGTCTTTTGGAAGCGTGAGAGGTTTTTATCTACATTTTGAATAGATAAAAACCCTTTTGAGCCTCGCAAAAGAGTTTTTTATAATTTATAAATCTTTCTAGGTATTCCGGCTTTTACGGTTGCGGGTCAGCGTAGGTTTTTCACCATACTTCCCCTAAAAGATTTACTTATTCCTTTAATTAAAACCTCCAACCAGTGTTGGTAATAAAAAATAATACTATAAAATATTTTCTTAATTATGTATGCGTAATAATTTGCAAAAAATTATTTAACTAGTAATGTTTCTTGCTTTTTCACAACTGTATTCAGAAAACTGTTTATTTTTTGAGCAACTGCTTTTGAGGTCTTAATAGTGTCATTTATAGATATTCCATGTAAATAATTACCTGTAAAAAATAATCCATAATTTTTGTCCATTAATTCTTCAATTCGTTTTACCTTTTCCAAATGTCCCATATTGTACTGAGGTATTGCATGTGAGTGTACTTTTATATGAATAGTTTCAAGTAAAGCATGATCAGAGATATTCAGCGTTTCACAAAGCTCTTTTGTAACTAGATTTTTAATTTCATCTTCAGTTTGATCTGTTATTTTTCTGTGGTATGCACCACCTATATATGAAGTTAAAAGTATTTTATCAGCCAGTGCTCTATTTGGAAAAATTGATGATGACCATATTGTTCCAAGTAATTTTCTGTGTGGTTCCTTAGCACATAAAAAACCAAATCCATCTAGAGATGCACCTTGGCATATCTCTACTTTCGATTTTTCAATGGTTTGATTAACTGTTGCAAGTGGCAAATATTCTATGTGAAAAAAATCTGCCATATAATCATTTGGAACAAGATAAGCAAAATCAGGTATTTTATAAGCAGGTATAGCAAGCAGAATTGAATTTGCTGTGTAGTTAATGGGTTTATTATTAACTATAAAAGTTACAATGAAAAAATCCTTTGCTCTTGTAATTTCAATATTTTTTGCATTCAAGGTAATTTTATTTTTCAATCTTTCATAGAGCTCTTTTGATAAAGTTTCCATACCATTAAGAAATGAATAAAGAGTTAATTTCTTAAATGAATTTCTGAATCTTCCCGAGAGAATAGAGCCTAAAATCACACTGTTATAGCTATTTTCTAAGCTTTTTAGTTTTGGGAAGACTGCATTAGCAGATAATTTTTTTACATCACCAGCATATACACTATTTAAAAATGGTTGAATTAAATTTTTTAAAACCTCTCTACCAAACCTTCTTGAAATAAAATCTTCAACTGATTCTTCCTTATCTTCCTTTTTTATAAATAATTCCTCAAATAAAGTTTTTTTGCCTTCTTTAGATAAAACCTCTGATTTAAAGAATTCAACAGGACCACTCGGCAAAGCAATTAATTTATTATTGAGGTAAATATATCTTTTGTTTGATAATGGATTTGCCTCAATTAAACTATCTTCAATGCCCAAATCTTTAATTAATTCAAGGGTTTCTAAGCTCACTGAACTAAATGTATGAGGTCCAGTTTCAATTAAAAAATCATCGATTTTTAATGACTCTATTACTCCGCCAACTCTGTTTGAAGTTTCAAGGATCTGAAAATCAGTGTTGTTTTTATGTAATTCAAATGCTGCTGAAAGCCCAGCAATACCAGCTCCTATAATAATTACATCTTTCATTTCGTAAGTAAGACTTCTTTAATGTTCATATGATTGCTTTCGAGACAACCAATGACTTGATTATATAACGCTTGGATTAAATACTTATCCGTATTTAAAGCTGGTACTCTTACAAATTTCTTTATTCCATGTTTATTTGCAATTTCTCTATATAAATGGCCGATTTCAAAAATAGTTTCTACATGTTCACAAACAAAGCTTATGGGGACAAGAAGAATATTAGCATTTTGATTTCTTCGGGCTATTTCCTCTATAACTTTGTCAGTTCCTGGTTCAAGCCATTTTATTGGACCAAACTTGCTCTGATATGAAATATGCCATCGTTTTTTCCAGCTTAATGCATTAATTATTTTTTTTGCAGTTTCTACTATGTGCTTTTCATACGGATCTCCATTTTTAACATTAAATAAAGGAATGCTGTGAGCACTGAAAATTATTTCTGTTGACCTTAAATCCATATGCTCTAGTGCCTTTTCTATTAAATGTACATAAGAGCTAATATAGTCGCTGTCGTTATACCATTCTTTTATAAAATATAACTCTAACTTTCTTGCGTCATTGCGAGCCGAAGGCGAAGCAATCTCATAACATTTGGAGATTGCTTCGTCGCTTTGCTCCTCGCAATGACGTAAATTACCGAGCCATTCATTTACAATAAGCTCAACTGAGCCTGTTGTTGTAAATGAATATTGAGGATATAAGGGTAAAATAATTAGTTTTTCATATCCGAGGTTTGTGATTTTATCCAGTGCTTCTTTAATAAGTGGACGACAATAACGAAAACCAACAAATACATCAATAAGCAAATTGTTTTTATGGAAGTGATCTTGAAGTTTTTCTGCCTGAAGATAGGTTATTGGAATTAAAGGACTTATTGAACCAATTTTTTTATACATTTCTCTTGAAGTCATATCTCTCATATTTGCTATAAGCCATGCCAGAGGTTTACGATATAAAAAAGCAAATGGAAAATTTAGTACTGTAGGATCCAAAAACAGATTATATAGAAATGGCTTAACTGTATTTAAGGTAGATGGTCCGCCAAAGTTGACCAGAAGAGTTGCAGTTTTAGATTGATTTTGAATAAATTTTTTGTTTTCCATTTTTCCTTTGTAAATAAAAGTCAAATATACCTGCAATATTTCTTAGAAAAAATTGTCCTGTATCTGTCACCTCAATATTATTATCGAGACAAACCAATCCATCTCTTTCAAATTCTTTTAATTTATCAAGCTCAAAAGAAAAATAACTACCAAAATCAATGTTATATTTTTCTTCAATTTCAGTTTTTATAATTACGCCATGACAAAGGATTTTCATAATGACTTCTTCTCTTAAAAGATCGTCTTTATTTAGCACAAATCCTCTATAAATCGAGAGCTCATTTAAATCAATTTTATCGTAGTAAGGATTTAGTTTTTTTAGGTTCTGTGAAAAGGTATTCTGAATACTACTTATCGCTGTAATTCCAAAGCCGTACAGATCACACTGGGCTTTTGTTGTATAGCCCTGGAAATTTCTATGCAAGGTTTTATTTTTTCTTGCTTGAGTTAGTTCATCATCTGGTTTTGCAAAATGATCAAGACCTATAAAAACATAATTATTATCAGTGAGAGATTGAACTGCATGCTGAAAGATTTTAATTTTCACATCTGAGCTTGGCAAAGATTCACTGGAAATATGTTTTGCCTGATGATTAATTAACTGTGGCAGATGGGCATAATGAAAAAGCGCTATGCGATCTGGATTTAACTTAATAACTAGATCGATTGTTTTGCTGAAACTTTCTTTTGTCTGATACGGTAAGCCATATATAAGATCTACATTTATAGATTCAAAGCCAAGTTCTCTTGCATGATTAAAAAGATTTTTTGTGTCTTCATATGGTTGAATACGGTTAACAGATACTTGAACATTTGGATCAAAATCCTGCACCCCCATGCTCAATCTATTGAAACCTAAGTCTGAAAGGGTTTTTAAGTGATCTAAGGTAGTAACTCTTGGATCTACTTCTACACCTATTTCACAATTTTTCGATATATTATAATTTTCTCTTATTGTACTAAAAAAATCTTTTAGTTCATCTGGATTGAAATAAGTCGGTGTACCACCACCAAGATGAATTTGTTCTACTTTTCTAATTTTATTAATAAAATTACTTAAGTTTTTTATTTCTTTTTTTATATGTAGTAAGTATGGATTTACAATATCTCTCTTTTTACTGATGACTATATTACATGCACAGAAATAACACTGACTTTCACAAAATGGCAGATGAAAGTAAAGTGAAATGGGAGATTTATTTTTATTTGCTTTATCATTTGCAGAAAAAAAATCTTCTTTTGTAAACTCTTCAGTCCATTCAGGCACAGTTGGATAGCTTGTATAGCGAGGAATACTTACAGAATATTTTTCTAATAAATCATTGGTTAACATAAAAAAGAGGCATATCTACTATGAAGTAAATGCCAGCGTAGGTTCATTTGCAAATTCAAAAACTGTATCAACCATTGCATGTACATTTTCAACCGGTGTATTTGGCAAAACACCATGACCAAGATTACATATATAACCAACCTGCCAGTTTTTAATTGATTGAATCATATTTTTTGTTTTTTCCCGGACAATAACCTGGTCAGTAAGCAAAATAGTAGGGTCTAAATTGCCCTGCAGACCTATATTTGATCCAAAGTTTTCACGTACATCCTGCAAATTACATCTCCAGTCCAAGCTAAGTGCAGCAATTTTCAACATAGAAATTTTTGATAAGAGATGGTGTGAATTATTTGTGTAGAGAATGATAGGGGTTTTAAGTGGCATCAAATCACTGATTAAATGTTTTAAATAAGGAAGGACATAAGTCTTATAATCTTCAAGCGATAAAATACCAGCCCATGTATCAAATATTTGTAAAACGTGAGCACCTGCATTTACCTGCATCGTAAGATAAAGAAATAACGTGTTAGTAATTTTACTCAGTAATTGATGTGCTGCTTGTGGATTTGAATGTAAAAACTTTTTTGCTTTGTAGAAGTTTGAAGAACTATATCCCTCAGTCATGTAACAAAACAATGTCCACGGTGCACCACTAAAACCAATAATCGGAACTTTTTCTCCAATTTCTTTTTTTAAGATATTTATTGCACTAAGTGTAGGATAGGTTTCTTCATTTGCAAGCGGGATCTGTAATCTTTTTATATCCATGTCACTTGAGATCAGGTTATTAATCCTTGGTCCATCTTCAGTAAACTCAAGTTCTAATCCCATTTTTTGGGCAGGTAGTAAAATATCAGAAAAAACAATTACAGCATCAGTATTAAATCTGTTATATGGCTGTAAACTTACTTCAACAGCTAGCTCTGGATTATTGCATAGCTCAAGAAAGCTAACTTGTGATCTAATTCTTTGATATTCAGGAAGATATCTGCCAGCTTGCCTCATTAACCATATTGGTGGGCGCGGGACAATTTCATGATTTAAGGCTTTTAATAAAAGGTCATTTAGCATAAGAACATTGTAACATTTCGTTTATTTATTCAACCGTTACCGATTTTGCTAAATTTCTCGGCTGATCTACATCACGGCCTAAATGCTCAGCAATGTAATATGCTAAAAACTGCATAGGAATTACGGTTAAAAACGGACTCATTACCTCAGTAACAGGCGGTACGTGTAAAACTGTATCAAAAATACTTTCTGCTTTTTTATCCCCATCTACTGTTACTGCAATCATTGGCGCAGATCTGCTTTTTGCCTCTAAGCTATTTTGGAAAACACGATCGTATGTTTCACCCGGCACGATAATGGAAACGACAGGTACATTTGGATCTAAAACAGCTATTGGTCCATGTTTCATTTCACCTGAAGCATAGCCACTTGCATGAATGTAACTTAGTTCTTTTAATTTTAATGCTGCTTCAAGAGCAATAGGATAATTTATCCCGCGACCAATAAAAACAAAATCTCTCTTGTTTGCATATTTTAAAACTTGTTCCTGATAGTATTCTGCCCTTGTTAACGTTTGATCAACAAGTCGGGGGATTAACCTAAGTTCTTGTTTCAAAGGCTTTAAATTGTTTCGTTCCGTAGATCCCAAGATCTCTGAAATATAAATTGCTAATAAATATAGCATCGTGATTTGTGCTGTAAATGTTTTTGTAGCAGCAACACTTACCTCAAGTCCTGCTTTGCTTATAAGCAAGCGTTCTTTAGATAGATCTGCAAGTGCTGAATCTGCTCTGTTTGTTATTCCCACTAGTGTTGCACCACATGAGACTGCTCTTTTAATAGCTGTAAGCGTATCTGCTGTTTCACCCGACTGACTGATTCCAATTACAAGAGATTTTTCAGATAAAAGAGGCTTAATGTTTAAGTATTCACTTGCAAACTGAACCTCAGTAGGAATAGAAGTAAGATTTTCAAAAACATATTTTGCAATCAAGCCAGAGTGATATGCAGTTCCACATGCAAGGATCAATATCCGATCAATGTTTTTTAGAAATTCTGGTTTTAATTTTAAATGATCAAATTTAACTTTGGAATCAGATGATGGCAAAAACTCATTTAAAAGATTTGAAATTACTTCGCTTTGTTCATTTATTTCTTTTTCCAGGTAGTGTTTAAATCCACGCTTATCAAGGAAATCCTTTGATTTTATTACTTTCTGGACAGTCTTGTTTATTTTTTCACCTTTTGTATTAAAGAACTCGACTTTTTCTTTTGTTACTTCAGCAATTTCATTGTCACCCAAGCGTACAATTTTATCTACAAAACGACTTAATGTAGGTGAGTCACTTGCAAGATAGTTTTCTTTTTCTCCAAGGCCAATAACAAGCGGTGATTCTTTTCTTACAGCATAGATTTTATCTGGCTTTTCTTTAAATAAAATTGCAAGGGCATAGCTACCTTCAAGATCACTTACTGTTTTACAGATAGTGCTTAGAACTGAATTATTTTCTTTCAGGTACTTTGCAATTAATTGAACAATAACCTCAGTATCAGTTTGAGTTAAAAACTTAATGCCAGATTTAACTAGCTTGTCTTTTACTTCCTGGTAATTTCTAATGATTCCATTGTGGACAACTGCTATTTTCTCATCAGAGTCAAAATGTGGATGAGCATTTATATCTGAAGGCTCTCCATGCGTAGCCCAGCGTGTATGCCCTATACCACAATAAACATGTTCGTTCTTTCCATTTTTTCCGTTTACAGAACCAGCATCATTCTTTAGAATTTCCTCTAATTTTGAAAGTTTGCCTACTGATTTTAAAACACTTAAAACTTTTCCATCATGAATTGCAATGCCACTTGAATCATATCCTCGGTATTCAAGTGAGTGTAATCCCTCAAGCAAAATAGGGATTATTTCTTTATTTCCTACGTATCCTACAATTCCACACATTTATTTATAATTGACTTATATATTAATCTTTTCAATTATAGCTTAAATTAACTCAATCCAAGGGCTTTCTTAGCTGCGTTAATTACCTCTTGCAAAAGGTCTCCACCACTTGAAACAATCTCGGACAAACCACCATTGCTTTGAATAAAATTTAATACATTACTAACTGTCGGTGTACAATTTACATTTTCACAGCCACATACGGTCTTTTCACAGGCTAGAGTAGGGCTTGTTATAGATTGTTTTGAAAAAGTTTTAGAAGATACTTGACTATCTGATGTACTTACGGTTTGTTTAAATTTTAAAGTTATATCACCAGCTGAAAAGTCAGCCTTTAACTTTGCTGTAAATGATCCATCGCTTTTGCTTGTAACAGTTACTGAATCAAAGGCTGTTGTCTGCCCATTTGCAAAAAGTTCAATTTTTATTTTGGCGCCACCTATTGAAGCGCCAGCTCCTGCGTTAATTGTTAGAGACGTTCCCTGGAACGCCTCTACAGTAATTTTACTTACATCAACTGTCGTTAACGATGAAACCACCTTTGTAAAACTTGTGATTTGTGGAGCACCAAGTGTTGTGTTTCTACTTGTCAGTGCAAGTAAATCTGCATCAGTAGTAACCTGAGCTGCTCCTGTAGATTCATTTACAGCACCACCTACTACAGCATTTTGTGCAAGAGCTCTTGTTGAAGCAGCAGAAAACGCTGAGAAGTTTTGCGGGTTTGTAAGGTTGGTAGAATCATTTACAGAAAGTGCTGCCGGGGTGTTTACAATAGCACCTGAAATAGGCTCAAACAATGCAAGAGAGACGGTGCTGTCCTGAGTACCGGCTGTACAAATAAGATTTTTAATTGTAATAGTTGTTTTAACTGTTGATGGATCTGTGGCACTTGTATTTTTTTTGATTGGAATTACAAGAGTACCAAAAGGAGCATTTGTATCATCTGTATTTGTCATCACTATGTAAGGAGCTGAACTTATAGTAAGTGAACTGTCTGAAAAAGTTATATCAGAAGTAGATGGCACAAGAAAAAACAAAGTCGTAGATGACGGGACAAGCCATAGATTAATTGTTGTAATTTCACTTGTATTTATAGAAGATGTAGATGATAAAGATGGGTTTACAAGAATTGGGGAAGTTTGTCCACCAACTGGAATACCCTCATTATGCAATTCATCTATTTGTATAGTATTTGCGGTGGTATTAGCACCACCTGTTAAGGTAGCTGTTGTATCAATTTGATTTGTTGAAACTTCTCCTTTAAGAGAAGTAGCACTTTCAGGTGCATAGCCGACTTTCACTGCCTGAGCTGGTGTTCCAATATTTGCTGTACCTAATGTTTGCGATATAGTTGGATTATCAACTGCATTTTTAGCAATTACAGTAGCTGTCAGAGGTCCACTTAGAGTGCTTGGACAAAAAATATCCTGTGAATCTAGTCTAATTAAAATAGTATCAATCATATTTCCATCAGTTACACTGTCAAATGCTGATATAGCAAACCGTATCTTTGCAGGACTTGAACCACTGGCTGGAACTAAACCATTTATTGCTGTAAGTAAATTGCTTGCAGCATTACATTGTACTGTTAAACCATTTGTAGAAGTACATGTAGGAAATGAGAAATCATTAATTAGAGATAAATCACTACTTGCCCCTTCAATATCATTGTCATCATCAACCACATCACATCCACTAGGCAAGCTTATTTCAAAAATTGAAGTAGTTAAGCCATTGACACCACCTAATGTAGCTATCAATGAATTAAAACCCCCAGGATCCCCAGAGCTTACACCACTTGAGTTTCCTGGAATTTCAGAAATCAAAATCCCTCTCCCTAGGCTTTGAACATTTGGATCTGCCTGTATTGTTTTAGGAGTTGTGGTTAATAAAGCCCCACCGGTAAAAAATGGTGGTGCAGGACAAAACGATCCGCTTGAACTGACTTTAGCTTGTACGCTGTCTTGGTTTGTAATAAAATTTGCAAGGTTTAGACTCTCACTACTGGTGCTTCCTGCCATAACAATGCAAATAGTATTGTCCTTAAATAACTGAACACCAAATACATCAAATGCTGCATGAGCTTTATTTGAAGTATAAAAGAGAAAAATACCTCCGTTGAATAAAAGTAAAAATGTAAAAGCAACACTTAGAAGTTTTTTAAAAAGTTTCATTTTATTGGTTACCTAAATTTTATATACCCGTATGTGCTCTTGAAATTTAACCTAATAGCAATTTCTTGTAAAGAATCTTTGCTGGTTATCTTGAATGATTTAAATTATTTTTATCAATTCACAACAATCTCTAAGAAACAAC
This sequence comes from Candidatus Melainabacteria bacterium, assembly GCA_016201905.1. GTDB lineage: Bacteria > Cyanobacteriota > Vampirovibrionia > 2-02-FULL-35-15 > 2-02-FULL-35-15 > JACQBQ01. The sequence goes on along the minus strand of JACQBQ010000016.1, from coordinate 5,937 downwards.
CCACGTATCTCCAGCATTTAAAACCTGTTCCAGGTTTGCTTTTGGTTTTTTCTCCTTAGCTTCCTTCTCTTGCTCTAACAAGCGTTCCTGGTAAGTCGGCTGTGCAATATCTCTGAGTACTCCAAATACAACTGGCAAACCTTCATTTTCAACACCCATTTGACCAAGTACATAAGCAAGAGCACGATCTTCAGTTTTTTCATCATGCACTAGGGCTTCTTTAAGATTTCCATTTGATAGATTAATTATTTCCGGGTGAAAACCATTCAGCTTAATCGCCTTATCATGGGTTTTCCCAAATACAAGTGGTTTACCACTTTCTAAATAAATAGAGTGATCGTCTTTAATTTCTTTTTCAGTATAATCAACAAATGCATCGTCATTAAAAACCAAACAATTTTGATAGATTTCAATAAATGCTGTGCCTTTGTGTGCTGCTGCTCTTTTTAAAATATCCATCATGTGCTTAACATTTTTATCTACTGTTCTTGCTACAAATGTTGCTCCACTGGCTATTGCAATGGAAGCAGGATTAATAGGATTGTCAATGGAACCAAATGGGGTTGACTTTGTTTTCTTTCCAAGTTCAGATGTCGGCGAGTATTGCCCTTTAGTCAATCCATAAATTTTATTATTAAATAGAAGGATTTTCATGTCTTGGTTTCTGCGAATAGCATGCATGAAATGATTTCCACCTATACTAAGTCCATCGCCATCACCAGTTATTACCCAGACAGACAGATCAGGATTTATTGATTTAACCCCTGTTGCAACAGTAAGTGCTCGACCATGTATAGTATGAAATCCATAACAGTTCATGTAGTGAGGAAACCTGCTTGAACAACCAATTCCAGAAACAAAAACAAATTTCTCTTTTGGAATACCAAGCGTTGGCATAACAGACTGAACAGCAGATAAGATCGCATAGTCACCACAGCCAGGACACCAGCGAACATCATTGGCTGATTCAAAGTCTGCTTTTGTATATTTTGATTGTTCTGTTATTGCCATTTGACTCTCTTTCTTATTTAAGTAATTTTTCTGCTAATTCTATTATTGCATTAACTTTTAGCGGTTGGCCTCCAACAATGTTTAAGCCCTGTGCATCAATCAAATACTTTGCCCTAATCAGCATTCTCAACTGTCCAAGGTTAACTTCAGGTATTAAAACTTTCTTGAAGTTCTTTAAAAAACTTTCGAGATTTTTAGGAAATGGATTCAAATGTCGAAGGTGTGCATTTGTAACTTTATATCCTTTCTCTAAAAGTTTTTCAGTTGCTGCATCTATTGAACCCAGCGTACTGCCCCATCCCAGGATTAAAAGATCGCCTTTTATCTCTCCGAAAATTGGTTTTATATCAGGAATATCATTTGCTATTCTAGCAATTCTCTCAGCACGGATTTTTATCATTGCATCGTGATTTGTCGGATCATAACTAATTTTTCCAGTATTTTGTTCTGTTTCAAGTCCGCTAATTACATGTTCTAAACCTGCTTCTCCTGGCTTAACCCATGACCTTGCTAAGGTTTTTTCATCGCGCAGATATGGATAGAAACCATTTTTTTCAGTTCTAAATTTAACTTCTATTTTAGGAAGTTCATATATCTGAGGTATTTTCCAGGGCTCAGAACCATTTGCCAGATAGCCATCTGACATAAAGAAAACTGGTGTCATATATTTAACTGAAAGTCTAACAGCTTCCAGCATAGTATCAAAACAATCGCCAGGAGTAGCTGCTGCAACTATAGGTATTGGGCTTTCAGAATTTCTTCCAAACATTGCTTGTAAAAGATCCCCTTGTTCTGTTTTTGTTGGTAAGCCTGTGCTTGGTCCACCTCTTTGGATATCACAAATAATCAGTGGTAGTTCTGTCTTAACTGCCAGATTAATAAACTCAGATTTTAAGCAAACTCCTGGTCCGCTTGTCGTAGTGACACCTAAACCACCAGCAAAACTTGCACCTATTGCTGCACCAACAGCTGCAATTTCATCTTCTGCCTGAAAAGTTCTAATACCAAAATGTTTGTACTTTGAAAGCTCATGCAATATATCACTAGCCGGTGTAATAGGATAACTGCCCAGAAATATGGTCAGACCAGTAAGCTGTGAAGCTGCAAGCATTCCAAGAACTGTTGCTTCATTTCCAGTAATATTTCTGTATTTGCCTGGAATAATTTTTGCCTGTTTAATTTCATAATGCGAAATGAAAGATTCAGTTGTTTCACCAAAGTGATAACCAGCTTTTAATACTTTTAAATTTGCTTCTAAAATTTCAGGCTTATCTCCAAACTTTTTCTTTAGCCATTCAATTGTTTTTTCCATGGGTCTTGTATATAGCCAGTACATAAGACCAAGAGCAAATAAGTTCTTAGAGCGATCTACAATCTTTCCAGGCAATTTCATTTCTTCTAAAGCAAGCTGGGTAAGCCTTGAGATTTCAATTGAAAAAACCTGATATTTTTGATTTAAGCCATCATCAAGAGGATTTTTGTCATATCCAGCTTTTTTTAAATTTGTCTCAGTGAATGCATTTGTGTTTACAATAAGCATTCCACCTGGTTTTAGATCTCTTAAATTTGCTTTTAATGCAGCAGGATTCATTGCTACAAGGACATCAAGTGCATCGCCCGGTGTATGAATATCTTTGCTACTAAAGTGAATTTGAAATCCACTCACCCCTGCTAAAGAACCAGCTGGTGCCCTGATTTCAGCAGGAAAGTCAGGCAGTGTACTTAAGTCATTTCCAACAATTGCTGTAGCATTGGTAAATTGTCCACCTGTTAATTGCATACCATCACCTGAGTCACCAGCAAATCTTATTGTGGCTTCTTCAAGTGTTTCTATTTTCTTTAGCTTTTCTTCTGTTAAAGTCATTTTTTAATCTTATTCTATTTATTCCCTAATTTTAATTTATAGTTTCTTTTAATTACAATCTACTGATTATCTTGCTCTTTAAAAGCATAAGCCGGATTTTTCCGCTGTTTTAATTATAACCGGGAAATACACTTAATGTTTTTCTGTTTCTTTGTCAGTTTCTGGTTTCTGCTCTTCTACAGGCTTGCTTTGCGTATTAATTGGTTTACTTACTTCTATCGGCCATGGCACAAGGCCAAGTATTTGCTCTCCAGATTTTTTGCTTGTAATTCCATATGCAATAGCCAGTAAATTTCCTTTTTGCTTTAGCATTGTGTAATCATTTTTTTTATTTTTTATCTTTATCAAAGATTCGTCAATATCTACATCTATGTCAATGTCTTTATTTTCTTTTTGTTTTTTTTCAAAATCCTGTCTTAAAAAATCAAATACTGACTGTGCATTTTCTTTTGCTGTATATCGTATAAGAGCTAAAGTAATCCTCTCTTTTTCATTTCCTGAAAGCTGATATTCAGCACTTATAACTCCTCCAGACTTTTGAAGATCATATACACTACAATCAAAAGCAGGAATTATTTTTGATATAAACTCTTTGCAACAAACAGTGCCCAGGCAATACTTTTCTGAGCCTTGAATCCTGTTCAAAGCAGGAAGTTGTATAGCAACTACAGGTGGCAGTTGCTCTAGCTGAATATTTTTTGAAACATCTTGGCTGGATAAAATAACAAACTCTTTTGCAATACTGTCGTTTTCATTCTGAGTACTAATATCAACAAAATAATTTCCTTTCCAAAAATTTACGAGCTTTTCAGATTCACTTGCATTTTTCCCGACTTTTAATTTGGTATTTGTGCCACTATGAAGAACAGTATAAGCACTATATGCACCGGTAAAATCCATAAACTTATAAATTAAAACATTTACAATATGATCATCTTTTTTATAGGTTTGCTTTAATGCTTTTTCAGCTCCAAGTTCAGTTAATAGCTCTTGTGAGACAGTTACAAGAGAAGGACTTAAATCACCAAGCATCCAAACTTGAGCTTCACCAAAAATATTCCAATTTTGATAGAGAGAATTATCCAGCTTTGGTAAAAGCAAAGTTAGTTCATTTTTTTCAGCCTCAGTGACTGCTTGTTTCTCTACTTCAGGTTCTGCTTGCTTTGTAGCTGCTTCAATTGCTTCCTGTTTTGGCACAAGGACATCAGGCAATTTCTTATTAAGAATCTCATCGTATTTTTTTACAGACTCGCTTGTCTGACAATTTACCGGAGAAAAGAAAGAGAGAAATAAAAAGGAAAGAAGCAGAGAAAAAATATTTTTATTTGTTATTCTAAGCATATAATTACAGAATTATTTTACAGCATTTTTGTGTTAGTATTAGTTTAAAAATAAATGTAAACATCAATGCCAAACCTAAAAAGTATAAAAGTTAGAATAAAATCCATTAAGAGTACACAAAAGATTACTCAGGCAATGAAACTAGTTGCTGCAAGTAAGGTCAGAAAAGCACAAGTCAGGGTCTTAAACTCAAGGCCATACTCCCAAAGAGTAACTAATTTCACTAAAAGAACTGTAAGTGCAATGTCTTCTCTTGAGAAACAAGAGATTCCACTCATGAACCAAAGAGATGTACAGTCTGTTGGAATTATAGTAATTAGCTCTGACAGAGGCCTGTGCGGCAGCTATAATACAAACATAATAAAAAGAACAGCAAAAAGAATCCTTGAGCTAGAAAAATCAGGGATAAAACCCAAGCTTATAACTGTCGGGAATAAAGCGAATAATTTTTTTAGAAGAACAAAAACAGAAATATTGGAAAGCTTTACACAGCTTCCAGCCACACCGTCAGTAGAGTTAGCAAACCTTATAGCAAATAGTGCAGAGATCAGTTTTACAAATAAAACAATTGACTCAGTTGAAATAATTGGAACTGATTTTATTTCCATGCTTAGAAATGAAGCTTATACAAAGCATTTTCTTCCTATCAAGGAGGATTCTTCATTACCGTCAACAAGTCAGAGTGAATTCTCTTCTAATAAATCTTCACGTGAGGTTCTTTTTGAACCATCACTGAGTATTGTTCTTCAAAGTCTTATTCCTTTATATTTAAGCAACATTATTTATCATGCTCTTTTAGAAGCCAATTGCAGTGAGCTGGCTAGCCGCATGAATGCAATGTCAAATGCTACAAAAAACGCAAAAGAATTAATCGAAAATTTAACCATCGTATATAACAAGGCCCGTCAGGCTACTATTACACAGGAGCTTGCAGAAATTGTTGGTGGTGTAGAAGCATTAAAATAAACCGACTTACTTTTTAATTTTAGTCAAGCCATGCAAAGTTTTTAAAAGATCAGCCTCAGAAACAAAACCAATTAATTTGGTTTCTTCGTCCACTACAGGCAAACAGCCAAATTTGTTAACAAGCATAGTTTCTATAGCATCCTTAAGAGGAGTTTCAGGCTGAACACATGTCACCTGTTTTATCATTGCATCTCTGACCAAAATTTTTGATGGATTGTGAAAGACTGTTTCAATAATTTCTCTTAGTGTAATTAAACCGATTAATGTATTATTTTTATCAACTACAGGTAAATTTCTGACTCTTTCTTCCTTCATAAACTTTGAAGCATTTAAAATAGTATCTTCTTCATAAAGAAGATTAGGATTTATATTCATTACATCTTTTACTAGCATTGTTTTATGGGGTACTTAACTACATTATAGTACGACATTTATAATCATGTCATTGTAAAGAGTCCACCAGGGAGAGTTTTTTAAACTCCTTGCAGTTAGCTTTTCCGCCTATGGCGGATCCGTCCAGTGGCAGAGGGCTTTTTTTGTTCATAAAGTATCAATAACTCTCACTATCTCCTTTAATGCTTCGCTAATATTTCCTTCTATAGGTGACACAAACATTCTTACGAGATGTGAATAATTCACAAAAGGCCACTTTTCAATAAAAAAGCCTGTCAAAAGCTTTGAAAGTGAGCTAGACAGGCATATGATTTTAATTAACGAAAAAGACCTTTTAAGGGTCTTTCACAAGATAGAAGCTT
>JACQBQ010000015.1 GCA_016201905.1 Candidatus Melainabacteria bacterium | reverse complement strand
TAGTTGGTGGAACTCAGGATGATAATAAAGATTTAGGAAATGCTTAATAATGGCTACCGTAATAAATAGAAAACAAATAGAAAATTATTATGAAGAAGAATGGTCACAAATTGCTTCGGAAAAAACAATTGACTTATTAGTAGAACTTACATGTCAGTCATGCTATCAACTGAACCAAACACATAAACTTGCTTTTATAAGACAGAAAGAAATACCAAAACTACAAAATCTTGGACAGATTTAATAACAATATAACAATCTATATCATGTCATTCTGAGTGTAATTGGAAAATCTCCTAACATTCCAAGCTCCTTTGTCTGTAGCCTGGTATTGCATGCTTTAGAATATAAGTTATTATGCAGATTAGGTCTTATGAAGATTTAAATGAAAAATCACTTGAAATAATCTTAAACTTTAAACCACAGGAAAAATTTAGCAAGGATGTAATAAATGAAATCCAGAAATTAAAAGGTGATATTAAAAAAGCAATAACGTTACTTCCAAAGCAAGAACAAGAAATCTTAGATCTTAGATATTTCCAAAACCTTACAAGTGACAAAATAGCACAAAAGCTCTCTAAGCCAAAAGAAGAAGTGATTCAAATTCTTTTACGTGGAATAGAAAATATTAAAAAAAATATTAAAACAGGTGCATTAAAGTCTACAAAGATTGATAATGTAATAAAGCTTACAGAAGCTAAGACACCTAATCAGAAACGAGTTTATGATGTGCCCAAAAACAGTACAAGTAAAGCATCAGTAATACCTGGTTTAGTTGGCATAATAGTTTTTATCCTGATTTTAGTTACGACTTACTATTTCCTACAAAAATTGTTTTCAAGTCAGATGCCACTCTTTAACCAGCTTATGAGAGAAGCAAATGATTTTGTTCAGGAGCAAGTTTTAACTAATGAAGTTGTAAGTAAGGTTATACCTGGCAGTAGAAAAAATCTCTCAGTAAGCGATCCAAGAAACATAAAAATCTCAGGTTCAACAAGCTTATTAGCTTTATCTAGAAGATGGGAAAACACGTTTAGTATAGAATATCCCAAATATCATTTAGGCTTAGTTTCTTCTGATTCTGAGCTTGGAATAAGTGCTTTGATTAAAGGAAATGTTGATATTGCTAATTCCAGCAGGCCGCTTAGCTTTTTGGATCAGAAAAAAGCAACTGAAGCAGGCAAAGAACTTGCTGAGAACAGAGTAGCGCTTGATGCACTTATTATTGTTGTGAATAAGAAAAACCCAACTGAAGAGATTAGTCTGGATGATTTAGAAGATATTTTTAATGGTGGAGTTAAAAGCTGGCAGACAATTAACAGCTTTACCAAGCCTGTTATCCCTGTAGTCAGGGAAAAGGGCAGCGGAACTAATGACTTTGTAATAAATAGAATATTAGAAGGCAATGATTTTCCTGGCACTGTTACAAGAAAAAATTCAAATCAGGAAATATTAAAATTTATTTCTGAAAATGAAGGTGCAATAGGTTATATAAACTCTACAAACTATCCATGGGATAATCAGGAAGTAAAATATGTTAAAATTAAAAATTATACTTCTTCTAATAATAGTGTTTCTCCCTTTATAGAGCAAAAATTAAATGAACAAGCTATACGGTATGGTGACTATCCATTGGCGCATTATTTATACTTTATTACCTTGGCAGATGCTCCAAAAAAAGTTCAGGATTTTATTGGCTGGGTACTGACACGTAAAGGACAGGAAATCGTTCGGTATTCAGGATTAATTCCTGTTGTTAGTGAAGGAGACTAGATGGCTTATAAAATCAATCAAGAGATTACTCCTTTTCAAATAGAGGTTGATAAATATAGACCTTGCTATTATGCAGGCGCATCAGGAGATTTTAATCCGATTCACATTGACAATGATTTTGCAAAGGCTGTAGGCCTTGGTGGGGTCATTTTACATGGACTTTGTACCATGGCTTATGTCTATCGTGCAGTTATGAATAATAAAGATCCAGAAAAATTAAAAAAAATAAAAGCTAGGTTTAAAGGAATGGTTAGGCCAAATGACAAGCTAACGGTTAGCGGAAAAGTTACAGCTATTGAAAATAATTTAGCAACAATTGATCTTTTAGCCACTAATCAAAAAAACGAGCATATTATTACAAATGCTTGCGCGGCTATTGAGATATAGGTAAATTGTTTTTTAAAGCATTATTAGCCAATTTATCTGCTTTTAAATTTTCTTCTCTTGGTACATGGATAATTTTAAAAGAATTAAGTTTTTCAATCAATGAATATGCTTTATCAAAAAGATCTTTTATGTCAGAATCTTTTACTTTATAGGTTTTGTTTATTTGATTTACGACAAGCTCGCTGTCAGATTTAATCATAATATTATTAAAACCTTTATCCAGGCTTATTTCCAGAGCTCTTATAAGTGCAGTATACTCTGCAAAGTTGTTTGTTTTAATTCCAATAAATTCTGAAGCTTCATTAATTATTTGTTTGTCTTTATAAAAAACCATTCCAATGGATGCAGGTCCAGGGTTTCCTTTTGATGCACCATCTATGTTAATCGTGATTAATTCATTATCTGTTGCCTTATTGAAAGAAATCAGTTTTATTTCTTCTATGGTTAGAATGTTTTTAATTCCTCTTTTTAGATAGGAGTTTACTAAAAAGGGGTTTCCTGTTAAAAAGATAGAGTCATCTTTTTTTAAAAAATCAACCAGCTGTTCTTTATTTGTTTGTGCATGAACCTCATGAAAGCAATTCTCTAATCCTGCTTCTTTTATAAAAAGATCATTGTTTTCTTTTGAGTCATTGGTAATAAGAACTTGCTTTGCTTTTTTGTTTATTTGTTTAATTGTTTCCAGATTGTTGACTGTTATTGAATCTTTTAAGTATTGTTGACTTTCATGAGAAACTTTCATCAACAATTCTTGAAATAAATTGTTTATATCATCAGGATTTTTGTCTTGTAATAGGTTTTTTAAACTGCTAGTAAGTAGTGATGGTAGTATGTTTAAAGGTAAGAAATTAATTGAACTGGATAAATGAAGTTTTCCTGTGTCCAGATTGGTCCCAAGAGCTTTAATTACTTCTGTTCTGACAAGGTTAAATTTATTCCAATTGTCTGTGGTGTGTTCTGCAATCTTTTGAGCCATTGAACCTACAAAGCGTGACCAGTAATTAAAATCAATAAAAAATGAATCACGATCCCAAAAAATGATATTAGCTTTGTACTCTTTATCCTTGTACTTAAGAATGACAAACATAAGGCTAATTGTACATTAGGTCTGAATTTCAAAAATGACATAGACAATCTTTTAATTTAAAGAATTGAAAGTGGTTGCTAACTACAGCCACATCCAGTTGTAAATGACTTACGAATATAGCGGCCATTTTTGTTTGTGCTTGGGGGGACGGGGACATCTTCAACCCAACAGTTGGCACTTGCTCTGGGGTTGGGGGTATCTTTGCAAGTTTGACTAGTATTATTGGCATTGCAAGGTTGCGCACCAGTAGTAGCATCACACTTTCTCGCTATATTGGTAGGTACTGCAGGTGTACCACGATTTTGCCAGCAAGTACCATCGCTGGAATCGTATTGTCTCGTATATGTTACAGGTGTATCCATACAGGCAACTATAGTTACACACATACATCGCATGTTAGGATTTGTTGATGTAAGATTGCAGATTGCAGGTGCAGTACACCCTACATGGCCTGCAGGTGGATTTGGGACCGTATTCACGTCACAATTGTTTGCATCAATTGCTTCGCACGCACTAGTAGTAGGATTACACTTTTGACAGCCATTACACGGCACAGCATTAGGGCCAACTCTGCAGGTCTGTGTACATGTACAGGTTGGTGGGTTTACTGCGCTGTTTACGGTGCAATCAAATCCAGCTATACAAGCACCTGCACCATCTGTTTGACCAGGGGCACACGATGATCCTGTCGATACCATACATGTACCAACAGTTGTGCCTGCATTGGCTACACAAGTTTTGCATACACCGCAGCCACCATTATTTGCTTGTCCAACCTGACAAGGCTGCCCGCATAGAATGAGGTATCTAATAACTTTTTCATTCTTTCTATATACCTCAAGTTCAAAATTTCCGCCTGCTAATTCTTTAAAAGATTTGACATAATCATCCTTTTTTCCTAATTTTAGTTTTTTAATTCCTTTATCTGCCCTAAGCTTATCAAGCTCTGGAGTGCTGTTGTTGTATAACCTTGCACTTAGAGAACTAGTAGCACTACAGTCACAAATAGAACAGTCAGAAGAAGAAGTAGTAGTATCTGAAGTAATAGTAGTATCTACTGTTGGTAGTGGTGTGGGTGATGTGCTAGAACCATCACCATCTATTATCGTTGAATCTCTCCATTCAGTATCTAAAGCAGGTTGATCATCTTGTGATTGATCGTCTTGTGAATAAGCTTTTTGAAAATACTGGTTTGTATAATTGGCTAAAACTAAAAATAATAATAAACTTATAAGTACACTGACTACCTTTGGAAGACAAATCTTATTCATAGCTATTTATTTCTCCTTGTATAATTTGATATCTTGAATGAGTTCTTCTAGGGTTATACCATATAAAGCCTAGGTTAAAACCAGATTAACTTAATTAAACCACAGAAAGTCAAAATTTTGGTTTTATATAAGATAAAGAAAGATTAAAAAAATTTTATCTTTCAATTTCTTGAACTGAGCTCAAGGAAAGCTGTATACAGCTGAGTTCCCCTCTATGAAGATATAATTAAATACCCTAAGTGATTTATGGAACATAGATATATAAAAGTAGCAGTTATAGGTAGACCAAACGTTGGCAAGTCTACTTTGTTTAACCGGCTGGTTAAGGAAAGAAAATCAATCGTAGATGATTTTCCTGGCGTAACCAGAGACAGGCTATATGCTGAGATTGACTGGAATAATAAGCCTATAACTTTAATTGATACTGGTGGATTGATTGAAGGTGCTGAAAGCTCTAAAGATGACTTTATAGGTGAAATAAGAAAACAAGCATATTCGGCAATTGAAGAAGCAGGTTTTATTATTTTTTTAGTAGATGGCAAGTCTGGAATAACTGCTCAGGATGAAAAAATTGCTTCTGGTTTAAGAAAAATAAAGGATAAGAAAAAAATATTTCTTGCAGTAAATAAAGTTGACACTGAAAAGCAAATGAGTTTTATTCATGAGTTTTATTCTTTGGGGCTTGGTGAACCTTATCCAATCTCTGCGCTTTTAGGATCAAGCGGGCTGGCTGATATTTTGGATGAAATTACAACTTCTATAAAACAAACTGAAGGAACTGAAAATAATGTGCAAGGTGAAATAATAAATGTTGCAATAGTTGGCAAACCAAATGTTGGAAAGTCAAGCTTATTAAACGGTTTAGTTGGTAAAGAACGATCAATAGTTACATCAATAGCAGGTACCACAAGGGACAGTGTAGATACTTCTATAAATATTGACGGACAAGATTTTGTTTTAATTGACACGGCAGGCTTAAGAAAGAAATCAAAAGTTTCATCAGTCATTGAAAGATATGCAACTACAAGGGCAATAAGTGCAATTGAAAAAGCCGATGTAGTTTTATTTGTTGTTGATGCAGCAAGTGAAATCTCAGATCAGGATCAAAAAATCGCAGCACTGGTGAAGAAAAGATGCAAAGCCTCAATAATAATAGTTAATAAGTGGGATTTGGTTGAAAACAAAAATTCAACTACAATAAACAGATTCGAGGAGAATATTTTATCCCGCTTGCATTTTATAAACTATTCGAAAATGTTGTTTACGGTTGCAACGGAAAAAAAGAATATAAACAAAGTGTGGGCTTTAATTAATGAAGTCTACGCAAATTATAAAAAAAGAGTTTCTACCGGTAGTTTAAATAAAACAATTGAGGATATTTCACTTTTAATTTCTCCTCCAAGTAAAAAAGGAAAGATACTAAAAATCTATTACGTAACTCAAGCAAATATAAAACCACCGGAAATTGTATTTTTTGTAAATGATTCAGAGCTGGCTACAGAACAATTTCAGAAATTCCTGGAGAGAGAAATCCGTGGAAAATTTGATTTTATAGGGAGTCCTCTTAAACTTGTCTTTAGAAATAAGAGAAAATGATATCTTCAGATATTATTGCGAGGAGCATAGCGACGAAGCAATCCAGATCGGTTTTTGGAAAAAGCTTGGGATTGCTTTGTACTTATGGTGCTCGCAATGACATTATTTACCGCGGACAATAAATGTCCAAAATCCTTCGACTACAAGCTCACTATCCTGATTATAAGATTTGGTTTCAAATTTAATGAAGTCATTATTGTTTTTCTGGTAAATGTTTTTTATTTTGCTTGTGGTTTTAATTGAATCGTTTGCTTTGACTATTTTGTGGAAGTTAAATTCTTGTTCTCCATGCACAAGTCTTGCAAAATCAATTTTTATTTCATTGTCCTCAAAAAGGCTGAACATTGCATCTCTTGTGAAAACTACTACAAACATAGGGGGAGCAATTACAGTGCCATACTTTGACTTCTTTGCAAATCCCGGATCAATATATAGAGGATTTAAATCTCCGATTGCCAAAGCATATTCTTTTATTTTTTCCTGACCAACTACATATGTAATTGGCTTATATTCTCGTCCTATAAATTTTGTGTCTACTGGCATTAGGTTATATTATAACTTGTTTTAGGAATGTAACCCTAGTATTTCCATACTTTTTTTCTTTATAAAGCTGTAACTCGCCTGGAAGTAGAAAGTTACATTTTTCTTCCGACTCAATTGAAATTAATCCATCTTTTGCAATTAATTTATTTAATATAAGAACTTTGAGAACATTTTCTATAAAATCACTTCGTCCATAAGGCGGATCCAGAAATATTAAATTAAAGCTTTTATTTTTCACGTCAATTTTGTTTAATACCTTTGGAAGTTTTCCAAAGACAACCTTTGCTTTTAATTTACAGAGTTCAAGGTTTTTATAAATCAATTTAATTGCATCTTTGTTTGAATCAACCAAGGTTAAATCTCCTGCTCCACGGCTTAATGCCTCAATTCCAAGTGCTCCAGAGCCTGCACAAAGATCTAAAATACTTGCATTGACAACAAAATCTTTAAGTGTGTCAAAAATTGATTTTCTAACCAGTGCCATGGCTGGCCTTATAGAACCTATTTTACAATTTGCAAGTTTCCTGCCTTTTAATTTGCCGCCGATTATATACATTCTGTTTATAGTTCTTCTTGTGCAGTATTTATTTCTTCTTTTATTGATAGCTCATATGGAACATTTGGTTCTAAAACTATATGCCAAGAAGGAAATAATGTGGTTCCCTGGTAAATGTTTTTAAGATTTTTGTGGTTGTATGAGATTGTTTGAATTGGATATCTAAACAAATCACATTGTTTGCTCCACAAAAAAGTTAAATCCATTCCTTGTGTTCTGTTATAAATTGATATTTCATTGATTCCTTTAATTTCTTCATCTGATGTCAGGGCTGGGCTTTGAGTTTTGTGGTTTTTGTTACCTTCTAGGTAAAAGTAACAATCATGAATGTCAAGAGGAGTAATGTTTATGTTAAATTCAACTGCAAAAATAAAGTCTATTTTATTTGCACTTTTATTTATTAATGTATAGTCAAAAGTTAAAGAAGAATCACCAGATCTTAAACTGATTTGTTTTTTTAATTCTATTTGCGGATTGGCTTCAAGCTTTAGATCAATATTCGAAGTAAGGGTGATTTTACAGGTTTCTTCTTTTGCTTTAATTTTTTCCACTTGATACGGGTGAATAATTTCTTTCGTTAAGTGGTGCAGCTGATTTGATTTACATCTTTTTAAATCAAAACCTTTTTCAAGAAAGTGATCGATTGAATTTAATTTTGAATAATTATCATATATCAGATTTCCATTCTGTAAAAGTTCAGATTTTTGATTTTCGGAATTGTGATAAAGCTCTTTTTTCCTTGAAATAGTGTTGGTCAAGTTTATATTTTTTGGCCTAAAATCGTGTTCAAGTATGGTTCCACCCAGACCAGGTGAAATATATACGTTTTGTGTCTCAGTTTCAACAATAATTTCATCGTGTCCATCACAGTCATAATCAATTTCATATACCTGAATCCATTTTGTACCATGTCTTGATGCAGCGTCTATCAAATTCTCAGCTTTAATCAAATTAGCGTAAGTATTATGTCGCTCCTGTGGTGTATAAATCCCCCCAGAAACATTGTCCCAGTAAGCATTATTAGTCTGCCCTTTTAATAATAAATCTTGAGCTTGACTTATCATTTCTTTTATTACTTTAAATCTGGATTTCCCTTCTTTTGCTGAATTGATTTTTTTGCTGACACGAAGCATTTTTTTATGGAGTAAATTAACTTCATGATACTTCAGTAATAAATGTTTCCAATGCCTGGAATTACTTTGTGATTGCAGATCTTGAATAGCAGGGAGGTATATTCTGCCTTTTGGTTTATTGCTAAGGAAATAGTCGTTAAACAGCCTTGTTTCTACAAGATCATTTTTTTTATATAAGATTTCAAAAAAGTCTCTTAACCAAGTTAATTTATTTATATCTGATCCTTCGTTTTTATGAAATAAAACAATTGAAGAATTCTCTGTAGTTGTTTTCTCATTGTTTTTAAGTAAATTGTTTATTGTTTCTTCTGCTGAGTACTGTTCCATTAAACTATCCAGATCATGTGATATGGGAAACACAGCAATTTTACGTCCTTCTTCTTCAGTTAGGTAATAACCTGAAATTTCATTTTCTTGTAAACCTGAATGAGTAAAATATTCTTTAGGTAGACAGGTATACTGAATCCTGGATTTTGCTAAATCCAATGCAAGTGAAGGCTCCCATGAAAGTTCAGTAATCCATGCTCCAAATGGTGTATATCCATAAATGTGGTTTAAGAGTCTATTCATCAGTAAAAGCTGTGTTTGCCTGTCATCTTTTGGTGTGAATGAAAATATAGGCTCGTATATTCCACCACTAAAGAGTTCTAGCTGATTTCGATCCAGTAAATTTCTAATGCTACTTGAAAAATTAGTATGATTTCTGTCCAGGTAGGATATTAAATTTCCGCTGATATGAAAAGAAGTTCTTATTGTTTGAAAATCGTTTAATAAATCAATCAAGCCAATTTGAAAATTTACTTGACTTTTTATTGATTCATTTTCATTATTGTTACTGTGAGCATGAGGTAAATGGCTATGAAATCCTAATAAAAGATTTAATTTCTGTGAGCTTCTTGTCATACAAAACAATTTTGACATATATGATTATCTCAAATCTGTGTTTATACTAAAGTAGCTGCTTATGAATACACATTGTAATTTGTTTTGATAGTTTATATTGATAATTAGTGGTCTCTTTGTGGTAGTAATAGAATAGATTAAGGTTAAATAAAATGCCAAAAATTCTAATTGCAGATGACGAGCCTTCTTTAAGGCTGCTAGTAAAAGCAACCTTAAGTGCAAATAAATCTTTTGACATTATTGAAGCAGTAGATGGTCACGAAGCTTTAAGTAAGTCACAAAGCGAATTACCCGATCTTTTACTTCTGGATGTAATGATGCCAGGGTTAAGTGGTTTTGAGGTCTGTGAAAGACTAAAAAATGATCCAAAAACAAAAAAAATTGTAATTATTATGCTTACTGCAAAAGGGCAGCAATCAGATCGCGACTGGGCAATTTCAGTTGGTACAGATTACTTCCTTACTAAACCATTTAGCCCAATAGAACTGTTTAATCTAATTGAAAAAATTCTATCTGCAAATAACAAAGAAGCTAAAACAACAAAAAGTGATTAGGTTTTGAAAATTTATAAAATAAATGTTTCTAGAAATATCAAGCAAAGAAAATTCTCATTATAAAGAGTTAAAAAAAGTAACTAAAGAGAAAAGCGATTATGTGATTATTGAGGGAAAAAAACTTTTTTTAGAAGCAATCAATAGTCCATTAAAAATTCAAAAAGTTTACTTTGATAAAAAAAACCAACAGTATTTATCTAAGTTTCTATCTGGAAAACAGAACATTGAACCTATTTTTATAAATAATGCTCTCTTGTCGTCTATTTTTACAACAGACAGCAAACCTGATGGTGAAGACTTAATTATTGCCCTTGCAAAAAAGCCTTTGCATAGATTGCAGGATCTCTTAGAGACACAAAAACAATTAATATTTCTTGAACGAATTCAAGATCCAGGAAATCTAGGAATGATTATCAGATCGGCGGTTGCATTTAATGCTGGCGGTATCATATTGTCAAAAGGTTCAGTGGATCCTTTTAATACTAAAGTGATTAGAGCAAGTGCTGGAGCAGTGTTTAACCTGCCGGTTATCAGTATTGATGAAATTGAGAGCTTTGTTCCTTCTTTAAAGAGCGCAAAATACAAACTTGTAGCTCTTTTAGTTAAGCCAAGCAAGGCAAGTAAAAATTTAAGTAAGATTATTTTTGATTTACCATGTATATTTTTGTTTGGCAATGAAGGAAGTGGACTATCAAAAGAATTTTTAAATATGGTAGATGAAATTGTTACAATTCCTCAATCCGATAAGATTGAATCCTTGAATTTAGGAGTAGCAGCCAGCTTGGTTTTATGGGAATTATATAAGAGAAAAAACTAAAAGGTAATTAAATAGTGGGAAGTATTTTATCTATAGATTATGGTACGAAACGGATTGGGCTTGCAATATCAGATCCCTCTAGAATTTTTGCTTTTCCATGTGGAGTAATTCAAAATAAGGATTTAAATAATGTTTTATCTTATATAAGTAAGCTTGTTACTGATAGAGAAATTGATTTAGTAATCGTTGGTATGCCATATAATATGAACTCTGATAATGGCTTGAGAGAATTAAAAGGAGAGATGGCTAAAACGGTAGAAGTATTTGTAAAAAAATTGAAAGAAGTGATAAAAGTATCTGTTGAAATAGTTGATGAGAGGTTAAGCTCATTTGCTGCTGAAGAGAAATTAAAAGAGAGAGGTATTTCTTTAAGAGACTCAAAAGGATTTATTGACCAAGAAGCTGCAAGGTTGCTATTGGAAGAATTCATTCAGAAAATCAAGGAAACCTAAAGGTTAAAGATTAAACTTATCCTTAATCTTATATACTGTATATAGTGTGTAAAGGAATATAAAATATATTAGTAGTGTGAACTTTGCAACTTTTCGACAGGCATCATGTCTTGTATAGTTAACTAGGAAAATTAAAAACTAAGGGATTAGAAATCAGAGAACCTTATTTAAGTAGAAAAGAAAAAATTATGACCATGCACAATTTAGTCGAACAAAATGTTTTGTCAATTAACGAAAACGATAAACAAAGCAATAAAAATCCAATACACGACAGCCCTACAAAAAAAGAAAAGATGAGACTTTATCTTGGTTATGCACCAGGCAAGACAACTGCACTAAATGGAGTTGCTTTAAGAGCCATTGGTGCTGGCTTAAAAGTTAAACTAATTCTGTTTTCAAAGTGCCAGGAAACTACAAGTGAATCAAAAATCTATGAGATTTTAAAAGCACAATTCCCAAATTATTTTGATTACTTCTTTGCAGGTACATCAAGGATAAGAAAAGATGGAAGCTTTAGGTTCTTTGGGGATGCAGATGGCTGGACTTTACAGGATCAGTTAAAACTTGATCAGGGCTTAAGGCAGCTTGCAAATGATGTAGTCTCTGGGGAGTATGATTTGCTTTGTGTAGATGAACTTACAGACCTTTTATATCATAAAGAACAAAGGGTGCCTGAAAAAAATGCCAAGTTGGTCTTTGAAACTATTAACCCAAACACGATGATTCTTATAACTGGACACTTGTGCCCGGACTGGCTAAAGGAAATGGCTACAACTATTATAGAAGGTAAAGTACATAAGCATTACCTTGGATATACAAGAGGTATTGAGTGGTAGCTGAAAAATTAAATTTTGTTTCTGCTTTATAATGTTTATATGCCAACCTTTGATAAACAAGATTCTGATCGTACCATTCATGCAATGGTAATTACTTCACAAAAAGTAATTGATCTAATGGGAAAAGATTTATCTCCACACTTTATAAAGTATAAGGTCTCACTGATTAATGTAACCCCTGCTGTGAGCTATGGGCCTGACTCAGTTACGCTTGTTTTGGAAGGGAAGCAGAATGATATTAAACAAAGCCTGGACCAGTTAAAAAAGATTTGCTATGAGAAGGAAATAGGAATTGAGAATGTGCCGATTAAGTCATTGCCACCTGTTTTAAAGGGTTATTTATCTGACATGGAAAATGATTTTCGTTTTGAAAAAATATTTTCTTATTGTTCAAAAGAATACTTAGACTATTGCAAGTTACACAATATAAACCCGCACCCGGAAGTAGTAGAGTCGATTAATTAAGAATTAAGAACCTTGCTTTTAAAACTGTAGTAAGTTATTTATTTCGGTTTTAATTTCTTGACTGACCTCTTGCTTTTTAATTTCTAGAAGTTCAATGATTTCTGGATTTGAAATTTCCTTAATTACTTTTATAACAATATTTCTGATTTCTTTGCTTGGATCAGCGATGGTGTCAACCAGATAGCTGAATAAGAACGGATCATCAATTTTTGACTCTTTAATAAAGTTCCTGATTGCAATTAAAGCACCAATTTTAGTTTCTTTACTTTGAGCTGGATTAAGTCTCTTAATGAAATTGTCACAAAGATCAATTGAAAGTTTTTCCCTTATATCAATGTTTTTTTCTTTTTGTGTAATAGTTTTCATAATTATTTAATATTGTACAGGAAGTCAAATATATAAGTGCTTTTGTTGTATTCGTTAATAAATTATAAATATTTATTTTTTGCCGAGAATCCAGATTAAAATAAACCTTAATAAGGGTTAAGGGTTTGATATTCAAGATTCATTCTTGATAAACTATTTGAGTAAGGAATTAGAAAAATGTCTACTTCTTCAATTAAAAAAGTCTCAATAATTATACCTTCATATAATGAAGGAACCAGCCTTAAAGTTCTCTTGGATGAATTAAGTTATTTTTTAAAAGATTTTCAGTATAGATATGAAGTGATTTTTGTTGATGATGGTAGTACCGATAGTTCATTCAGTCTTTTAAAAGAAGCTTCTTTAAATAACCTGAATATAAAAGTAATCAGGCTAAGAAGAAATTATGGTCAAAGTGCAGCACTTCTAGCTGCTATAGATTATGCAAGCGGTGATGTTATTGTCCCGCTTGATGCAGATTTGCAAAATGATCCCAACGATATACCAAAGCTATTAAACCTAATTAGTGAAGGGTACGATCTTGTAAGTGGCTGGCGAAAACATAGACAGGACAGAGCCCTTGATAGAAAAATTCCTTCAATGATTGCAAATAAATTAATCTCCTGGGTCTCTGGAGTAAAGCTGCATGATTATGGCTGTTCGTTAAAAGCATATAGGAAGGATGTTTTACAAGGTATAAGGCTGTACGGTGAGCTGCATAGATTTTTACCTATTTGTGCTTCCTGGAATGGAGCAAGAGTTACTGAAATTGAAGTGAATCATAAACCCCGATTATTTGGCAAATCAAAATATGGATTAAGTAGAACATATAAAGTCATTCTGGATCTTATAGTACTGAAGTTCTTATCTGATTATTCAACGAAACCAATTTATTTTTTTGGTGGGTTTGCATCTGTAAGTTTTGTTTTTTCGTTTTTGCTTATGATGTGGTCTTTTTACTTAAAACTTTTTAAGCACATAGATTTAGACAGAACACCACTTTTGATTTTTGCAGCGGTGTTTATAATTGTTAGTGTTCAGTTATTGCTTATGGGAATACTTGCAGATTTGGTTATGAGAACATACTTTGAATCTCAAGATAAAAAAACTTATCAGATAAGAGATTCAGTAAATGTAGAGATGTCCCCATACGTTGTGTCCCGTAATTAGCTGATAAATGCTAGCTGTTTAAAAGGATATTGTTCTTAGTAATAACCCTAAATGTTAGATAAACTTAGCAAAGTGTGTAAATTTATACTTAAAACCCAAAGTTTGATAAATTTTTGTCGATAATTCAATTATCTTTTAAGCTTTTGATTACCTAATTCAATAACAATATAGTGTGTAGCTATAGAGTAAAAAGGTATATAAAAGTATAAGACAGTGTTAAGTCTAGAAATAATTAATGGGCCCTACTTGTCTTGAGCTATAAAAATTAATGAATATAAAAAATAATAATTATAGGATTTGTGTGATTCATTCACCAAATCCGATCAGACGGAAAGGATCAGTAGAAGGAAGCTCAAGCTTGTCTTGAGCTATAAGAAATGAACAGAACTCATTTAGTAAGTGAAATAATAGTTGGATCAGTAGTATTCGGACTACTCATCTTAATTTTGGTTCCATTGCCTACATGGCTTATGGATATTGCGCTTGCTATTAATATCTCTTTTGCAATTGTAACCTTGGGCATTGCGCTATATATTGGAAGACCTCTTGACTATGCTGTTTTGCCTTCTGTTTTGTTAATCACTACATTGTTGCGTTTGTCTTTAAACATCGCTGTTTCAAGACTCATACTTGAAAATGGTTATGCAGGTGAAGTTGTTACTGCTTTTGGAAATTTTGTAGCAGGCGGAAATATAGTTGTTGGTGTTATTATTTTTATAATTATTACAGTAGTTCAATTTATTGTTGTTACTAAGGGTGCCGAAAGAATTGCTGAAGTATCTGCAAGGTTTGCATTAGATGCAATGCCAGGGAAACAGATGTCTATCGATGCAGATTTTAATGCAGGTTTAACTAGCAGTGAGCAGGCAAAGCAGCGTAGAGCTGATCTGGAAAGAGAGTCTTCATTTTATGGTGCAATGGATGGTGCAAGTAAATTTATAAAAGGTGACGCTATTGCGGGTATTATTATAACTCTTGTAAATATTACTGCTGGTCTTACGATTGGGGTTACACAGAAAGGTTTAGATCTTGCACAAGCTGCTGGTAAGTACACAATACTAACAGTTGGAGATGCTCTGTCTGCACAGGTTCCAGCACTTATACTTTCAATTGCTGCAGGTATCATTGTTACCAGATCAACATCTAGCGCAGAAAGTTTAGGACAGGATATTGGTACACAGATAATGAACAGGCCAAATGCATTGGCACTGGCTTCTGGGCTTTTATTTTGTATTGCATTTTTTCCTGGCTTACCAACTTTTGCATTTCTGGCGCTTTCTGTAATTATAGGTGGCATGGCTGCATTTGTGTTTGCACAACGGGCTAGAGATAAAAAATCTACTGAAGACCAGGCTTTATCTGAACCAAAAGTTAATCCAAGCAGTCCGGATATGATGTACTCATTGCTTGAAGTAGATAATCTTGCGATCTGGGTTGGTAGAAATTTGCTTGATATTGCAGATCCAGGAAGACAAGGTACCTTAGTTCCTGAAATTGCTTCACTGAGACATCAACTTACATTGAATCTTGGATATGTTCTTCCATCAGTGAGGATTATGGATGCTCCAAGTTTAAATGCAAATGAATATAGAATTGTTATAAGAGATACAACTGTTTCCTCAAGTGAAGCATATCCAGATAGAATGCTTGTTTTAAGGGAGTACTGGGACAGGATATATTCTGAACCACCGCCTGGTGCTTTGCCTGGATGGGATTCGGCCCTTCAGGAGCCTGCATATTGGATTGATCCTGATTACCTGGAGCAAATTGACTGGCAATATCCTGCAACACCTGCAGTTAGAGTAATCACAGCTCACCTAGCTGAAGTTGTAAGAAAGAATATTGATGAGCTTCTTACTAAAGCTGATGTAAAGAGAGTACTTGAACAGGCAAAACAAAAAGATTCTCAAGTTGTTGAAAGTTTAGTTCCGGCTCTGATTAACATTGGTGATTTAAGACGTGTTTTTGTAAATCTTTTAAAGGAAAGAGTTTCTATTCGTGATGTTCAATATCTTTTAGAAAGACTTGAAGATTTATGCACTGGCATAAAAGATCCAGACTTGTTGTCTGAAAAGCTTAGAATTACTTTAGGTAGGCAAATTTGCCTTGAATTTGCTACGCCGGAAAAACAAATATATTCAGTAGCATTTCACCCAACCTGGGAACGTAAGCTGGAAGAATCTTTGCAGCGTGTCGAAAATAATTTAGTTTTAATATTAGATCCAAAACAAATACAACAACTGGTTACAATGATTTCGCGTTCCTCGAAAAAGATTAATGAAAGGTATGGGCGAAGACCAGTTTTAATTTGTGGTCCTGGATTAAGATTACCGTTGTATAGATTACTTGAACAATTTGATCCACATATACATGTTCTTTCTTATGCAGAGCTATCTCCAGACTTTAATGTTCAAGTATTGGAAACGATTGGGACAGAAAGTGCTCAGCCTGGGGTTACTGCACCAGCAGCGTAAGTAATTGAAGATTGAGGAATTCTTGTGGAAAAACTAATTGATGATGAATATATAAAGGACCTGAATAGAGCAGTTCAAGATGTGCTTGCTAAAAATGAAACCCGTAAGTGGACTGGCTATGTAAATAAAGTTGTGGGGTTGCTTTTAGAAGCCAGACTTCCTGGTGCAATGGTTGGAGAGTTATGTAGTGTAATCACTGATCAAGGCGATGTAAAACCAGCTGAAGTTGTTGGCTTTAAAGGAGAAATTTCACTTTTACTTTTACTGGTAGACGGAAGAGGTGTTCACCAGGGAAGTAAAATTGTTCAGTCTGGAAGGCATGTTGAAATTTTTGCAGGGGAAGGTTTACTTGGAAGAGTAGTTGATGCACTGGGAAAACCAATTGATGGAAGAGATTTGGAAGGTACGTTAGTCCCAAGAGCTGTAGATGCTGCTCCGCCAGAAGCTTATGGACGTCCAAGAATAGATACTGTTTTTGCAACTGGTATTAGGGTCATAGATGGGCTTTTAACTTTAGGTGTAGGGCAAAGAATTGGTATATTTAGTGGTTCTGGAGTTGGAAAGAGTACCACGTTAGGCATGATTGCAAGATATGGTGATGCTGATGTAAACGTAATTGCTCTTGTTGGAGAAAGAGGAAGAGAAGTTCAAGATTTTATTGAAGTTAGCTTAGGAGAAGAAGGCTTAAAAAAATCTGTTGTAATTGTGGCTACATCAGACCAGCCAGCAATGCTGCGCGTCAAGTGTCTTTTAACTGCAACGACAATTGCTGAATATTTCCGAGAGCAAGGGAAAAATGTTTTACTTATGGCAGATTCTGTTACAAGACTTGCAATGTCAGCTAGGGATGTAGGACTTTCTGTAGGTGAGCCACCTACAATGAAAGGTTATACACCATCAGTCTTTGCAATGTTGCCAAAAATACTGGAAAGAGCAGGAAGAGCTAAATCAGGTTCAATTACAGCTATTTATACTGTGCTTGTTGAAGGTGATGATTTTAATGAGCCTATAGCAGACGCTGTACGTGGTATTTTAGATGGGCATATAATTCTTTCTAGAACAATTGCTGCAAGGAATCACTATCCATCTGTAGATGTTTTAAATAGTGTGAGTAGACTTTTCCCGGACCTTGCTGATAAAGATCATCAGGAAGCAGCAGGTTTTATGCGAAATATGATGGCAACTTATAATAATGCAGAAGACTTAATTGCCATTGGAGCATATGAAAAAGGTTCAGATCCAAGAATTGATAAAGCAGTTTTATTGAAACCAGTAATAGATTCTTTTTTACAACAGGGTATTTATGAAACTACAAGTTTTGAAGAAACTTGTAAGTTATTAATTGATATCTGTCAGCAAGGCAAGTAAAACTGACAAAAACTATTTCAATTATCAGTAGGTGAAGCTTTAAAGCTGCATCTAAAAATTGTATTAATAACCTTTGTTCGTTTTAGCTTTGGAAGAAACTGACTACAAAGAAGTCTAAGCTTGTCTTAGGCATAAAAAAAGGTAAACTATTATGACCATGGTTTTTTCACCACAAGACAAACATGAAAATTTTGTGTTAGATACAGAAGCAACGAGATTAAATTTTGATTTTATATCAGAACTTCAAGAAGATTCTTTTCCGCACGTAGACCAATTGCTTTTAAAAGCAAGAAAAGCCAGCGCAGTTTTTACTCAGTACACTCAAGGGCAGGTTGACAAGATTGTTTATGCAGTTGTTCGTGCTGCTCTTGAGCATTCAAGAGAATTTGCAAAGCTTGCAGTGGAAGAAACCAGGATGGGACTTTTTGAAGATAAGATTTTAAAAAACATTGTTGCCAGTGAGTTTTTATACCACCAGATAAAAGATAAAAAAACCGTTAATGTGATTAGAGAAATTAAAGATGAACAAATGGTTGAAATTGCAGAACCAGTAGGTGTAATAGCAGCATTAACACCGGTTACCAATCCAACAAGTACTGTAATTTACAAATCAATAATTTCTTTAAAAACCAGAAATGCTATAGTTTTTAGCCCTCATTTAATGTCTAGTAAGTGTGTTGCTTACACTGCAGAGGTGTTATATAAAGCTGCATTGAAAGCAGGAGCACCTGAAGGTTGTATTGGCTGGCTAAAGAGAAATTCAAAATTGCGTAAGCAGACAAATTATTTAATTCACCATAAAGAAGTCGATCTCGTTTTTGCAACAGGTGGAACTACAATGGTGAAGGTTGCATATAGCTCTGGTAAACCAGCTATTGGTGTGGGTTCTGGCAATACACCAGTCTATGTGCATAAGTCTTATGATGTTTCAAGTGCTGCAATGGATATTTGTATTTCTAAAACATTTGACAATGGAAATGAATGTCCATCAGAGCAAACTTTAGTTGTAGATGATGATATTTATGAGCAGTTGCTCCAAGAGTTTAAAAAAATAAATTGTTATATTTGCAAGGAAGAAGAGACCAAAAAGTTGACCCCGGTTGTGATTGATCCTGAAACTGGTGTCATGAATTATAAATATGTTGGTAAAGAAGCATATAAAATTGCTCAAGCAGCAGGGATTGATGTCCCAACAAATACAAAGATATTACTTTGTGAAATTAATTCTGATGATAAAAATCACCCACTTTTGAAAGAAAAATTAATGCCAGTTCTTGCAGTCTTAAGAGCTGAATCAGAAGGTGATGCATTGAGCAAATGCTTGCTTGTAAATCATTCTGGAGGTACAGGACATACTGCAGGAATATTTGCAAAAGATGAAAATGTAATTGCAAAGTTTCAAAACCTGATTAATGCCGGAAGAATTATTGTTAATCAGCCAACATCGCTTGGTGGGCTGGGTGGAATGTACAATAATCTGCCTACTACGTTAAGTTTTGGCTGTGGGACGGGCGGTGCAAACAGTACCACAGAAAATGTAAACATTTACAATCTCTTAAATATTAAGCGAGTTCCGAGAAGACAAATAATGCCTATGTGGTTTCGTATTCCAAATCAAGTATATTTTAATCCTGGTTCTCTAAATGTTTTGAAAATATTTCCTGCCAAGAATGCTTTTATTGTTACTGACAAAACAATGGAAAAGCTCGGAGTTTTAAAAAAAGTAATAGATAATCTTCCAAATGGCTGTAACTTTAAAGTATTTAGTGATGTAGAATCTGAGCCAAGTAAAGATGTTATTGATAGAGGGCTTACTGAGGTAAGTAATTTTAGCCCTGATTATTTTATTGCTGTTGGTGGTGGTTCAGTAATTGATGCTACAAAAGGAATCAGATTGTTTTATGAGTGCCCTGATATAAAGTTTGAAGACCTGTCTGTTGATTTTGTAGATTTTAGAAAACGAGTGATAAGTTTTCCTACTCTTGGAAAGACAAAGCTTGTTGCTATTCCTACTACTTCTGGTACAGGTAGTGAAGTTAGCCCGGCATGTGTAATTGCCGATAAAAAAAATAATTTAAAAGTCTCACTTTTTGATTATAATTTAACTCCAGACATTGCAATAATAGATTCTGAGCTTGTTTGTGAGCTTCCAGTTAAACCAAGTGCTGATACAGGAATAGATGCATTTACGCATGCACTTGAAGCTTTTGTTTCGATTTATGCCAACGACTTTACTGATGCGCTTTGTTTGCAGGCAATAAAAATTATCTATGAAACTTTACCAAAAGTAATTCAAAGACCTCATGATGTAGAAATTAGACAAAAAATGCACAATGCTGCAACACTTGCAGGAATGGCATTTAGTAATGCTTCTGTAGGAATAAACCATGCTATGGCTCATGCGCTTGGAGCAAAGTTTGGTGTGCCGCATGGGAGGGCAAATGCAGTTTTCCTTTTAAGCACCATTGATTTTAATTCGGGTATACCCACGAAGTTTATGCCATTCCCGAATAATAAAAAATACATTGCAAAAGAAAAATATGCTGAAATTGCTAAATCTCTTGGCAGCCAAAATAATGAGATTGAAAAACTAATAGTTGACTTGAAAGAAAAAATTAAAGAACTGTTAAGTAAGTCTGGTCTACCATGTAGGATTAGTGAGCTTGATATTAAGCTTGATGACTATTTGGCAGCTATTCCGGATTTAGTAAGTAAAGCCTTTAATGACTTAAGCCTAAGAACAAATCCAAGAATGCCGTTGGTAGAAGAGTTGGAAGGATTGTTTAGAAATGCCTATTAAAAATTTGTTTAATGGCGAAATGACTTCAAATGAAGTTATAGATAGTGCTTTTAGTTTGCTAGAAAATCAAGCTTTGGATAGAAATGAAATTTTAATTAATTTTCAAAACCTTGTTTTTGTTTCAGTTTACTTTCTGGAAAAGCTTGAAAGCTTTATAGAAAAAGCCAAAAAGTTAAATGTAAAAGTTCAAATTAAAAATGTGCCACCGTCAATTTATAAAGTGTTTAGGGTAGCAAGAGTAAATGAAATCCTAAAGCTTTGTTTTTAAAGCATACATGCAATTAAACCCTGCCTGCCAGCGCGTTTACCCTGGATCCTGTGTGAGTAAAGTACGCTGGTGTGAAGAGCTGTGTCCATGTCTGAAACATAGATTTTCATTACACCTGCTTTGTCTAGCTGCAGATAGTTAGCAAGCTTTAAATCTGCTTTTGGTTTTGTCCCTGATGTATTGAGGATCTTTTCAGACTCTGTTGCTTGTACTAAGAGATCCGCGACATCCTGGCTAACCTCATAGTGCTTTTGACCAATTGCAGGACCAATTGCAGCTATGATTTGAGAAGGTCTGACCATGTAATTTTCCTGCATTGCAATTACAGCTTTTTCTACAATTTGTGCTGCTGTTCCCTTCCAGCCTGCATGAACTAAACCAAGAACTTTCTTTTCAGGTGAATAAAGTAAGATTGGTACACAATCTGCTGCTGTAATTAATATTGGTACATTTGTGAGTTGAGTAATCACTGCATCCCAGTGACCAGGTTTTTGATTTTCGTTTTTCTCATTTTCCAAAACTAAAACATTATCTGTGTGAGCTATAGGAAGTACAACTAGGTTTTCATAATTCAAGTCAAAATTTTTGCATAATATTTCACGATTTTTATCTACACTTTTTTCTGGAAAAATAGTGGGCTGATGTTTTGCTAAATTTAAATCACTTGCTTTACCTGTAAATAGATGTTTCAGATTTAAAAACTTTAAAAGTGGTTGGCATTGCCAGCCTTTTACCTGCCCGTAGTTTGCTTCCATCCAAGTTTCTTTCCGTAATTTGCCTAAAAACAGCATAGGGTAAAATATAACATACTATAAAGAAGTTGCGGAATATAAAATCCAGAATTACAAAATAATAACCAATGATAAAAGTTGTACATTTTTCGGACTTACACTTCGGCTCGGGAGAACGATATGGCTCATTAAACCCCGAAACAGGTTTAAACAAAAGATTTGAAGATTTTATTTCTGCGCTTGATAAGCCGATTAATTTTGCTGTAGATAACCAAGTTGACTTAGCTATTTTTACTGGAGATACATATAAACATGCTACGCCTGAACCTCTTTACCAGAGAGAATTTGCAAAGAGAATTAAAAAACTTTCTTTAAATAAAATACCGACGATTTTGCTTGTAGGCAATCATGATGTTTTGTATAGGATCGATGGATCAGATGCACTTGATATTTATAATACGCTGGAGATTGATCATGTGACAGTTTTTAATAGGATTGAGCTCAAGAATATAAAAACTAAAAGTGGAGTTGTGCAGGTTATAGCTCTTCCACATATTACAAAAAGCAGACTTTTAACAAAAGAAGAGTATAGAAACCTAAGTACAAAGGAACAAGATAATTTAATGATTGAAAAAGTTAAACAAGCACTAAATAGCTGTATTCAAAAACTTGATCCTGTTCTTCCAAGTATTTTGATAGGGCATGGAACAATTGAAAAAGCTCAGTTTGGATCAGAGCAAGATTTATCTATAGGCAAAGTTTTAAGTTATCCATTAAGTTTTTTCCAGTCAGGTAGTCTTGACTATGTCGGATTTGGTCATATTCACAGACATCAGGTTTTACAGGCTGACAAACCTGTAATTTTATATGCAGGATCTCTTGAGCGAGTAGACTTCGGTGAAGAAAATGAAGATAAAGGTTTTATTTGCCTTGAATTAGAAAAAGGAAAAGTTAAATATGAGTTTAAATCAACTGAGCCAAGAAAATTTATTACTATTAGTTGTGATTTGACTTGTAGTCAGAATCCTCAAGCTGATTTAGAAAAAGAAGTTTTAAGTAAAAGACATACAGGTTCAGTAATAAGGGTAAGGTATATAATTTCTGAAGAAAATTTTGGTTTAGTTAATCAGGAGAAAATAAAAGAACTTCTAAAAGACAGCTTTGCACTTGTAATTCAGCCTGAAATTTTGCACAAAGAAAGGACTTATCGTGTATCTGATCTAAATCTAAACCTTATTACTAATCCAATGTCGACTTTGGAAAAATATTTATTTGATTATACTGAAGAAGATAAAAAAATCTTACTTGAAAAAGCAAAAGGGTTGATTGAAAACTTATAAAGGACTATCGACCACCTAATCGAATCTTAGAGGAAATACGTACTTTGTCTCCATCAAGCCATTCCTTTGAATGTTTACGTATGCTGGTAATTCCTGTAGTTCTTTCTATTTCTTTTATCGCACTTACATAGTTTTCAATTTGGTTTTGAGCAAAGCTTCCATATAGCCTTAACACTTTTTTCGACAAGAGTCCGTAACCTACAACATCCTGAGCATTTAAATTTACTAGCTCATGTCTTTTTAAAATGTCATTTGCTGTAACTATTAATTTTTTTCTTTCAGTTGCATTTTGTACTTCTGTTATTAATGAATCTACTCTACCTTGATTTAAAACTATTGGACTAACCATGTTATTTCCTCCTTATATTTTTCTAAATTAATCTAACTTTTATAATACAAAGGTTAATATAGCCTTGTAAAGTAGAAAGACTAAATTAATCTTAGGCTTTAAATAAGTCATACCTTAATTAAGATACATTTTTATCACTAATAAAATGTTTTTTTATTAGATCAATAAAACCACGGATCCATAAAAGATTTACTTTACAAGCAATATCAAGAGGAGTAACTCCAGTTGTTTCTACGGCTACGTTATATGGTGTGCCTAGGCGATAGAAAAGATCAGTAATGGAACCGTCGTAACGTACAATAGAACCGTTCTCATCTATTGCTTCCATTTCGGATTCAAGTGGAACTTCTACCACATTACCAATTTCATCAATTTTTGTTTTAAAGCCAGCAGCCATAAGTTGATTTTTATACACTGGACATATCTTTGAAACCTCTTCAATTATTGGTTTATATTCTTCTATGTTTCCAAGAGCATATTGATATGCAGCTGGAGAAGCATTTGGGGTAAGGTAATCTTGGTGAAGATCAATTGAGCCTTTTACTTGAGGAAGAGGATCTTCTTTAAGAAGTTTATGCATAAGTTCAGTTTCAAGCGGCAGACAGAAGCGGCTTTTAAGACTAGGATCAGAAGCCCACAAAAAACGCTTAAATGGTATTTTGCCATCTTTGATATCATCTGTTATGCTACCGTCTTCTAATTCATAGCGAAGGAAATCGTTATTTCCTACTCCTTCCTTTCCCTTGTCATTGTCAAACCCCTTATCATTATCAATGTTATAGCGGAGTCTAAGAGCAAACCCTGATGGGTTTCCAAGTGGATACAAGATTACCTTTATTCCTTTCTCGTGTGCAGAGTCAAGAATTTCATTACCATAATGCTCAATGGTAATAGGACCTGCGGTTTCATCTCCATGAATGCCGGCTCGAATTAAAAGCACTGGGTCTGTAGGAGTAATATCTTTTGAGGAAATTTTTAAAAAACCATATTTTCCTTTCTTATATTCTAAAGGGTATTCTTGTATTGAAACATCTTTTCTTTTCTGAAAAAGCTGAAAGAGTTTTTCTGTAAAATCAATAGGTTTTGTTGCTGTGGATATTTTCATGCTATTTATTCTTTTAAAATTAATTTGTAGAACTGTAAATTTGCACAAACTTACAAAGCCAATTACTAACCTCCCTCATTGATCTAGGACTTACATTTTCTTTTGTGCTATGCCAGTGTTCTGAATCTACACCAACTATAACTGGTATGAAGTCTTCTCCATTTTGATTCTTTTTTCCTACTAAGTTGTTAACTTGTGTTGCTCCATGTTCAGGGGCTATTTTTACTTCTTTGTGTCCAATTTCATTTGCTGCCTGTGTAAGTAACTTAACTAATAAAGACTTTGGATCTCCATTCCAGGGAGGGCATTGCTTATCGATTTTAATTTGAATACTAAGAGCTTGTTCTCTACTTCTATGTTTTTGCTCAATTTGTTTAACTTCATTCTCAATTCGTTTAATTTCTTCATCTTCAAGATCTTGCCTGTTACTTCTTAAAGATAAATATAGATGTCCTTCCGTTGGAATTTTATTACTAGCAGATCTGGCAATTTCATACTCATAAATATTTTTAGATAATAAGGGTGCTGCAAAGTCAGAGAAATATTTAATAACTCTATTACCTATTCCATCATGCAGTTCTTTTAAAATGTCTGTAGCACTAACCATCATTTCTTGATTATCATCTCCAGAATGTCCTCCCTTTAGCCCGTCAACATCTATTTTTATAATTACAAAACTGGCACAGCCAAATGTTATTTGAAATGCTCTGTCATAGTCAGCTACTATAATGTGCTTTGACTTAAAGTCACTTGTTTTTAAATTAACAAGTGATGCACCATCTTCTTCTTCATCTATTGCAAGCACAATTTCATAAGGAACATGAGGTTCATTTATAGTACGCCTCACAACATCCCAAATAATAGCTACCAGTGATTTATCATCTGCTCCTAAAGTGGTAGTGCCATCGCTTGCAATGTATTCTTTTATACCTTCTTTTGTAGAGTGATTAATTAATGTGGGGTAGACCTGCTTGGTTGGTTCATCAAGATCTGCTGGTACTACGTCTAAGTGACCCATGAACATGAGTGGCTGCTTGTTTTTGTGCTCTTCTGAGCCAGGTACTTTTATAATTAGTGAGCCGTAGTCATCTACGTAACTGGTAACTTCAGGATGCAACCCTTTAAATAATTGATCAGTTATATCTCGAACTAGAGACATGTTTTGTCTCATCTCTAATTCTTTTGGGTGTCCAGGTCTTATAGTGGGTGTTGGAATAACAGCAAGCTTTAAAAATGTGTCAACGACAGGATTTTCTTTGGCAATTTGAATTAATCTTTCAGGAGGAAGTTGGTTATCGATCCTTCTTCTGTTTTGAGAAAGTAAAACTGCTGTATGACCAACGTTAACTGGAGTTATAGTAGGCATTAATTTAATCCTTTTAGAACTTAATTACAATTATTGAATCATCTTAATGACTAATAGTCAATTTAAAAGTAAGGTTTTAGAAAGAAATCGTAAGGTTTTACACACATAATTTTTTTACTGCTTAAAACCACTTGCAGCAAGTTCAGGTGAAATTAATTTTTCTAGGTCTTCCGGTCGTGAGCTTTTTGCTAATGCACTTTCAGGTCGTATAAGTTTTTTCTTAACAAGCTCAGCAAGACTATTTTCAAGTGTTACCATTCCCAACCTTCCACCGGTTTGGATTGCAGAGTACATTTGAGCTGTTTTTCCTTCTCGAATAAGGTTTGCTATGGCAGGAGTATTAACCAAGATTTCCATTGCCATAACTCTTCCATCTATTTGTCCTTGAGGGTTTAATTTTGAAATCAGAGTCTGACTAAAAACAGCAACTAAACCATTACTAAGCTGTATTCTTATTTGTTGTTGTTGATCAGGAGGAAACACGTCTACTACACGATCAATGGTCTGAGCAGCTGAGCTTGTATGCAATGTACCAAAAACCAAATGTCCTGTTTCAGCTGCTTTTAAGGCAAGAGATATCGTTTCAAGATCTCTCATCTCACCAATTAAAATTACATCAGGATCTTCTCTTAGTGCAGCTCGAAGTGCATTGTCAAAACTATGTGTGTCAGCCCCAAGTTCTCTTTGATTGACTACAGATCTTTTACTTGTGTGAATATATTCAATGGGATCTTCAATGGTAAGAATATGATCTGCTCTATTTTCATTTATCCAGCCTACCATTGCTGCAAGTGTTGTACTTTTACCTGAGCCTGTCGGTCCTGTTACAAGTACAAGTCCTCTGGGTTTTGTGCAAACTTGCTGACATATTTTTGGGAGATTTAATTGCTCGAATGTCGGTATTTTGGAGGTTATTGTTCTAAGTGCAGCAGCAAAACCATTTCTATCTTTGTATGCATTTACCCTGAACCTTCCTAGTCCTTCAATTCCATAGCTGCAATCTAATTCTAGTTTTTGTTCTAAAATTTTTCTTTGCTCTAAAGTAAGAATACTAAAGACTAAAGCTTTAGTGTCTTCAGCTGTAAGTGGCTCATATTCAGTTGGTATTAATTTGCCATCGATTCTTAAAACAGGTGGCATTCCAACAGAAATATGCAAATCACTTGCTTTTTTTTGTATAACTAATTCAATTAATTCTTTCATTATGATTATTCTTCAATTTCCGATAGTGTTCTAAGAATTTGACCGGAAAAAAGTTCTCCGGTTCCATTAGTATAAACAGTTAATATTTTATTTTCTATATTAGCCAGTGCTAATGTACCATCTTCTGATTCTAACAATATATGTAACAAACTGCCCTGATTTGTTTCGTTTGTTTCTTGGTTTACTGTGTTAAATACCTGAATTATTGTACTATCAATTTCTTCGTGTGAGATTTGTCTATCCCAATTTTCTACTAAAACATCTCCCTTTAAATTTAAGAACATTGACCCTTTGCATTTTAGATCATTATTTATATTAATTAATGCCTCATCTAAAATTTCTTCCTCTTCCTCTGTGATTTCTTCTGTTAATTCTTTTTTAAGTTCTTCTTTTAGGCTTTGGATGAGTTCTTTTTTAAGCTCTACTTTAACGCTTTGAATACTTTGAATAATTTCTTCTTTAGTCTCTGAGGTTTTTTGAATAGACTCTTCACGTTTTTTGGCTTCTTCGTCAAGTCTGGTTTGCAAATTATCCTCAAACTCTTTTTTAAGAGCACCTTTTATACTTTGAATACTTTGAATAATCTCTTCTTTAGTCTCTGAAGTTTTTTGAATGAATTCTTCACGTTTTTTGGCTTCTTCATCAAGCCTGGTTTGTAATTTATCCTCAAACTCTTCTTTTAGCTTCTTCGTCAAGTCTGGTTTGCAAATTATCCTCAAACTCTTTTTTAAGAGCACCTTTTATACTTTGAATACTTTGAATAATCTCTTCTTTAGTCTCTGAAGTTTTTTGAATGGATTCTTCACGTTTTTTGGCTTCTTCATCAAGCCTGGTTTGTAACTTATCTTCAAACTCTTTTTTAAGTGTATCTTTAACGCTTTGAATACTTTGGATAATCTCTTCTTTACTATCAGATGCCTTTTGGATTGACTCCTCGCGTCTTTTAGCTTCTTCATCAAGCCTGCTTTGTAATTTATCTTCGAACTCTTTTTTAAGAGCACCTTTTATATAATTTCTTCTTTACTATCAGATGCCTTCTGGATTGACTCCTCACGTCTTTTAGCTTCTTCGTCAAGTCTACTTTGTAATTTATCTTCGAACTCTTTTTTGAGAGCACCTTTTATACTTTCAATGCTTTGGATAATTTCTTCTTTAGTCTCTGAAGTTTTTTGGATGGATTCTTCACGTCTTTTAGCTTCTTCGTCAAGCCTGTTTTGTAATTTATCTTCAAACTCTTTTTTAAGTGTATCTTTAACGCTTTGAATACTTTGGATAATCTCTTCTTTACTATCAGATGCCTTTTGAATAACTTCTTCTTTATTTTGTGTTTCTTTAACAAGCTTAGCCTGGAATTTTTCCTCAAGCTCTTTCTTAAGCTCTTCCTTAATGTCCTGTAGTTTCTCTTCTTCACTGACTTGCCTGTAAGTGGCTTCATGAATATCATCAGTATTTATGCTGGCTGATATTTGAGAGGTTTCTTTTTGTGATTCATATGGTTTCCTTGTTAACTTTTCGTGCACTGTTTCATGAAGCTTTTTCTTTGAGTATGTTTTTTCTGGTTTATTTGCAGTTAGTTTTTTGACAGCATTTAATGATGAGTATTGTTCAAATATTGCTTGCAGATCATCTTTTATATTCGATGGTGGAAATGGACTTGCAGTTGTTTGTATTTGCTTTGGCTTTTCAAATTCTGTTACAGTAGGTGTTTCGGAAGGAAATGGGTTTATAAAATCCTTACTTTGTACTTCCTCTGTTTTTTCATCTTCAAAAAATCGTGAATGTGGTTCTTGGGGATTTTCTTTAGGAATATTTACTTTACTACTTGTTCCGCTGATTCCTGCATCATCAAAGAAATCTGATATTTTTGGTGCAGATTCTACTTCAGGTGAATATAATTTCCCAGAACTTTCTTCAGGAAGACTTACTTCTTCTTGTGTTGTTTCTGGCTCAAATTCAAATGGTTTCAGGAAATCGTCTTCAAAAGGATCCTCTATTTTAGATTTTTTCTTAGATGTTTCTTTTTTTGTTGAAGTTGAAGAAGAGGTTTTCCTTGGCTGTTCAAAAGTAGGCTGCCTTAATAATGGCTTTTGAAAAGACATAAACCCAAAGGCTTTTTTATAACCAGCTTTTTGTTTGTTATGAAAACTTTTCGTGAGCTCTTCATCATATATGAGCTTAAAATCTAAGAATAGTGCAGCAAGTGAAAATATATTTGCAGTAAATAGAGCATGAGTGTTTATAGTGAACTCCCCATCTCTAAGTAAGAATGCATATGTACCAGGCCAACCAAGGTTATTGATTCCACATGCTATAAAACAAATAATAAATGTTGTGAAAAAATAAATTACTGCTAATAAAGCTGCCTGAAATGGAGTTGCTTTTGGATATAAAGCAAGTACTGGGATAAAACTTAATCCAGCCTCTCCTAGAACTAGTGCAGAGAAAGATAAACTTCTTTCCACGCCAAAATGTGCAGGGATAAACGCTACTACAAATACTCCTATTATTAGAATAGGTGCAAAAATATATATTTTAGGTCCACTTAGGCGATACATAGTAGGAAGATGATGATATGGATAGTAAAGTAAGACTTATGATTCACTATCAATGTTCTATTAAACCCTGAATTTTGCTTGAAAGCAAGCACTTAAGTGTTTTTTTATCAAATTTACTTCATCTTCAATTTGCTGGCTTGTAAGAGTTTGCTCAAAATCTTGCATTTTAAGCCTGTATGTCAAACTTCTATTTTCTTTATCCAGTTCATAAACATTGATTAAAGTGGCACTGATAACAAAACCAGATATTACTTTATTAATCTCATTTGTAATAGTTCCTGCTTCATACTTTTTAGATAAATCAATTGTTATATCTCTTATAACCATAGGTTGTGAAGAGATCTTTTTATATGTTCTGGTTTTTTCCAGTTCGTTTAGAATTGGCTCAAGATTAATTTCAAAAACAATTACTGGACCAAGCAACTCCATTCTTTTTTCTAGCAGGGGATGTAAGCAGCCAAATACACCAATATCATTTTTGTTTAAGGACATTTTTAATGAGAAACTTGGATGCAGAAACCTTTCCTTATGGGGTAAAAAGGTAGCATTACAATTATTTTTATTAAATAAACCCTCTAAGATACCCTTTACATTGAAAAACAAATGCTCAATTGACTTTTGAGTACTGTTTTTATTTAAAATCCAATTTTCTTTTTGTCCATATATTATGCCGCCTATCCTAAGCTTTTCTGTAACGCAAGTCTCCTTTTCATTAGGTACAGTTTTCTTATCGTAAAAATAAACTTTTCCAATTTCAAAAAGCTTTACAGGAGTAATTTGGTGGTTTTGGTTTAATTTTAGTGCTTCTAAAAGCCCAGGAATTAAGCTTTGCCTTAATATGCAGTGTTCTTTTGATAATGGGTTTAACATAGTGATTGAAGTTGATATATCAAAAGGAAACTCATTATTATTTAAGACTTGTTCTCCTATTAGACTGCTTAAGTAGCTTTCTGAAAAACCACATACAAGAAAATAATTTTTTATTTTCTCGAGACTAATATTTGACCTGTTTGAAGATAAAGTAGCTTTTGGTGGCAGTGAAGGTATTTTGTCATAGCCATAAAGTCTGGCAACTTCTTCAATTAGATCTATTGGCCTTGTAATGTCACCAGTTCTGCTTTGAGGTACCTGTACTTCAATTTCTTCTTCTGAAAGTTTTTTTGTTTTAAATTGGAGCAATTCTAATAGTTCTGAGATCTCTTTAATTTTTAAATCTATTCCTAGTACTCTTGTGGCCTCTTGTTTAGATAATTGAATTTTAATTTCTTTTTCGAGTGGCTTACCTGCTTGTTCTATTTTTCCAATTTTAGGTTTTCTTTTAGTATTATCTTTTGTAGCTAGCTTTTCTATAAGTTCAATAGTACATAAGAGGGCATTATAGGTAAAGTTACTGTCAACTCCTCTTTCAAAGCGTTTTGAAGCTTCACTGGATAAACCAACAGTTCGTGACCCCCTGCGAACCTTCTGTGGGTTAAAAATGGCTGCCTCTAGGACTATGGTTTTTGTACTCTCAGTTACTTCAGAGTCTTTGCTACCCATTATTCCAGCTATTGCTACTGGTTTTTCTCTATCTGCAATAACTAGAACCCCTTCTTTCAGATCTCTAACTTTTCCGTCAATTGTAAGGATTTTTTCCTTTGCTTTGCTGGATCTTGCAATAAGAGAAGAACCTTTTAATTTAGCCTTGTCATAAGCGTGTAGAGGCTGACCAAAAGTGAAATTTATATAGTTTGTAATATCAACAATATTATTTATAGTTCTAATCCCTACCGATTCCAATAACCTCTTTAGCCAAGGTGGGCTTTCAAAAACTTCTATTTCTTCAATTGTTACTGTATAAAAAAGGTAAGTGTCTTTTAAATTTTCAATCTGTGTGGTGGTATTTTGAACTGAGGTATCAATTTTTGGGGTTTTAAATGCTATTTGCTTTAGATTTTTTTTGGTCAGGGCGCTGATTTCTTTACTTAAACCATATACTGACAGAGCATCTCCCCTATTTGAACGAGAAGCTACCTCAAGAACTATATCTTCGTTTAGTGAGAGGTAGTCGATTACACTTTCCCCAAGTTTTGCATCTTCAGGAAGAATTAAGATTCCATTAGGATCGTCTATATTTATACCGAGTTCTCCTGGTGAACATAGCATTCCACAAGACTCTATTTCCCTGATTTTAGTGGTTTTTATGGCTAATTTTGAACCATCCTGACGATTTACTACAACTGCCCCTTCTAAAGAAACTGGAACCTTCTGACCTTCTTTTATATTTTTTGCACCGCAGACAATAACAAATTCATTTTTTCCGTCAGTAGTAACCCGAGTAACAGCTAAGCGGTCAGCGTTTGGATGCTTCTGGATGTTGAGAATTTTGCCAACAAGTATGGGTCCTTTAAGTTTCGGACCAACTTTTTGGATTTCTTCAACTTCAAAGGAGCCCATGGTAAGTTTGTGGGCAACTTCTTCAGCTGTTAGTTCGTCTAAGCTTAGGAAATTATTTAGCCAGTTAATTGAAAGTTTCATGAGACTAGTCCAAGGAAAATTATGACACAGTTTTTTCAATATAAAAAATTTTATGAACCCAGAATGTCGAGATCTGACTTAATTCTGTCAAATTTCAATATTTCAGCAATTTTTTCTTTTGATAATTTTCTAACTGTGAGAAATAAATTTTCACTAAACTCAAGTATAAAAAATTTTGGAAGGTTGCTACTGATGAAAGATAATCTCTTGTATAATCAAAAACTTGTTAGAGAGATTTTTTTTGTTTGGAGCAAAAAAAAAAGATAAAAAAGGGAATATAAATAGTTAGTGAAAATTATATTCTTGAAAAAAATAAAAAAAATAATAAATAAAAAACAAGAAAGGAGAAGATATAAAAAGCATAGTTACTAGCACCTAAACGGTGACTGCCCAATTCCGGCCAAAGAAAGAAATTTGGAAATTAAACTGGGCAATGTCGTAGTTAGTAAAAGTACAAAACAAATCAGGAAAAAATTTTAGGAATCTGTTATGTACTTAAATAAAAAGGCTGGAGGAAAAAGGAATGTTTGGACCACACTTACTGTTAGAAGCGTATGGATCTCCCAAAGAGAAACTTGCTAATATTGGAATGATTAGTGAATTATTGGATGGTTACCCTGAAAAGCTTGAAATGCATAAAATTATGCCCCCATATGTTTTTAAATATGATGGTGGAAATATAAAAGAAGACTGGGGCATAAGTGGTGTTGTTTTAATTGCTGAGTCACATATTGCTTTACATACTTTCCCTGAAAAAGAGTTTTTTACTTTGGATATATTTTCCTGTAAGGATTTTGATGTTAGAAGTGCAGTGGATATTGCTTTAGATATTCTTGAACCTGTTCACTTTGATGAAACAGTCTTAACTAGAGGCAGAGAATTCCCCAGATCAATTGGACGGGCTGCTAAAGTAGTCCATCAAGAGCGAAGAAGAATTGCTAGTGTCAAGTAATTGAAGGATTTGATCCGCCTAGGTGGACTTGTCTGAAGCATTATAAAAAAAGAATTGCTAGTGTAAAGTAGTTAAAAAGCGAGTAGTCTTAATAAAGAACTGATTGTCCATGAAAAGGTTTTTCTAAGAGAGAGCTTAAGGTTCTGTCGTTGTTGCTAAGTAACTGATTCAGTTCATAGGTTGTCTCAAAAAAATCTTTTGTTATTAGGAAGAATCTTTTAGATAAAATTTCTGCATTAAAAGCCGGATATCCTATTAAGCTTATTAAGACTTTTAAAGTTTGGGAAACCTGATTTGGCTGAGTAGCATCAATAATAATTATTCTTCTTGGATCATAATTTATTACATCTAATATTTGTTTTCCCCCTTTGCTGCCTTTAGTGTCAATAGAATTAATTTCTAATACACCTTTTGAGAGTTTGATAACATCTTTGTTTTCTTTGGAAGATGAGAATTGTAAAAACTTTTTTAGCTCAATATAATCCTGTGAGCCTTTTTGGAAAGGTGTAAATGCAGCAATTATCATAATATGTATAAAAGTTCTCTAATTTTAACAATGAAAAGTATTTTCAGGAATGTTTATACTAAGATTTTAAGACATTAGTTATATTGGCTTCATTGTAGGAAAAGCGATTACATCTCTTATGCTTGCTGAATTTGTTAAAAGCATAATTAAGCGGTCTATACCAATGCCTAGCCCACCTGTTGGTGGAAGTCCATACTCAAGTGCGGTTATAAAATCTATGTCTAGTGGATGAGCCTCATGATCTCCAGCTGCTTTTTTCTTGGCTTGCTCTTCTAACCTTCTTCTTTGATCAAGTGGATCAGTTAATTCTGAAAAACTATTTGCAAGCTCCCAGCCATTTATATAAAGTTCAAATCTCTCTACGAGTCCTTTTATAGTTCTGTGTTTTTTTGCAAGTGGTGATACTTCAAGTGGATAGTCTTTTACAAATGTTGGCTGGATTAATTTAGATTCTACTTTTTCTTCAAAGACCTCAATAATTTTTTCAGCAGGTGAATTAGATAAATCGACCTTAGTATGTTCTTTAATAAGATCAAGCATTGAAACTCTTTCCCAGGACTTTTCAAAATCAATTATTTTACCCTGATATTCTATCTGTAATTTTCCGCATGTTTTTAAGCAGACTTTTTTAACTAAATCTTCTGTTAAGTCCATCATGTCATTGTAATCAGCATATGCTTCATAGAGTTCAAGCGAAGTAAACTCAGGATTATGCTTAGTAGATATCCCTTCATTTCTAAAAACTCTTCCAAGTTCATATACCCTTTCAAATCCTCCAACCACAAGTCTTTTTAAGTGTAACTCTGTAGCAATTCTTAAAAACAAATCTATGCCAAGTGCATTGTGATGAGTAACAAATGGCCTTGCTTCAGCACCACCGGCTTCTATTTGTAAAACAGGAGTATCTATTTCAATGTAATCTTTAGTGTTTAAATAATTTCTAATTTCTGAAATTATTTGTGCTCTTTTTTTTAATGTCTCTTTAGGTAGCGGGTTGACAATTAAATCTAAGTATCTTTGACGATATCTAGTCTCAATGTCATGAATTCCTAAATGTCTTTTTTTTCCTTCGATTATTTCAGGAAGTGGAAGAAGTGATTTGCCAAGTAAGGTAATTCCACTAACTTTTACAGATAGTTCACCGCGTGGGGTTCTTCGTACGGTACCCGATGCACCTATATGATCGCCTTTGTCTAAGAGTGGCAAAAACTCGACAATTTTTTTATCTAAGTTTTCTTTATCACAGTAGAGCTGGATTTTCCCTGAATCATCATATAGATCAATAAACATCCAGTCATTTCTTTCATTGTGAATTCTTCCGCATACAGTTACTGAATCGCTTGTTTCTTGTCCGTTTGGTAAGTCTTTATATTTATCGTGAAGTCCTTGAGCTTTATAAGTTCGAATAAATTTATAAGGGTAAGGTTCAATTCCAAGGCTTTTTATTTTTTCAAGCTTTTGAAGCCTTTGCTCCCTAAGTCTTGATGACTCGTGTTCTGTGTCAGTTTGTGATTCTTTAAGGGTCACTGTTTTATTATAAAACAAAAACAATAGAGGCGGAGCCACCCTGCCTCTACGTGTGGTTTATGCTAGTTAGTGTTTTAAAGCAAGAGTTTTTGTCTCTTGAAGTGATTGGGTTGAAAGCTTGGTTACACTTTCCATTATCTCTTTTACTTTTTCTGTCATTTCTTCTTGA
The DNA here is from genome assembly GCA_016201905.1 of Candidatus Melainabacteria bacterium. Taxonomy (GTDB): domain Bacteria; phylum Cyanobacteriota; class Vampirovibrionia; order 2-02-FULL-35-15; family 2-02-FULL-35-15; genus JACQBQ01. The sequence continues at coordinate 8,035 of JACQBQ010000015.1, read as the reverse complement.
GTCGTTAGAGTATTAATGTAGGAGCCAATTCCAACTCCATTTGTACCCATAGCTAATGCAAGCGGTGCAGTAGTTAAAGTAATTCCACTTGCAGTGATTATATTTGCATTTGGTAGTGCTTTTCTTAGCTCTAGTGTGTTTGCAAGGGTTGAAGCTGCTTTCAGTATTTCATTGTAGCTAGTATCTTTTCTGTCAGAGACTGCAGTGTCAGGTGTAAAACCTTCAGTTTGAATAATATCAATGCCTAAATTAATTAACTCTTTAGCTAGCTTAATTTGATTTTCAATCTCAAGGGTGGCTGGCACTGTACAGCATAAAAGGAGATCTAAGGTAACTGATTTTTTAACAAACTGTGCAATTTCTAGAATCTCTTTAGGTGTAAACATTTTTCCTTGGCTGTAAAAAGATTCATAGTTTCCGATTTCAAGAACATCGACACCATAAGATTGTGCTGCAATTAATTTTAAAGGATCGATACTTGAAACAAAAAGAGGTAATTGAACTAATGCTCTGAGTGGTTTAATGATTTCTGGATCATCACAAATATCTAGAGCTGATGCTCCGCCCATTTCTGCTGCCATAGCTACATTTAAAGATTTTTGTTTATCGTAGTTTTGAATACCTGAAATAATTTTTACAAAACTTTTGTTTTTAAGTCCATTTAAAATTTTTTGCTTGTTTGACATTTTTGTTTAACTCCTTAAGATTTTTTGTGCCTTACCTTTAACAGTATCATTTTACATTAAAAAGAAAAAACAACGTTAAGTTGGTTCCCAGAACTCAACAGGATCCCCAACTTTTGCCTTTACGCTTTTTGCAGCGTTATCTTTATTAACAAAAAGCTCTATAAAATTACTACTGCCTTTAATTGCATAAAGCTTCTTTGCTTCTGCACCTGAATAGCAAGCAATAATTCCATGGATTTTTTTAGTTTTAACCTTTCCGATCATCTTGGTTTTAATAAAATAATTTGGAATGTTTGTGATTATGTTTCCAAAGTGATCTGTGTATTGAACAGTTCCTCTAATTTTATTTTTAGTTTTTATTGGACTATCCTGTTTTAGTAAGATAAGCTTGTTTTTTGTAATCTCCTGTCCAAAGTCTTTAATGTCTTTTCCTTGTGCAAGGTGTGCAGCAACAGGTGCGAAAATATCCCTGCCGTGAAATGTCTGACTTATGTTTTTTAACCAATATTTTTTTTCTGTTAATTCAATAATGTTAATTAGTTTTTCATTTTCAATTACAAAAGAAAATAAGCCATTGTTTGGTCCAATAAAGAAATAATCCTTTGTCTTAATTAGTACTGGCTTTCTTGAGCTTCCAACGCCAGGATCGACAACACAAAGATGAATAGTGCCTTTAGGAAAATAGTAATAAGAAGATCTAAGTATAAAGCTGGCTTGTCTTATATTTTGTGGGGAAATATTATGTGTTAAGTCTACAATTTTTGCATTTGGATAAATATCTAAAATTACTCCTTTCATTATGCCAACAAACGGATCACTGTTTCCAAAATCTGTTGTAAGAGTAATTAGTCGCATAAAAATATTATAGCGTTAACGATGTTTACCGAGACATAAACGCAAATAAATAGGATTCAGAAAGTGAAAGTTTATTATGGTACTATCTAGAACAATTGACAATGTCAGAATTCAAGTAATATAGTACAAAGGCTTTATTTCAATTCCTGAGCTGGCGTTGGCTCACTGACAAAGTAAGCAGTGATAGACAAACTTGCATTTACAGTGAGAAGCCTGAGATTTTTGTCAAAGTAGGTTAAGCAAGATTAAGAAAAAACTAAAGAAATTTAATCTGCAAATCTGATAAACTATTAAAAAGTTTTTTACACTAAAACCAAACTCTTTAGTATTAGTTCTTGGAAAGATGAATATTACAACCACAAAAAATCTCACTCAACCCATTGCAAGCCAACCCATAAGAAGAGCAGCAGTAATTGATTATTTTGGTTTGGCAAAAAAAAATGTTTTCGACATTGATGGTGATGGAGTCACTGACAAAGTATCCCACGGAGCAATCGTGTCACTAATTTTAAGAGCCAGAGCTAAGGATTATGCAGAAATTACAGATTTTGATGCATCAGAAAGATGTTATCCAGAGCTTCCTAGAATATTAAAAGAGATAAAAAAAAATAACATTCAAGGTTCAACTATCCATGCAGTTAATATGTCACTTGGTTCCACCATAAATTATTTCTCTGCAATTACTATAAAAGTATTACAAGAACTAACAGGGCTGGAATTAAACTCAGAAAATCTGTTTGAAAATAGAAAAAAAATTATAGACTTTTTTAAAACTTCAAGTGATAGGGGTTTTAACGAACTTTATAATATAATTAAAGCCATAGAAGAAGTTATAGCATCAGGCTCTACATTTTTTATGTGTGGTGGTAATGCCGGACATGAAACGGTTAATTTATTTGGTCTAGCTGAAGGAGTAACTAATGTTGGAGCTACCAATGCACAAGGTGAGATTGCGCCTTATTCATCTCAACATAGCTTGATTAACATTTATAGACAAGGTATTCATAGTGTAACCGAAGTTTTTGAAGGCAATGAGCTGACTGGATATTCAATTATCAATGATGGGACTGTAGAAATACCGTTAGAAAAGGTATCCGGTGGTACTGCTCTAATCCGCCGAGTACAGCCCGAAGCTGTTAACTTTAAAGAAAATCAAGAATGCTTTCCTTTAAGTGAAGGAGTATTGTATCCTGCAAAGAGGCTATTAAAAGAAATAAACAGACGATTAAAAGAAATTGATAAACTTTTAAATTCAGTTAACAAATATAGTTTCAATGGTTACACTATTTGGTTAGAAAAAAAAGTTTTACTTGAAATCAAAGATGCTTTAGAAAATAGTTTTGGAGGTAAATTTGTTGCACTTTTAAACTTAGATCCAGAAATAATACTTTCCGAAATTAAGCGTAATTGGTTACGATTTTTTGATGTTGATGACAAGGGTAAAATCATTTATGATCCAGATAGGTCAGGAAGAAAAGCCATCAATTTTATATCTGGTTGTTCATTTGCTACGCCAATTGCCACTAGTGAATATTTGGCTTCTTTATGTAATGTAAAAGTTGCATCATTACTATAAAAACTCCTGCTCCTGGACACATTTAGAACTTGTGCATGCTTGATAGATCATATTACAGTGAGTGAGTTTTTGGGAGTAGCTGCATAAAAATATTATAGCGTTTGGCATGAGGTGTGTTAAACGATTCGAGGTAAAGTGAATTCACGTCATTGCGAGGAAGGGCTTTAGCCCTGACGAAGCAATCTCCAAAACGTTATTGAGATTGCCACGCTCGCCTCGCAATGACAGTTACCCGGAAAAAATTAAAACAGAGGTTACTTTATTACTGTATCAGCTGTAGCAGATGTTTGAACCCCTTGGTTCATAAGATCATCAATAGCTACTTCCATAGGAGTTAAATCCTGATTTCCATCCAGTTCAATTTCTAATTCTTGTCCGGAGGCAATCATAACTTCCTTGCCATGCTTTTTAATTCCATAAACTAGTCCTGTTACTCCTCCAATTACAGCAGTTGATGTTAGACTCCAGCCTCCGCTAAACACTGCACCTGTTGCAGCAATGCCTATGGTAGCTGTTTTAACTGCTTTATTTCCTGGAATGAAAGTTAATGTAGCTCCTTTTAACGCTCCAATACCAATCCCTCTTGCTAAGCCATTACCGTCACCTTTTAGCTGATGGTTTTTATTTGTATAAGTTCTATTAGCAGCAAATCTTGCACCTGTTAAGGGTATATATTTGCCTGAAGGTAAAACAATTTTATCAAGTGAGATTTCAATTGTTCCTTGCATGCTTGCTTTTCCAGCATTCATAATGTCTGATACGTGACCAACTACAATACTGCCTACCGGAACAAGGTTTATATCATTTACATTCAGGTCATTTAAAATTGTGGCACTAAATTCATCACCAATGTGATTTTCTAGGGAATTAATATCTTGGTTTACAGATACTTTTAGCTTAGCATTTTTTTTAAGTACATCAGTTGTACTTGCCTTTCCTTTTAAAAGAACTCCATCTGAAAGAAAGTAATCCTCGTTCGTTGTTAAATTTTCATTTGATTTTGCAGGCAATAAAATACTATTTGTTATTATTAGAAAACTTAAAAAAAAGTAGAGAGATTTCCTCTTCATAGACACCCTAGTCTTTTTATATTGGTTGTACTTTGGTCTGAATTTAAAAAACACAAAACCCTGAATTCAGATTTTCTAGATTTTTCCCAAATTAAAATCACTTTTTATAGATATTCTTATCTTTAGCCAGTAACTTTAATAGCCTTGTTATTTTTGACTTACGCTCCTTTCTTTAGGCATTGAAATTAAAAGTTGCTCTTATTATCTACATACCCTAAAATGGATTGCTATAACACTGGGCAGGAAACCAAAAATGAAACAAACTTTTAAAAATGTTGTTGTTCTGCTTTCAGGTGGACTTGACTCTTCTACCCTTGCATATCTTGCAGCAAAAGAATCGAAGTCTTACCTACAGAATAGGGTTTTCATATTAACTTTTGATTATGGACAAAGACATAAGAAAGAACTTGAATGTGCAAAAAAAATATCCAGGGAAGTAGGAGCAGTTGAGCATCAAGTTGTTAAATTTGACTTAACTTTGTGGGGAGGTTCTTCACTTACTGAAAAGGATAAAAAAGTTCCACAAAAAAGAAAGCTGACAGATAAATCAATTCCAAACACTTATGTTCCAGCCAGGAATACCATCTTTCTTTCTTTTGCTTTAGCGTATGCGGAAGCTATAAATGCAGAGGAAATTTATATTGGGGTTAACTCTGTTGATTACTCAGGCTATGTAGATTGCCGTAGACCTTTTATAAATAAGTTTCAGGAGTTAATAAAACTAGCAACGGTAGCTGGGGTAAAAGGCAGGGTAATAAAAATTAAAACTCCGTTAATGAACCTGTCAAAAGCCGGAATAGTTAAACTGGGTAAGAAGCTTGGGGTTAACTGGAGCCTTACCTGGAGCTGTTATTTAGGCGGGAAAAAAGCTTGTGGCTTATGTGATAGCTGCCAATTGCGTTTAAAAGGCTTTGCCTTGGCCGGGATAAAAGACCCATTAAAATATAAAGAATTCCCACCATTCTATAAGATTAATTTAAAAAAGCTTTAGCAATATTTTCTCTTTCAGAATCACTGTATCCTAACTGACTTAAATAACCTAAATATTCGTCGATATATGTATTTTTTTGATTTGATAATGCTCTTAAAAATGCTAAAGCAAATTGTTCTCTCATCTCAGTATACTTTGCTTGTAGTTTCGGAGCTGCTTGAAAAATCACTTCTCTTATTTTTTCACCAGATGCAGGATTACCATATTTAGGTCTATGCAGCTCATCTAAAATCTTTCTATTTTCCTTTGGATTTAGGCTTATAAATTCACTTTCTAAAATTCTATTAAAAAGAGGCAGAGTTGTATACGTTTTCTTTTCTCCATCTATTTCATAGCTTTGTTCAATGCCATCGAAAAATCTTTTTCTTAGAAAATCTAACTTTGTGTTGATATGCTTTTTACTTTCAACAAGTGTTTCCTTTGTAGCTGAATAAGCTTCAATTAGCATGGCTACTTCTTCTCCCCAAGTTTGTACGATTGTTTCAGAGGTACCATACCTTTCAAATTTGCTTTCAAGTAAGTCAGTCATAAGGTTTTGATAAGCCAATATTCTGTGTCTAGATGAGTATTCAGAATAATTGCTTGCTGAAGAAGCAAGAATAAGGAATGCATTTCTTCTAAGTTTCAAGTAGGCACTAAGATCGCCTGTATTAACTTTTCCATCTTTAGTTTTAAATGTACGATCGGGGAGGTATGTTTTAGAGAGTTCAAAATCACCATCCAATATGCGAACAAGGTCTAACGTAAGTCTATGAAATTGGGTTATATCATCTGAAGCTAGCTCTCTGTGCTTATTATTACCTTGTAGTTCACTGAAAAAATTATATTCTTTAATTGTGTCTATGCTCTCTAGTGCTCTTAATGTTCCAAGAGATAATATTTTGCCGATACTTTGAAGTGTTTCACGAGGTTCATCTTTTATGATTCCATTTTTTAAAGTGCTAACTATAGTTGCGTTATCTGAATTAGGCAACACTACTAATGCTAAAATTTCATAATATATTTTTCTTAATTGTGGGTCTTCAATACCTTTTAATTCGTTGGCTATAATATCTCCTCTAATTTCACTGGTTATTTTAGGATTAAGATTCTCTATTTTTTGTAGTTTTTGAGTAAACTCTTTCCAGTTTTCTACATTAGATAAAACAATTTTAAACAGTGGTCTTTCTAATTTTTCAGCAATATGAGTATTTGTTTTAGTAAATAGGGGCTTTAACTCTGGTGGGGTAATATCATTTATTTCACCTCCTATAGTTCGGGATCTGTTTTGAACAATCCATGCTCTTTTTATTGTAAATATTTGATTGAAAAATGTATACAATTCTATAATTTCATCTGTTAACTTAGCTTTTAAATCTGCTTTATTTGTAGTTTTATAAGCTTCAATAATTTTTAAAGTATTTTTTTCAAAATATTCAACATTGTTTGCCATAAAATTATGTAATAAATAAGGACTCCAATTTGTTGCTGGTTCTCCTTCAAGTGGAAAGTTTATATTGAGTAATGATCTAACGACTTTCATATACTCTTCTGTGTCATTGCTATTATTTTTGCAAAGAATATTAGATAAATATTTCATGCATTTGTCCAAGTTGTTTTTGTCTTCAAGATCAATAGAAGTAGGTATTTCTAGTAGTTTTGCTTTGATAGCTTTTTTCTCTTTTGAGTCAGGGAATTTTTCTATTCCATTACAAAGCGTATAAAATAATGAAAATGAGCTTTCTTTAAGTGGTTTTGTCTGTTTGTCGATTACCTCAGGTTCAAGTTTATAACCGTAGTTATATATAACAGTATAGAGATAAATAAAATTGCTTATTGAATTGTATAAAAAATCTGGATCTGAAATATTATGATTAAGTAATTCAATATATTTGCTTGTTAATGATTGAAATAATTCCATCCTAACTGTTGGGTGTATTCTAACAACATAGTCTGTCTCCTCTCTGATTATAGTTTCTAAAAGCTTTTGATTTTGTTTGGATTTATTTTTAATTGAATTATCAACTTGTTTTGTTAGCCAGCTTACATAGAGTTTGTTAGATTCTAATACAGCTGGATAAGGTATAGGTTCAGGAAGCCAGCCATATCCTGGGCAAAGGCTTAGCAAAGCTTGATTGGATTTTATTAATACTTCAAGTTGCCTAGGAGCAATTTTTGAATTATTTGTTTTTTCTATGGTCCATTTAATAAAACCTAAACAATCTTCTTTTACATTCATTTGTGTATAAAAATAATCACCGAAGCAGCAGTTAAACTGCTTACTTAAAATAGTTAAGTTTTTACTTCCAATGATTTGTTTTTTGAGATCGTTGCTTTTTAGTAACTCTAAGTTTTTTTCTAAAATCTTTTTACAATAAGGCACTGATATATTTATTACATCTTTTGTAATTGAACCTAATCCAACCCACTGACGTTTTTGTAGTTCGTTAAGTACTTCTTCCATTTCGCCTAGTCTCTCTTCTGGTAGTTCACAGAGGGCTTTTAGCTTTGTTTGATAAAGAGCTACAGTAGAAGATTTGATTTGAGCAGGTGAATTGGATTTATTTTCAATCTTGTTTTCAGCTTTATTGTGAGCTGAAATATTTTGTGAACCTATAAAAGCTGTAGTGCCTAATAGAAGTGAGCTTATAATCCTGGTTGGTCTCATGATTCTATAAAAATACCATGAAATACAAAATTAACAAATTAAACTCTAATTCTTCCTGTGGGGTAAGATCCCTCGCCTTTAGGCGACCCCTTCAGGTCAAATTGGCGGTTTAGTAAAATGGAGTAATGGGAGAAAAAAGATATAGAAGAACATCACATGTAATATTTGACAACAAGTATCATCTTGTGTGGATAACGAAATATAGATACA
>JACQBQ010000014.1 GCA_016201905.1 Candidatus Melainabacteria bacterium | reverse complement strand
CATTATGTACCTTAAGTCTTTCATTAAAATTTTCAGAATATCCTACATATAGATTATTGTTTATAAAACTTTGAATTACATAAACTGTATACATTTTTAGTTTTTCCGCCTTAGGCGGACCCGCCTCTGGCGGGCAAGACTGCCTCCATCAACCACTCGGACACTCTTCCTTTTTTTTTAAGCTCAAGACAAGCTTGAGCTTTCATCTGTCGGTTCTTCTAGCTTGATCGGATTTGTTCCGCCTGGCGGACAAATCCTAAATTCACTAGTACTACCTCCAATCTAATCTTTTATTTTGTCAGCCTTTTTCTTATTCGGCACTAATTTCCCGAACAATAATCTTGGCAAAATAAATCTTTGATTTAAAGCCATTGAAACCTCTTCACTTGTAAAAGCAAACTTTTTTGCTGCTTCATTTGCATTATTTAACGTTTGACGCAGTTCGTTTTGAATTAACGGATCTGCTCTGATTTCATCCAGCTCTTCAATGATTTTTGTCGCACGCAATAGAAGAGAATTAACATTTTCAAAAGCAGCTTTATTGTTTGCTAGTTTATTTGCATTTTTTAAGGTCTGGTTTAAATCACTAGAAACAACACTTGCCTGTTTAAGTATTTTATTTAAATTGTTTTGTGCGCTTTGATCTGTTGCCAGGTTTTGTGCTTTTTCAATAGCTGTATTTAACTGCTCTACTGTATCATGTGCTTTTTCTACCAAGAGTTTTAAGTCTTCACCCTGAGGAAGGCTCATAACCACTCTATCAGTACTTTCAATAACACTATCTGCTTTCTTTATAAGCGTAGCAGCATTAACGGTTACATCCTGAATATTTGCCCCGACAATTTTTGGATCAATCTGATTTAGTATCTGACTGATTTTTTCAAGTGATTGAAAAGGATCTAGAGTCGGCTCACCAATAATAACATCACCACTCATAATATGAGTCTGTGACATACCAAGAATAATATCCAGATATTTATCACCGACATAACCACTTGTTCTAATAATTATCTTCGAATCATTTGGAATATTAATATCAGGAAGTTGTATTCTTGCATCAACTATAACTTTATTTTCTTTAGTATCTAATATTAATTTATCTACACGTCCTACCCTTAAGCCGTTAATTCTTACAAATGAACCCTTAGTTAAACCTGCAACATCATTAAACACAACACTAAAACTTTGTTGTACCTGTATAGAAAATTCCCGTAAATAGGCCCATCCAAAAACAAGTAAAACCAAGCCACTTATTACAAAAGCTCCTATTTTCATTTCATTAAAGTGTTTCATATAGTATTTAATATAAAAGACTATTCTAACAAGCCACTAAAAATAGGACCTTCTACTTGTGCATTTACAAACTGTTTGACATAAGGATTATCAGATTTATTAAAATCAATTGGATTTCCTTCCCACACTAATTTCCCCTGATATAACATAGCAACTTTTTGTGCAGTCCTCTGAACAGTAGAAAGTTGATGTGTAACTATAATACTTGCTACTTTAAACTTATTAGATAGCTTATTTATATAGTCTTCAATCAATGTAGATAAAATAGGGTCAAGACCTGAAGTTGGCTCATCATAAAGTATAACTTCTGGATCATTTGCTATTGCTCTTGCAAAACTTACTCTTTTTCTCTGCCCACCAGATAGCTGATCAGGATAATAATCTTCATACTTTTCAAGCCCGACAAGTTTAAGCTTCTCAAGAATCCTATCTCTTTTCTCTGACCTGGAAAGCTTTGCGTCATGTAATGCTAAAGCAATGTTTTCTAAGACCGTATAAGAATTTAAGAGTGCACTGTACTGAAAGACCATGCTTATTCTTTTTGTGTTTACCTTTACTACTCCACTATCAGGGGCATCTAATCCTGAAATAATTCTAAGCAAAGTTGATTTTCCTACACCAGATGGTCCAACAATTGCAAGACTCTCACCTGAAGAAACCGATAAGGTGACACCATTTAAAACTTTTAAACCGTCAAATGATTTATGGACATTAATTACTTCTATTAGATTCATCATCTCACAAAAGCTGGATCCAGGACTTTACCAACCGAGTAAACACTATTTGTAATTAAAAAATTAAAAAGAAAAATTCCAAGCATTGCCCAAACGACAGACTTAGTCGTGGTCTGACCAACACCAGCAGCACCACCAGAAGTTTCCATGCCAAATGTACAGCTAAGCGTAGCAACTAAAGCTCCATTAACAAAGGCTTTTGACAGTGCTATTAGAATATCTCTGTTCCCCACAACAGCTCTGAACGAATCAAAAAACATATAAGGATCAAGCTGAACATAAATAATTGCAATTAACATACCACCAACACTTCCAATATAAATAGCAAAGACTGTAAGTAATGGCGTCATAATCAATGAAGCAAGCAATCTTGGAGCAACTAAAAAATTAATCGGGTTCAGCTTCATGATTTTCAGCGCATCGACCTGTTCAGAGACTGTCATAGTGGCAATTTCAGCAGCCATAGCACCACCAATACGGGCAGCAATCATAACTCCAGCAACAACCGGACCTATTTCTCTTACAATAGAAACTGCAACTGAAGTACCAAGCGAGCTGGTATTTCCTATGCCAACAAGCTGCTTTGATATCTGCAGTGTTAAAGCCAGGCCAATAAAAAAACTAACAACAGCAACAACAGGCAAAGTATCAAAACCAAATTTACTTGCTTGGACTATAAATTCTTTTTTTGAAAATTTTCCTGTAATAATTGAAACAAATGCCAAGAAAAAAATCTTAAATGACCCACCTAATTCTACAAGCCACATAAAGGGTTCTTTTCCTAATTTAGCAATTTCTGTCATATATTTTTTTTGCTTAATTGTTTAGATTATTTTATTTCAAGTCTACAATTATAACGTACAAGGAGTACTCAAAGAGAGCAATAATAACATGTCATTGTGGACACAAAACATTGGTCTTAAAAACCAATCAACTGTCTAAACCAATAGTCCCCTGCTTGGGTTGGTTAGGATTTGTATCGTTATTATTTTGAAGTGAATTGTTTTGAACATCCCTAGCTATATCAAAATCTTTTTCAGATTGCACTTTTGCATTTTTTGACTCAGCTTCTTTCTGCATCATATTTCTCAACATTTCTAAGACCTGCTGTATTTTATTTTTTGCATCGATTAATAGCTGCCGAGCAATTTCCATTGGACTTATTTTTGCTTGTTTAACTTCTTCCTTTGCTATCTCTAACAGTTCTTTTGCAGCTGCTTTACCAGAAGTCGCTTCCCCATCCAATACATTTGCTTTATTACTTTCCATGCTAGCGCTGTTATTAGCCTCACCTGCCCTCATTGCAAGCTTTGACGCATCCATATTAGCAAGCTGCTGAGTTGCATTAGAATTATTTACATTTGCAGATGAGCCAGGCGAAGTCTGGTTCAAGTTGTCTGAACTACCACCTGTAGCTCTTATTGATTTAATGTTTACCATAAGTAAAATACTCTAGACAAAACAATATTTCCTGCAGCTTGCAGGAGATCCAAGCCATTGAAACAGAATATAGTTATGTACAGGTAAAAAGGTAAATAGAAATAAACCGACTTCTTTTTAACTTCGCTATCCCTTCGCTATCCCTGGGGCAAGCCCGCAGGGTATTTCGCGAAGTTAATGACTTCGTCACCAGTCGTCGGAAAAGTCGGTTTGTTATTCGTCGCTTATATCTCTCGTGGCAAGCCACGGAGTATTACGCTCCTTCATAATAAAGAGCAACAATAGAACTTCTAATGTTGCTCTTCAAAAGATATTAACAAAGCTAAATATTAACCGCCTCCACCACCTGGATTTTTAAGTGAATTTAAGCTGGCAATTGCATTCTTGTCATTGTTTTGTGTCTCTGACCAACCTTTTGCATTATTTTGAGCCTGCCCTTGTACAGCCTGTAAAGAAGATAATACAGCTGTTGGTGCCTGAGTATTTGGTGTAGGAGCTCCCTGCCCACCAGCACCTGTTAGTTGTGCTATATATGCTTGAACTTGTGCAACTCCTCGCTGTGCTGTTTCCAGAACAGACTGCCATAAAGCATAGAGGAAAGAAGGATTGACACTACGAGTAGCAGTTGCTTGTTGAACTCTTTGCATTATGTCATTTAATGCTCCTTGTCCTGGTATCGGCCCGCCTGATCCACCACCTCCCTGTGGTCCACCTGCTCCATTTGGACCAAATCCACCCCCTTGTTGTTGTCGCATTGCTTGTATCTGATTTGCCATCATAAGGGCTTGTCCAGCATCTGCAGCATTTACAAGACCTACTTCTCCATTATCTAGTTGAACTTGAAACTGACCTGGTCCTACTTGTCCTATTACTTGTGGCATATATTTTCTCCTTTTTTTCCCTTTACGCTTTTTCTCGTAGCTGATCCTGTGCAGCCCTTTTCTGCACAGATGATTCAACCTGTCTTCTATACTCAGCATCTAACGTATAAATGCCAAGCTTTTTAAAAACCATATTTAATCCTTCATTGTGTGCTTGAACTAATTTCATTTGTACATCAGAGATTTTTACATTTCCTTCTATAAATTTTGCTTGCTTTTCTAACTCAGCTGCTAATTTTGAATGTTTTTCAGAGTCTATGAGCAAGTCATCTGCTTTTCTTCTATTTTCTTTTGCTTTATCTTCTAAATCCTTTGCCATATTTTCTAATTGTTCAGGTGTAGCATTTTTAGGTATAGGCATTTCTAGTTCCTTGCCTAACACCTTGATTGTTTTTTGGGTTTGTGCAGATTCTTCTGTTTTTTTAACTGGGTTGCTTCTGATTTGTTCTGCATGTGCACGAACAGCGCTTGCTAATCTTGATAATGCTTCTGCAGCGCTTAATAGTTCACGTGCTTGCTCTGCCTTCTGCCTTGAATCTTTAGAATAATTAGAACTTTCATTTAATAACTTGTCAGCAATTTTCTTTTGAGAATTACTTTCCAACTTATCATTATCACTATTTGAAGCTAAAATAGCACCAACTTTTTGATTATTGTTTGCCGAATTCATTGCTTCTGACATTGAACAGTTACTCCTGATTTACTCTTTATCAAAATAGTCAAAGAATTTAATTCTTTGCTACAGGTCGAAGTTAATCAGATATAGGTTATAAGAAGTTTAAGAAACCAGCTGATAACCCTATGAAATAATAAAATCTACAAACATGGTCAATAAAGCAGATTGATACCAGGATTTAAGTTAAAAATAGTTTAAATAAAATGAATAATGATCTTTATTTTAGCTAACTTGAGGTCACCATTCTAAGTGGAACCCTGTGCTGAACCTGAGACTCGTCAGTCTTTACGCCACGGGATAAAGCCACTCTTCCAGTTCGAGCAATTTCTTTAATACCAAACTTACTTAAGAGATGAACAATTGCATTTATCTTTCCCTGCTCACCTGTAACTTCAACGATTAAAATATCTTCTGCCACATCTACAATCCGCCCTCTAAATAAATCAGCAATCTGGATAATTTCAGATCTGGTAGTTGCTGTCGATGCAACTTTAATTAAAGCAAGCTCACGATCAACAAAACTCATTTCAGTAAGATCAGTAATCTTAATAACGTTTATCAGCTTATGAAGCTGTTTTGTAATTTGTTCAACGGCATAATTACTACCATTAACAGTTATAGTCATCCTGGCATATGCAGAGTTTTCGGTAGGACCTACTGTTAGCGATTCAATATTAAAACCACGCCTTGAAAACAATCCAGCAATTCTAGTCAACACACCAGATTCATTTTCTACTAATACAGATAAAACCCTTTGCATAAGAGACATTTAACCTTATTTAACTTTTCTTCTATAATTCTACCCAAGTAAAAGCATATTTAAAAGGAAGAAATGATTAATTATTGATTAATATTTCAAAAAAGTGCAAACAGTATTATCAATAATGATAGAATATTCAATTCAAATAGGGTTACATCAATCTAAAGAGCAAAAAATATGACAATAACAAAAGAACTAAGTAACAACACAAAAGTAGAAGACAAGAATAAAATCGAAAATGCTATTCGTGAAATACTTTTAGCAATAGGAGAAAACCCTGACAGAACCGGGCTTCTCCTTACCCCAAGCAGGGTTGCAAGAATGTACACTGAAATTTTTTCCGGCACAAAACAAGATCCAAAAGATGAAATAACCATAACTTACACTGAGAACCACGATGAAATAATTTTAGTCAGAGATATTTCATTTTATAGCATGTGCGAGCATCATTTAATACCATTTTTTGGACAGGCTCATGTGGCTTACCTGCCAAGAAACGGAGTTATTACTGGACTAAGCAAACTTGCTAGGGTTGTGGAAGCTGCTGCAAGAAGACCTCAACTGCAGGAAAGAATGACCACTCAAATTGCAAATGCAATAATTGAAAAATTAAACCCGGTGGGTGTAGCCGTCGTACTTGAAGCAGAACATATGTGCATGTCTATGAGAGGAATTAAAAAAGCCGGAAGCAGAACAATAACATCAGTGTTAAAAGGAATCTTTGAAACGAACCAGGCAAGCAGAGCAGAAGTTTTATCGTTAATCAGGAAATAAAGCGCCTTCATAATAACTCTTCCACAAGCTTAATTGCACTTACCATACTTTCATTTGAGGCTTTATTTTTTCCTGCTATATCAAATGCTGTTCCATGGTCTACGGAAACACGTAAGAAAGGCAATCCTAAAGTAACGTTAACACCTTTCATTCCAGCTACAGCTTTAAACATAGGTAATGCCTGATCGTGATAAAGAGAAACATAAACATCATATTCCTGTTTTTTCTTTAATAGATAATTTTTCCCAGCACCTGCCAAAACAGCATCCGGTGAAAATGGTCCATAAATATTAAGCCCAGAAGAGTTTAATTCCTTTATAACTGGTTTAATGACTTTTATTTCTTCATCACCAAACATTCCATCCTCACCAGCATGCGGATTTAAACCTAGTACAGCAATTGTTGGATTATAAGATTTAAATTTTTTATTATGAAAAAAATATTTTTTTAGTTCTGTATTCAATAAAATCAAAAACTTTTTTAGCTTATCTTTTGTAACTCTTGACTTAACAGAGCTTAAGGAAATGTGTCTTGTAAATAAAGCAATTCGGAGATCTGAAGCAACAAATAGCATAATCACATTATTTGGATTAATTTTAAGCAATTTAGCCATTTCATCAGTCTGACCAGAAAAAGTAAAACCAAGAGAGCTGATAGTAGATTTTGAAACAGGCCCAGTAACTAAAGGGCAATTATTTCTTGCAAGAAAAGTAGCAGCCTTTAAACATTCATAAGAATGCAGGCCTGTATATTTTGTGGGTTTACCCAGCTTAATGTAAGAATGCTTAATTTTATTTTTTTGTGGAAAATAAAAAGTTAGATTTTTGTTTTTTGCTTTATAAAGCTTATTTCTATATAAATATTCTTTAAAACCAATTACAATAGGCTTTAGCTTAAACTTCCAGTTGGCTATTGTTTTTAATACTACTTCAGGACCAATACCTGCTGGATCTCCATACGTTAAACCTATAAAGACTTCTTTTCTCACAGTTTGAATTTACCATGAAAATAAGGAGAAAATTGGGTTGGGTAGGGTAGGATATAACTTATTACCCGGATTTAATCTTGGAGTTAAGGGAGTAAGGGAGTTAAGAATTAAATGAAAATTACTATAGAAGGAAAAAATATTGAATTAACTAAAGCACTAAAAGATTATGTAAGTGAAAAATTAACCAGATTACAAAATCACTATGAGCATATAATAAAAGGGCATGAAGTAAAAGTTAAACTCAGTGTTGCAAAAAATCCAAGGATAACAAATAACAACATTACAGAAGTAACGATATTCTTAGACGGAAAAATTATCAGATCTGAACAGGCAAGTGAAGACATGTATGCAAGCATAGATCTGGTGGCTGATAAGTTAGACAGGCAAATTCAAAAATACAAATCAAAAGTTTACAGAAGCTATCAACACAAAGAAAGACCACATCCAAATCCAGAATTATCCAGCAAATTAATTGACTCTGAAAACGGAAAAGTAGCCTATGCAGAAGGAAAAATAATTAAATCCAAGAAATTTAAAATCCATCCTATGGCCCCGGAAGAAGCAGCAGACCAGCTTGATCTAATTGAACATGATTTTTATGTTTTCATTAATTCAAAGACAAGCTCCATTAACACTATTTACCGTCGAAAGGATGGGAATTACGGCTTGATTGAACCACAAGTTTAAGCCTGTCAAAAATCTGTTTTTTTGCTTTTGAATATGATCCCGAGTTATCAATAACATAGTCCGAAAGAATGGCTTTTTTCTTTTGAGAAAATTGAGCTTTGGTTCTAGCCTTAATATCTTCAAGCAGAAATCCTTTTCTTTTAAGCCTTTCTAATCGTACATTTTGGCTACAGGTAACACACCAAATTTCATGAAATAAATTTTCCAATTTAGCCTCAAACAATAACGGAATCAAAACAGCAATAATTGCTTTCTTTTTATTAGTTGAAATATATTTTTTTATTTGGGCTACAACCTCAGGATGAATAATTGATTCAAGTTTTTTTCTTTTAAAAGTATTTTTAAAAACTATATTGCCTAAAGCTTTTTTACTTATATATGAACCAGGATTAGCACTTATTACACAGGCACCGAATTCATTAATAATTTTTTTTGTAATGGGATTTTTTTTACTTAGTGTTTTTCGAACTATATCATCAGAATCAATAACTAAAATCCCTCGCTTACACAAAATGTCACCAACAAAGCTCTTTCCAGCACCAAAACTGCCTGTAATCCCAATAAGATAAGGTTTTTGTTTAAAATTATTTCTTTTCTTCACGAATTTTTGCCAGCAGCTGAACAACTTTTCTTTTTAGTGGTCTGTGAAATTCATATTCATAATAAGGATCTGTGTATGAAGATTGATTAGACATTCCAATATTCTGAATAGTTTCAAATATTGGCACATTTTCATAAATCACCTTTAAACGATTTAATGATGGCCTGTCAGGTATTTGAGGCAAATGAACATTGATAAAAAATAAATCCTTATCATATGAGTATGCAGTAAGATTAGAAAAAAATATTAATTGAAATATGTTAGTTATTAAAATTACTATTAAAGCTACAATGTATGTTGTTGAAGATTTCATGATGTGTTTTGCTTTTCTATTTTTCTACTTAAAAACAAATGAAACTAAACTGCACAAGAAATTTTAAAGGTTACAGTTTAATCGAAACGATGACAGTAATTGCAGTTCTTGCGATTGTTGTAGGCCTTTTATATGCATACTCTGACCAAGGATGGAAACTATTCTATCAAAGTTATGGCAGAGGTTTATCACAAGTAAAAGCCAAATTAGCAATAAAAGTAATCTCAGATGAACTAAGAGAGTCAAATAAAGACAGGTTAGTAGTAGGACAAGGAACCAGTTATGGTGTACCAATACCAGATGATGCAAAAGATAACTCACCATATATTTATTTTACAAAACCAAAATTTAATGAAGGAACTGGCGATATCATTGCATATGATTATGTCTTATTTTATTTTGCAAAACCAAAAAAGAATTTCAATCCGTATGAGATAAACTCACCTAAAATATCAGATAATGATGAGTTTATAATATTGAAATCAATTAAGTTTTTAAATCAAAGCAAGCACTATACAGAAGACGAAGAAAAAACATGGCCTTTTATGCCACCAATCATAGAAATAGACAAATCAACCCTTCCGGAAGATGAAAGTAATTTTGCACCACAGACCCAAAGCTCATCCGGTTCAATCAATGGAGCTGTTCAAACTCCTACACCTAGAGAAGATACACAATTTTTAGATCATTTTACAAAACTAAAAAGAGTAAGTAAGAATGTCCCAATAAGTGGAAACTTTATAGCAAACTCATTAACTGATCCTTTCACTAAACAAGAAGTCAGTATATTTTTCAATCAGAGCTACTCAACCGACAATCCAATAAAAATTAAAGTCAGCCTACAGGAATCACCTTTTCTTTTTGGTCTTATGGGTGCTATGACTGAGTTTGAGGTTTCAATAACTCCACGAAATTAAAAATTTCATTTCTGACCAATTAGTTTATGTACTTGAGGCAAAACACGGATTTTAGGATAATGCTTAATTAACCTCTTCTGAAGAGACAATAGCTCTATTTCATTTGGCGGAATAATTTCATTTATACTAGTTACTGGCTGTAAAAAAACATCTACAGGTTCATGAGCAAATTTAACTGACTTTAGAATATCAATGGAAGTTAGCAGGTCGTCAAATGATGTTTTAGCAGTAACTACAATCTTTACCCAGGTTTTTTTATTTGCTTCAAGAGATATATTTAAAAATTTTAAATGCTCATCCCAAAGCGTCCCTGCATTTGCTGAAGTAGGTAATTTAAAATCCATTGAAACATAATCTACCAAATGTATAATTTTATTTAATTCGCCCGGTCTGTGTCCCCCAGACTCAAGATAAATCGGCAGAGCAAATTGTTCTTTTACCACAGGAAGAAATGCAGATAAAAATTTCCACTGCAAAAGTGGCTCTCCACCTGTCAATGAAATACTATGATGAAATGAAGGGTTTAATTTTTTAAGTATATTTAAAAGCTGTGTTTTTTCTATTGGATTTATAATTTTATAAAATTTTCTAATACCTGGTTCTTCTTCTACTTCACAATGTTTAGTTCTAACCAAACTATCCGGAGTATCACACCACTTGCACCTAAGATCACAAGCACTAAATCTTACAAAGATCTGCCTTACACCAACCAAATAGCCTTCACCCTGAATAGCTGAAAATATTTCGCTTAAAAAACTCTTATCGTTTATCTCATTCATATAATTAATTCTATCAATAGGGGTAAGTCATTGTGCAAAAAGCATCTTGCTTCACCATTTCTTATCGCACCCAATTGACCATGCGATATAATTAAAAAATCAATTTATGAAAACAAAGGTAGGAATCTTAGGTGCGACAGGTTATACAGGCGTAGTCTTAACGAGGCTACTAATGAATCATCCTGAAGTAGAAATAACATATCTTTCATCAGAGCAATTTACAGATAAGTATTATTATGAAGTTTATCCAATGTTTTATGATTTATTGAAAGAAAAATGCAGACCAGTAAATGCAGCTGATGTTGGATACAGATGCGATCTGGTCTTTTTTGCAACCCCAAATGGTTTTGCAAAGGATTTTTTACCAAAGCTAATAAAAGAAAACAATGACATAAAAATCATTGACCTAAGTGCCGACTTTAGACTTGAGACAATACTAGCTTTAAATAAATCTAAAAAACAAAAAAATCTAAAAATTACATATGGACTACCAGAAATTCACAGAGCTCAGATTCAAACATCACAATTTATCTCTAATCCTGGCTGTTACCCTACGTCTATAATTTTAGGATTGTTGCCTGCCTTAAAACATAAACTGATTAATACAAACACAATAATCATTGATTCAAAATCAGGTGCAAGCGGTGCCGGCAAACAATTAAAACCAGAGTTACACTTTTGCGAAGTCAACGAATCATTTTCTCCCTATAATTTAGCTGGCAAACACAGGCATATTCCAGAAATCGAAAAAGAATTATCAACCATATCTGGAGAAAACATTAAAGTTGTTTTTTCACCGCACTTACTACCAATAAGCAGAGGAATACTAAGCACAATCTACGCAGAATTAAACAACACAAAAATAAATCAAAAAGAAATTTCCAAACTTTATTCTGATTTTTATAAAAAAGAATTTTTTGTAAAAGTCCTCCCAGAAGGAACCTATGCTAATACAAGAAATGTAAGATATACAAACTTTTGCCATCTAAGTCCACTTAAGGACGAAAGAACAAATAAGTTAATAATTGTAAGCGCTATTGACAATATGGTTAAAGGAGCATCCGGACAAGCAATTCAAAATATGAACATTATTTTATCTTTAAAAGAGCAATTGGGGCTTGATACTCTTGGGCAAATACCGTAATCTAGAGAATTAGAGTATTAAAAATTAAAGAATTAGCTTTTTAGATTTTTAAATTTATAAGAAAATGATTAAAAACTTCCAAGAGTTAGTATCACAAATCAAGACACAAGTCCCTATTCAAGAATTAATTTCAGAATTTATTACCATTAAAAAATCGGGCAGAGGTTATGTTGCCATATGCCCATTTCACGATGATCACCACCCAT
The DNA here is from genome assembly GCA_016201905.1 of Candidatus Melainabacteria bacterium. Classification (GTDB taxonomy): domain Bacteria; phylum Cyanobacteriota; class Vampirovibrionia; order 2-02-FULL-35-15; family 2-02-FULL-35-15; genus JACQBQ01. Next base: position 126,943 of record JACQBQ010000014.1, on the reverse strand, counting down.
CACTTCAGATACATCCACAAAAAGGAATATTTAAATGTTTCTCATGTGGGACAGGCGGTGACTTAATCTCATTTTATTCATTAATAAACAAAAAAAAATGGTCTGAAGTAATCCCGGAATTAGCTTCTAAATATGGTTTAAGGGTAGAGTATGGAAATGAAAATAAAGTTGAGCTTGAAATAAAAAATCAACTTCTTGAACTAAACAAATCTGCATTGGTTTTTTTTAAGAAAAATCTATTTCAGTCCTGCGGAGAAGATGGTCTAAATTATTTAAAGAACAAAAGGAAATTAACAGATACAACTATTGAAAAATATGAGCTTGGTTATGCTCAAAACAATTGGGACTCACTTTTTAATCACTTAACCAAAGAAAAAAAATATCCCCATGAACTAATAATTGCATCCGGGTTATTCATACCCAGAGAAAATCAGCAAGGTTACTATGATAGATTCAGAAATAGGATTGTTTTTCCTATCTACAACGAAAGCAATACTGTTATAGGTTTTGGTGGCAGAACACTGTCCAGCGAAGATGTAAAATACATAAACTCACCTGAGACTCTTATATTTAACAAAGGGCAAACTTTATATGGCTTAAATTTTGCCAAAGAAGACATCAAAAAATCAGATCACGTAATATTAACAGAAGGATATCTTGACGTTATAACTGCTCACCAACACGGTTTATTAAATACTGTTGCTTCTCTTGGCACAGCATTGACAATACAGCAAGCCAGGTTGCTTACTAAATACACCGAATCAAAAAAGATTTATCTCTGCCTTGATAATGACTCAGCAGGAAAAAAAGCAGTTGAAAGTATCTTTAGAACAATTCAAGAAATCAGTCGCCATATCAGTTTAGATCTAAGAGTAGCTGCTAATTTACCAGAAAAAGATCTGGACGAGTCTTTAAAGTCTAGTGATATAAAAACGGTAAAAGGCATAATAGCTAATGGACAAAAGATAAATTATTTTATTTTTGACAGGGTTATAAAAGAATACAATGATGCATCTGATGATCTAGTTAAAAAGAAATTGCTTGATGAGCTGCTTGAAATAATTATTGTTATTAAAGATCCTATAGAACAAAATGAAAACATTAAGTACATTGCCCACAGACTAAGCATAGAAGAAGAGTTGATAAATTTAAAACTTCGAGGTAAAACCAAGTCTTTAAAAAGAAACATTCGAAAACATGAGGATTCCAGTGATAAAGGGCAAGATGACATATTTAAGATGCATACACTGGAAAGATTTAAACATGCAGAGCTAGAATTATTATCTCTATATATCAGTTCATTCCCCCTTCAAAACGATGAAATCAAATCTGAATTGGGCAGTTTTGAATTTATTGACGAAAAGCACAAACTAATCAAAGATTATATTGATAACTTAGATAACAATAATATTTCTCCACAAGAATTAATAAACCAATTAATAATCGAATTTAATGAATACAAGCATGTAATGTCAGCAATTTCAGACTTAGCCTGGAGAATTGAATCAGATTTTACATCACAAAGCGCAAACTATTCTAAGAACAAAGAAAAGCTTCTATCTGAAGCAAAAAATTCAATTGACTGGTGGGTCACTTATAAACAAAAGATGCAAGGATTAACAAGCTTACTAAAGGATTGCAAAAATAAAGATGAGGAGAAAGAAGTATTGTCAAAAATGATTAACTTGCTTAAAAATGATTCAAATAAAAGTGTTAATTACTCATGATAAAAGCAATATAAAATAAAACAAAAACCAATAATAACTTACAAAGCGTAAAAAATAGTTATGAAAATTGCAATATTATTCCCTGGCCAAGGCTCCCAAAATGTGGGGATGGGAATTGATTTATATGAAAGTAATAAAACAGCAAAAGAAATTTTTAATCAAGTCAATTCTATCCTGGGAAGAAAAATTACTGATATATTCCTATATGGACCACAGGAAGAATTAAATCAAACCAAAAACACACAGCCTGCCATTGTGACTGTTTCAGTTGCACTGACATTAATCTTAGAAAAAGAACTTAAAAGCAAAAATTTAAAATTAACACCTTCTGCCTGCACCGGACATAGTTTAGGCGAATTTACAGCACTATGGTATTCAAATATTTTAAATCTAGATGAGTTAATAAAATTGGTTTCACTAAGAGGCAGCTTAATGCAAAATGCAACATCCGGTTCAATGGCTGCAGTATTAAATTTGGAAGAAGAAACCATAAAGAAAATTATTGAAGAGAGTAAAACAAATGTTGTAATTGCTAACTTCAACAGTCCAAGCCAGCTGGTAATATCTGGGAAAAAAGATGAAATAAGTGCAGTAGTTGATAGGATTAAATTAACTGCTGGTAAAGCAATTATCTTACCTGTAAGTGGAGCATTTCATTCAACGCTTATGGATGAATCATCTAAAACATTCAATCAGGATATAGACAAATTAAATATATTTTCAAATAAATCTGCAAAAATTCCAATTTATCAAAATTATGATGGAAAACCAGAGACTAGCATTGAAATTATAAAGGGAAAGATTAAAAAACAAATGACATCACCTGTATATTGGACACAAACAATAAAAAATCTCGTCAATGATGGAGTTGATACAGTTATTGAAATTGGCCCGGGGAAAATTCTAACGGGACTTACAAAAAAAATCGATAAAAGTATAACTTGCTATAACATCTACGATTTTAAGACTCTAAGCGATTTCATCATAAGCCATGAGCACAAATTATCAACAATCAAACCCTAACAGACTACGAAGTCCACTACTCGATGGCTTAAAAACTTCTAACAATCAAATTAAAGGTAAAAAAACTTACTACAACTTAAAAGAAGAAAATAAGCAGCTTGACGTTATTGGTGAAACAGTAGATCTAACATTATTTAATAACACTGTACCAAAGTCGGCGCATAGTGAAGAAAATAAAAACAAAAATTATCAATTCATTAATTCACTAGAAACAGTATTTAAAATTGCTTGCATGTTAATAGGAGCAACTGGTGGAATTTTAAGTTTAATTGAACTTATAATTGTAGTAAAAACACTTTACAGCGGAAGTTTTAATTTTGGCAATAGCTTAATAGTTTTTACAGCAGCCTTTATAGGAACCATTCTAGCAACAGTAACCTGCACAGGATTTACGCACTTAATAAAAACTACAAAATTTATTTATTCCAATCTTGAAAGTCAAAAAAGAAACATTGAAACTCTCTTAAGCTATCATGGTATAAAGCATAATTAGTTCTACGGTTTATTAATCATTAGCTTTTTGGGAGATGTGAGCTTACTTTTTCCAGTAGTACTTTTGTAGCATAATGCCCAGGCAATAACAACTGTGCATTGTTTAACATATTAAGTGACTGATAAAAATCTTTTTTCAAAAAATAAATTTGACCAAGTTTAAAATAGATTTCGCCATCCAAAGAATCTCTTTTAAGAGCTCTATTAAGAAAATTAATGGATTCATCAAGCATGCCAAAATTGAGATATGCATAGCCAATAAGCTTTTCAGCATCCAGATTGATTTTTAATAATTTATCTAATTTATCCAATAACAACTGAATAAATTGATTGTTGTTAGATAGCAGTAAACAATACACAGTAAATTCCATAAATTGTCTTATCATGAAAAATGAAGGCAGTTTAATATCTTTCTTTCTAGAAAAAAGTTCTATCAAAAAATTGCACCATAAACTTGCCGGAGATTCATTAACATCTTTCAAAAGAGATTTAGCATCATCTAATTTATTCAGTAGTATTAAAGCAAAAGAAGCACACTCAAAATTCTTAGCATTCATATAGGCAGTTTTAGATAAATCAAATCTACGAGTTAAAATACAAATATGAGCAATGTCTTCCCAATTATTAGCCGTCAGTTTGTCTAAGCAACTTTTATCACTTAAAATAGCCGTAATAATTTCACTGACTTCATTATATTTGTCTTCATTTACAAGTTTTATTGCTTTAATTATTAAGTTATCGATCTCACTTAAAGTATCCATAGTTTAATTAGAATATGACAACAACAGCTACAAAATCAACAATTACTAACAATGCAGTTTATATAAACAAAATGTTTAATAAAATTGCTACAAAATATGATCTTTTAAATAATTTAATGACATTTGGCTACCACTACAACTGGAAGGTAGAGTCAATAAAGTTGGCACTTACCGAAATCGTAAATCCCAAAAATGCACTTGATTTGTGTTCTGGAACTGGAGACTTAGCAATTATTTTAAGCCAGCTCTGTCCCAAAATTAATATTACTTGCATTGACAATTCAAACAATATGCTCAACATAGCAAAATCAAAAACAAAAAAATTGAACCTAAACAACACCTCTTTTTTATTATTTGATTTTGAAAAATTATCCAATGAAATAGCACCTTCATCAATTGACCTTATTACAATAGGCTTTGGACTAAGAAATCTAATAGATAAAGAACACAGCCTAGAAAATATCTATAAGTTACTTAAGAAAGACGGGGTTTTCACATGCATAGATCTTGGACATCCTAGAAATAAATTATGGGAGAAGATTTTCTTAAGCTACTTCTTTAATATCATCCCTAAATTAGGACAGATTTTTGCATATGATAAGGAAGCTTACACATATTTACCCACATCACTTAACAGCTGGTACAAGCAAGATGAATTAAAAAATATAATTTTAAAAACAGGTTTTGAAAAATGCTACTTCAAAGATATTTTAGGAGGCGCTGTTGCCATTCATGTTGCTGTTAAATAGCAATCTCTTAACGCTGATAGCATTTATTTAAATAGTCATTGTAATTATCCAGAAGATCTTTAATATTATCACCACCAAATTTTTCTAATATGACATCTGCCAAAACATAAGACATCATTGCCTCTAAAACCACCCCTGCCGCAGGCACCACACAAATATCTGATCTTTCAAAATGTGCTTGAGTATTTTGTTTTGTTTTAATATCAACAGAATCCAGTGGTTTAATTAACGTGGGAATAGGTTTTGTAGCAACGGTAAACACTATAGGCTCACCATTTGACATTCCTCCTTCAATGCCACCAGCATTATTTGATTTTCTTTTATATCTTAAGGACTTACCTTTCCAGTTTGGATCTATATAAATTTGATCATGAACTTTAGAACCATATCGTTCAGAAACTAATTTTCCTAATCCTAGCTCAACAGACTTTACGGTATGGACAGACATTAAAGCTCCAGCAATCCTGCCATTTAAACGTTTATCCCACTGAATATAAGACCCAAGCCCGACAGGAATACCAGATGCAACAACCTGTATTGAACCACCTAATGTATCACCCTGAGCCCTAGCTTCATTTATAGCTAGTTTCATTTGTTCAGAAATATTTAAATCAGGACACCTTACCTCTGATGCTTCTGCTTTGAGAAAAAGATCATTATAATTTGAGCTAAGTGTATTTGGATCTATACCTGCCGAACCAATACGCAAAACATAACTTATAACAGTAATATTTAATATACTTAAAAGTTTTTTACAAATGGCACCATTTACTACCCTGCTGGTTGTCTCTCTAGCACTGGATCTTTCTAGAACGTTTCTAATATCTTCATGCGAATACTTTATCGCACCAGCTAAATCAGCATGTCCAGGCCTTACACGTGAAACAAATTTTGAATCAATCTTCTGCTTAACCTCAGGATTATTTATGTCTTGGGGATGAGATGACATAGACACTTCCCAGTTTTTAAAGTCATTGTTCATTACTCGAGTAGAAATCGGAGATCCTAATGTTTTTCCATGCCTCACACCACCAGTAAAAATAACTTGATCTGTTTCAATCTTCATTCTGCCGCCACGGCCATACCCTCCTTGTCGCCTACGCAAGTCTTTATTAATATCTTCGCTTAGAAGCTCTAGTCCAGCTGGTATACCATCAACAATAATGTTTAATTCTGGTCCGTGCGACTCTCCAGCTGTAAGAAATCTTATTGGCATTTATTCCTCAACTGCTTAGATTTGCCAGACAGATAAATGGGTTTATCTTCAAAAAGTTACCAACATGCTCTGTCACTGTTTACTAACCCATCTTAAAATATGTTTCCAGCCATTAAGAAATAATATTCTACGTTCCAGAGCTTCTTCAAAAAACAGTCTCTCCTGTACTGAAATATTTGGGTTTTGCAATCTTCTTCTAAATGAAGATACTCTTTTAGAGTCATTAGATATTTGTCTTTCAACATATCTATAGTTAAAGCCTCTTCTTCTCCTCTGTTCTCCTTGCTCTCCATCTGAAGATGTATAACTGTCAGATTCATCACTTTCAGATTCTTTTTCAAGTCTTGTTTCATCAACACTTTTACCGTTTTCTTCAGCTTCACCATTTAAAGGAACATCTTCGTCAACTGATAATTTATCTTCTTCTTTCAGTACAGATACATCTTCACTCTGCAAAGCAACTTCTTTCTTATCTTCTGCAGACTCTTCCAGCTCATCCAATATATTTTTTGAAGGTTTTTGAGACTTTAGTTCTTTTATTTCTTGTATCGATAATCCATTTGCCCGTAATTTGGCAATTTCCGAAAGAGCCTGAAAAGTTTCATTAGAAATTACAGCCTTGCTTCCTATACCCTTTTCTATCTTTAGATCAAAATCTTTTAAATATTTTTTCACAGTAGATTCTGAAAGATCTAGTTTAGACGAGGTTTCTTTAATCGTCAGTTCACTACTATCATTTTTTTTATTGTTTTGGCTTGGCATGTCTAATATTATCTACTTTTTAGCTTTTCATGTCCAGAGAAAGCAGCCTTTTATATCCTTATACCCATTACTTAAGAGATTTACAAAATAAACCTACTTCACTAATTTAGCTATATAATACTAAACAATGGCAAAAAAGAAAGAAAACAAAATTGGCTTAGAAACATTTTTAAACCGTTATCCCAAGAGGGACTATATAGTGACAATTACATGTCCTGAATTTACGTCAGTCTGTCCAAAAACTGGCTTGCCTGACTTTGGAACAATCATTATAGAGTATATCCCTGACAAATTATGTGTTGAGTTAAAATCGCTAAAATACTATCTTTTAAACTACAGGAATCAAGGTATTTTTTATGAATATGTTATAAATAAAATTCTGGATGACTTAAACAATGCATTAAATGCAAAAGAAATTTCAGTAACCGGTAATTTTACTGCACGAGGTGGTATTACCACTACTGTATCAGCTAAACATACTAAAAAGAAAAAATAGCTGACGATTAAGTTCTTTATTCCGAAAACCTTGACCAGTATAAACCACTTAATGCTTCATTACCTTTTATAGGATCAGATTGTTTTCTGAAAGCAAAGTTTTCATCATGTAAAACTTTTGATACTCTTTCACTTTCAAAATGTTTTTTTAAATCTTCTAATTTAGATTTAATACCTTTTTTCTTTGTAGCCTCTTCACCATTTAGGATTTTTTTAAGTTCTTTATTTATAGAATTTAAATTATTGCCTTCTAAATTAAAAGCACATATTAAAGCCTGCCTAAGAATCACTACGTTCCTGGCTTTGTTTGGATTTGTGAGATTTGATTGGTCTAAAACATAAGTAATTACTCTATGCAAAACCTGTAAATAATTCTCCGCTTCTTGAAGACTTGACAAGTATTTAAGCGTATCCTCTTTTGTATCTCCTTCGCTTTTAACAATAAGAGATTTTTCTAAAAGTTCGATCTTTTCTTTACCACCAATTAATGCACTAAACCTTGCATCTTCTTCATATTTTTCTTTATATTCTTTTATAAATTTATACATGACAACAAAATCCTCAGAAAGTAATTCTTTATACTTACCATCTATCTCTGATGCTCCTAATATTTCGCCTATTCTTGTAGTGACATCAGGTGCTACAGAAGATAGATTCGCTTTGCAAAAGCCAAGCAGTTCTGTAACACGATCTTTATATGTGCTTAGCTTAACTGGTGCTTTAGATATTTCTTTAATATCTGGCTCAGAACCACCTTTAACTTTACTTACAAGATCTATCATTTCTTCATCAGAATAACAGCGTAATAATTCACCAGCTTTACCTACTATGCTTGGTTTAGAGACAGATGTATTAGAAGAGATAAGTCCAGAGAAGTCATCACTTGCAAAGCTTGGATCTAATGCTAATAATTTACTTTCTGATTTTTTACACTTATTCCAAAAACTAGCATTATTATTAGGTGCTAGCTCACAAGGTTCACGTACTATTTCTATTTCTTTACTATTTTTAAACAATTTAAAAACATCAAATACACCCCAGCCCAGAATTACTGTTCCAAAGAGTGCAATTAATTTAGAAAATCTATCCAGCCAGGAATCTTTAAGTATATGTTCAGCAGTAAGTCCAATGGTCATACAAATACCACCAGAAAATAATTTAGCCATTGTCATGAAAGTATTTGTCCCAGTCTTTAGGTAATCGTTTACAGTACTAGCAGCTGCCCTAGCCGGGTTAGCAGCTTTTCCTCTCACAGGAAGCGGTGTAGTTATTCTAGGACCTGTTGGTGTGATAAATATACTCATAAAATTTGTTTTTAAAAAGAGAATTAAATATTTGAATTATTTATAAATATGATTTTAAATATTTTTTATTCACCGCCTTTTCAAAACTTTTTAAGCTATGCTGATCCTTCTGCAGCTGCTGGTTTTGGAGGTGATGCTGGTTCTTCCGGTTTAGAATCTGAAGTCGGAGTCTTAGCTTTTTCATCATCCCATCCCATCCATTGTGAGACAGTATTCCAAAGCCCTGCCCATAAAGCAGTTGCAACTAAGCCAACGATTCCTAAAAGTGTTACACCCTTTCCTGAACCTTCACCCAATTTTGAAAATCCAAATAATGTTAATATTCCACTGACTACACCTAAGCCAATCTTAGCCCAAGGAATACCACCTTCTGTTTTATCTGTTTTAGTTTTATCATCAGAACCCTCAGGCTTTACACCATTTTCTGGACCAACTTCATCATCACCTGATTTTGGTGCTGGTGGTAATGCCTTCTTAAGCTCATCTGCTTTCACGCGCAAATCTTCATCAACCGAATCTTTATTTAGGACTTTTTTATCTGCTTGAAAAAGCACATTTCTATAGTTATCAAGAGTCGCTTGATCCTCATTTTGGACTGCTTCATTTATTTCATCTCTTGATCCATTACTAATAAATTGAATTATCTCTTCCTCTGTAAGTTCATCTGCTGGTTCTGCTGATCCTACTAATTCTGCTTCTTGAGGTATAGGTGAACTTTCTGGTGTTGGTGTAGCAACAGCTGGCTGCTTTGCTTGCTCAAGCCTTGCTATAACCGCTGGGTAAGATTCTTTTGTTATTATTGTTTTTACATCTTCATTTTCTGGCAACTGTAAGAACTCATCTAAAACCTGTTCTGGTGGTTTACCACTTTGACTTGCTAAAGCGTTCTCTAGTTTTTCTGTACGCTTACCAAGTATCGTAAATGCTTGCTCTAGACTGATTTTCATTTTATATCCTCTTTCTTAAATAGAATCACTACTGTTATTGCTTTTATTTATTTAGTTTTAATTACATTCTTGGATTCTTTAATAAGACTCTAAATAAAACAAGCCATATACTTACACTTTACTAAATCTTAACTTTTTAAGTCAAGTCGAATTCAAAAGACTTTCTTAAATTTATTTGAAATAAGTTTATCAATAAAAGTTAAGAGTAATAAAAAAATAACTCAGAGCTGGTAATGGTTTAGAATTCTTCCAAAATTCGGGATTATTGGTTAAGATTAAGGCTCTTAACAAAAAATATAAATTAAACATTAAGAATAAAAATGCTTAGATTAAAAAATCAAAATGTTGCTATTGAAAAGATTGTTTTCCTTGGAATAGGAACAAATAAAGGCAATAAAGAAAAAAACATATCTTGTGCTATTCAACTTCTCTCAAATCACAAGCAAATTAAAATTCTCAGCATATCAAACATGCTAAAAAATCCACCACAGGAAGGAATAAAATCTGGATACTTTTTAAATGGTGCAATAAAGCTTTTAACATCATTAACCCCTATACAAATGTTTAGGCTTTGCAAAAGGATTGAAAAAAAACTAGGCAGAATAACAAAACATGAGCAAGTATACTCACGAAAAAAAACCTCAAGAACTATTGATCTGGACATTTTATTCTATGGCAATGAGATTCTAAACACTAACAAATTAACCATACCTCATCCTATGTTACATAAAAGATATTTTGTTTTAATTCCACTTATGGAGCTCTGTAAAGATTTTCATCATCCATTATTAAAAAAAACAATAGGTGAATTATACGCTGACTATTGCAAATCTATAAAAAAATATGCTTGAGCAAAAACTTAAACCACTAGCTTTTGGAACCCAACAGCATTAAAAACTGAGCAAGCACTGTGTGAAGGTTCATATAAAGAGCAGGTTGTAACTTAGGCAATCTATATCTTTTGTGAACATCAATCTTCATTGTAGGTATACTCAAATCTTCAAAAAGCAAATGACTTACAGTCTTATTTGAATTGCTTAAAATATCACCTGAATCAAAACCTATTTCTTTAAAATCTTTTACTTTTAATAAGCTTATTAATAAATTAAAATATTCAGCTTTATCTATCAATGAGTTTTTATTCCAGGATGTCAAAATCAAATCATGAGGATTATTCCAATCTTCTGTACCATGCAGAACTAGAACCAGCTTAATATCAACCTTTTTTATTAAGTGGCACAAAAATTTTACATATGGCGAACTCAGGTAGTAAACAGGATCAGCAGCCACACAGTAAGAAGTTATCAGTGAGTGACAGCCAGTAAGTTTATTTAGCAAAACTGCTAGCGCTCCAGTATAAGATTCTGAGCGATATAAATTACCGTCTTTAAAGTAAGCAGCTGCATGAGGCGCAAGCACAAGTATTGGCAAAAGTCCTCCATAATATTCAAAATCTAATTCACCTTCTGGAGGATACTGCTCTGAGCGTCTTTTAAGCTGGGACTCAAACTGAGTCGACCACGTTATAGTATCAAAACTTGACGGCTGATAAACCAAATAATCAAGCGCTTCTCTTAATTTCTGAAACCTTGCTTCTGAATGAAACATTACCCATGGACTAAAAGGTTCATTACCTACGACTACAACCTGTTTCCCTTGCCTGTGTGCATAAAACATTTCCATTGTTACTGATTCATTTATTTGAGTTAAGTTAGCTAAGAGCGAATCAGCACGATCGATTAATGACAGTGAATGTTTTACTGAGGAGAAATTTGCCTGATCTGAAACATTTGTTACAAAACCAGTTAGGTCTAGCTCTATAGGGTTAGCCACAGTAATGCCAGACTTTAAAAAAGTACTTGCAGCATAAGCCTTCCAGTCTGCTGAAAACGCTAAAGAAGAATCATTTACAGCACTTGGTGGCCCTGATAAATAAACTGATGTTGTCATAGTGGGTTATCTCTAATGAACTTTAAATATTTTTCATCTTTTTGTTAGTAAAAATTGTAAACAAAATTACAAATTTCTATCCACCTCTCGACCTATTTAATTTTATATATACCACTTTTTAAAGAGATCTGGGTATGAAAGAAATTAAATAGAGGGATAGACCAAACCCCAGCAGTAAGAATGACGCAAAAAAGTTAAGAAGTGAGTAAGAGGGTAAAGATGGCGCAATTTTTTCAAAAAAGAACCTATGAAAGCTGGCAAGGCATAGATACAAAGAGCCTGCTAAGCGGACTTATATCAGTAAAAGGAAGAATACTTCAAATCGATCCGGAAGTAGAAGATTTTGCATTAACTGGAAATTTGCTTATTGATTTGTATGAAATCTCAGAAGAGTTAGAAAAAAGATTACTGCTTTCATAAATTTTTAGAAATCAGCTCTACTATTAACCAGTCTCTTTCTCAAATTCAGAGATAATATAAACTATAATCAAATCATGCAAACACTTTTGACGAATGAATACACAAGCTTTAAAGCATCTGTCGAAAATTATATAAAAGATTACTTTAAAAGTAATAAGCAAATAAATTTAAAAGATTTATGGAAGTCTTTATATAAAAAATCCTTCATACAAGAAGAAAGTAACTTTACTGAAAATATTTTACTTACACAAGCAGTATGCAAGTTAGAACCAGGACTTGGCTTATTTCTTTTAACTCAATTTACTTGTATTGAAATCATAAATAAATATGCAAATCAAAAAATAAAAGATAAATATTTAAACAAATTAGTTTCAGGGGAACATATTGGTTGTTTTTCACTAACCGAACCAAATGCTGGTTCAGACATAAGCATGATTAATACAACTGCAAAAAAAGAAAACAATAACTGGATTATAAACGGTCACAAAATCTGGTCAAGCAGCGGCTCTATAAGTGATGTAATTATTACCTTTGCACAGACAAAATCACATAAAGATAAGTCAGGAATTACCTGCTTTTTAATTCACTCAGATTCAAAAGAAGTAGAAATATCAAGTGACACACCAAAACTAGGGGTTAAAATTTCGCCATCTAATGAAATCATAATTAAAAATCTATCAGTAAATGAAGAGCAACAGATAGGTAATATAGGCGATGGTATAAAAATAGCTTTAAGTACAATTACACTTGGAAGAATCTTTTGTGCCAGTCAAGCCATTGGACTCTTAGAGGGAATCTTAAATGAATCTGTCAGCTACAGCACAAAAAGAAATCAATTTGGGAAATCAATATCAGAAAATCAGGCAATTCAATGGTACATAGCCGATATGACTAAAGACTTAGACTTATGTAAGTTACTTTTATACAAGTCTACATGGGCACAGGAAAATACAATGCCTGAATTAAACAAGCTATCAAGCATGGCAAAGTATTTTTGTACAAATGCAGCTCAAAAACATTCAACAAATGCAGTTCAAATATTTGGAGGCAGGGGCTTAAATGAAGACTCTTTCGTCTCAAAAGCTTATCGTGATGCAAAGGTTCTTGAAATCTATGAAGGAACAAATGAAATACAAAAACTGGTCATTGCTAAAGAACTTAGCCTTAACTGAACATGAAACAAAAAGACAATGTTCACTAAAAGAGTTTATAAGGCAAATAGATCTAAATAAAAGCAAGCTTAAAAAAATCGAATCTTTACTGGCTGGTCCATTTCAAAGCACAAAGGTGGGCACTGGATTTGACTTTAACGAGATAAGAGAATATAAGATGGGTGATGATCTAAGGCACATCAGCTGGAGCACAACAGCTAAAACAGGGACATTACATACTAAAGAATATTTTGCCGAAAAAGAAATCACCTCATATTTTTTAGTTGACATAAGCAATTCAATGCTTTGTGGAAATAAGCTAGATTCTTTCGTACAATTGTTCGCTTTTTTATTAAACTTATCATCTCGTCTAAGTGAGAAAATTGGAGGGGTTTTCTTTTCTCATGACATAAACTACATATTTCCCATAGAGCATGCAAACACTCAAGCAAACATTATCTTTCAAACATTTATAAACTTTATTTACGATATAAATAAAAAAGTTTCTATACCTTCAACTTGTACAAATCTATATAAGGCTCTAGAATTTACTCAAAAGCATTTTCACAAAAAAGGTTTTGTTTATTTGATAAGCGACTTTATCAACTTAACAAATTGGGAAAAATCAATTTTTCAGACATCACAAAAACAAAATATCTATTCATTTCAAATTTACGACTCCATAGACTTTCAGTTACCAAAAAACGGTTATGTCACTATAATTGATCCGGAGACCAACCAGCGTTGTATTGTTAATACTGACAACAAATTAATCCAAGAATCATATTACAAAACTATGATACAAAGGCAGGAAGAACTTAAATCTTTTCTAAAAAAGATTGGTGTGCATCATATGGCTATAGAAAAGTCAGATTTTGAATAGTTTAAACTATTACTTTTAACTTGTAATTCTTGTCCTAATCGACATTTTTTTTGCAAAAACAAAGTACAATTAAATGAAAAAATAATATGACTAGCAGCAGTTATAAAGAATACGACATAGTGATTATTGGTGGAGGGCCAGCCGGTTTAGCTGCAGGGCTTTATGCTTCTCGCGGCAACATGAAAACAGTGATTTTAGAAAAATTAATTCCAGGCGGTCAATTAAACAATACTCAAGATGTAGAAAACTATCCAGGCATGGATCATATGACCGGACCACAAATAGCACAAGCTATGGAAGAGCAAACTAAAAGATTTGGGTGTGAAATTATTAACAATTGTAATTTAACAAATGTTGATTTAAGTACAGAAAAAAAACTTGTTCAATCTGATAAAGGAAATTTTAGTGCAAAAGTAGTGATAATCGCTACTGGCTCTGAGTACAGAAAACTTAATGTCCCAGGAGAAAAAGAATACAGTGGTAAAGGAGTTAGCTACTGCGCTGTTTGTGACGGTGCATTTTTTAAGGAAAAGGAACTTATTGTTGTTGGCGGTGGGGATTCTGCAGTAGAAGAAGGAACGTTCTTAACAAAATTTGCAAACAAGGTAACTATAGTACACAGAAGAGATAAATTTAGAGCAGAAAAAATAATTCAGGACAGAGCTTTTAAAAATCCAAAAATAAGTGTCATCTGGAACACTGTAGTTCCAGAAATAAGAGGAAATGGAAATGGCGTAACTACTGTTAAATTAAAAAATATCCAAACCAATGAAGAAAAAGACTTTTCATGTGACGGGGTATTTATATATGTAGGTTTAGACCCCAATACCCTGTTATTTAAAAATAAAGTCAAAATGGATGAAGGTGGGAAAATTATTACTAATGAAAAAATGGAAACCAATGTCCTGGGAGTCTATGCAGCCGGGGATGTAAGAGAAACACCCTTAAAACAAGCTGTAACAGCAGCTTCAGATGGCTCATTAGCTGCTACAATGGCAATAAACTATATTGAATCACTGGAAGATAAACACTAAAATAAAGGAAACAAAAAATTGAAAAGAATGAACAATAATAGAAGATACAATAGCAGATCTCGCCACAGAAGCAAACCTCCTATAACTTCCTCATCATCACTTGGAATAGCAAAACGAAACTTAGATATAAATTGTGATGTAGGGCAGGGTTTTGGAATCTACCAAAATCCATACGAAGAACAAATACTTCCTTATGTAACATCAATAAACATTGCATGTGGAACACATGCAGGTGATCCCTTAACTATGGCAAAAACTATAGATGCTGCTAAGAAGTACAACACAAGTATTGGCGCATTAATTGGATACAATAATCTGATCGGCAATGGACAAAACGAAATGTATCTTGGTGTAGATGAACTAAGAGCACTGGTACTTTACCAGCTTGGTGCACTGCATGGATTACTTCATTCAAAAGGTTTAGAAATTAGACATGTTAGAACCCACGGATTTTTATACAGACAACTTTACACAGATTTACTTATAGCTGAGACTGTTGCAAAAGCAATAGCTGAATTCAGCAGGTGGATTATATTGATTGGATTAAGTGGTCCAATTTTAACCAGCGCCTGCGACAATGTAAACATAAAAATGGGGCAAGAAGTTCAAGTCAGCAGAAGATATAGAAAAGATGGAACGATTTTACCGTTTAGTCCAAATATCGATGGGAAAAATTTGCTTGAAGAGTCTACTCGAAGAGCAAGAGAAATTATTCAAACAGGCAGTTTAACCTGTGAAGATAAATCTAAATTAAGAATAAATGTTGACACCATTCATATTCCATCTGACAGCAAAGAGTCTGTTGAACTAGCAAGGACCCTTAAAGCAATGATAGTAGATCCAAAGCCCATTCTCATGGACAAATACGACAAATACTTTGCTGATTTAGCTTCTGTAAAATGAAAAAATTAATTGGACAAATTATCTCAGGTTCGTTTACTAAAGGACTATTACTGAAACTATCTAGTGAATATGATATTGAAGATATTAGAATTGGAAAATTTGTAACTATTGAAGGTGAAAAAACAAAATACTTTTCAATGGTTACAGATGTTTGCCTGGAAACTAATAATGAAAAGATTTTAAGCTACATTCCTCCAAAAGAAGATGCTTTTGTTAAAGAAGTTTTAAAAGGAATCTCAGTTTATGGGATCGTCCATCTGACACCATACCTAATGGTTGACTTAAAAAATAATATTACAAGTGATGAACCTGTACCAAAAGTAAAAACAATTCCGCCTCACTTCTCAAGCGTATATGAAGCCGAAAAGGAAGATATTGAGCAAATCTTTGGCAAAGAAGAAAAACTAAATAAGAACTTTTACATAGGCTATCCAGCTGAAATGGATATTCCAATCTGTATAAACCTCGATAAATTTGCTCAGAGATCAAATGCAGTATTTGGCAAGTCAGGAACCGGAAAATCTTTCTTAAGTAGGATACTTCTATCAGGCATACTAAAAAAAGACATTGCTAGTCTTTTAATATTTGACATGCACAATGAGTACGGCTGGCAGGGAACAAATGAAGAATTAATCGCTGCAAAAGGTTTAAAGCAATTGTTTAATGATAAGGTAGAGGTTTTTACCCTTGATCCTGAAAATAAAAGTTATACATTTAAAGACGCTATTGATCTGACTATTAGTTATAACCAGGTAGAAATCGAGGATTTAGAATTACTTCGTGGGGAGCTTGGCTTGTCTGAAGCTGCAATTGACCATGCAAGAATGATTCAAAGAGAATATGAAAGAAACTGGTTTTCAAAAATCTGCACAATGAGCATTGGAGAAATTGAAGAGTTTTCTCAAAAAAACGGAGCCAATATTGGTTCTATACTAGCACTGCAAAGAAAATTAAATACATTAGTAGATTCAGTAAAATATCTAAAACCTGTCACAAGCTTTGATGGCTTAAAAAAAATCATAAGCTTTTTAATGAGCGGTAAAAGTGTAGTGCTGCAGTTTGGGCGCTTGAATAATTTAAAAAGTTATATACTAGCTTCAAATCTTATTACAAGGCAAATCCATAATGCTTATGTGAACCTGATGGAAGAGTATTTGCTTGATAGAGCAAAATACCAGCAGCCCAAAAGGCTGGTTATATGTATTGAAGAAGCCCACAAATTTCTTTCACCACAAGTTTCAAAGTTTTCTACTTTTGGAACAATTGCAAGAGAGCTCAGAAAATACAACGTTACACTATTAATAATCGATCAAAGACCATCAGGCATTGACAGTGAAGTACTTTCACAAATTGGCACAAGGGCTACTCTTCTTTTAAACGATGAGAGGGATATTGAAGCAGTCTTTGTAGGAGAATCCAGTGGTAAAGCACTAAAAGATGTCTTGTCACAGCTAAACCCAAAACAAGAAGTTTTAATGTTTGGATATGCAATGCCAATGCCAATCGTTATACGTACAAGAAGATACGACGAAAAATTTTACAAAGAAATGTCTGAAGATTTAAAACTCACTAAAGAAGAAATTATTAAACGTGGGGAGTTAGCAGCAGCAGAGCTATAATCATCATAATTACTTTTTTTCATTTCTACGCCACGGAATCATAGCTGCTTTAGCAAATAAATCAGTAATTTCTTCAGCTTCGAAAGCAGTAAGAATAAAACCATACTCACCTGAAGATAATTCATCATCAATTATGCCAATGTCTATGGAGGCATCATCATCCTTATCATCAAATGCTTCTTTCTTTTCTCTAGACAAATCAATAAGGTGATCTATCATATAATTTAAAAAATTTGTTCCATATGACTCATCTGCTTTATATAATCCATCTGCGATTTCCGAAATATGCCGTAAAACAGTTTTTCGTTTTAATTGTGGGAAATTTTTTGTTATTAGGCGATCTAACTGTGCATATTCATTTCCTTCTCTCTTAAGTCGTCTTTGAGCAAGGCCAACTACATAAATATAACTCATATAACTGCTTGCTGGGTCACCTGATCTATAAGGTGGAATTTGTTTTGCTCCTTCGATTAATATCCGTTCTTCTCCTAAAAAGGTACGTGAAAGCTGGTCATTATCCCAGGCTAATTCAAGTAAATTCAAAAGGCTCATATCTTTATATTGCTCGTTAAATCTTTTTGCAATATTGACAATTTCATAATCGCTTGGGTTTATATGTTCAATTTTTGGCATTAGAAATACTTTATCAAATACTTTTATTATTTGGGTTAAAAACTTTTAATTACTCTAACTAAATAAGCTTAACTGCCCTGATTCAATCTGGGATTTAATTGTTTCTTTTTTTATGGGGGTTTTAGACTTGTTATACATAGCGCTCATTATAGTCTGTGCCCTTGTCAATAATTCCTTTGGCAAGCCTGCCATCTTAGCAACTTCAATACCATAGCTCCTGTCAGCACCACCTGGCATTACTTTTCTAAGAAAAATCACATGACCACTTTCTTCTTTTACTGTAACCTGATAATTACAAATATTTTCATATAAATCAGCAAGACCATTTAATTCATGAAAGTGTGTAGCAAAAACAGTTCTTGGACATTTATTTTTAACTAAATACTCAGCAAGCGCCCATGCAATTGCTACACCATCATATGTACTTGTACCCCTTCCTACTTCATCAAGTAAAATCAAACTTCTCTCTGTCATTTTATTTAAAATGCTGCTGGTTTCCACCATCTCTACCATAAATGTAGATTGTCCTGCTGCAATGTCATCACTGGCCCCAACCCTTGTAAATATCTGATCCACCACTCCAATTCTTGCATAATCACAAGGAACATAAGAACCAATCTGTGCAAGGATTACATTCAATGCAATCTGTCTCATATACGTGCTCTTCCCTGCCATGTTTGGTCCAGTTAAAATCATTAGTTGTTGTTTAGGGCTACTGGCAAGTGATGACTCAAGGTAACAATTATTTGGAATAAAGTCATTAAAGCCAATCTTTTTTTCTACCACAGGATGGCGTGAAGTACGTAATTCAATGAATTTAGAGTCCTCAAGGATCGGTTTTATGTAGTTATTTATAATTGCAGCCTGCGCAAGGGATAAAAGTACATCTAACACTGAAACATTAAATGCAAGTTCTCTAATAACAGAACAATAATTTTTTATCTTTTCTCTGACCTCACAAAATATTTCATACTCAAGAGATTTAATTTTTTGATCTGCATGAAGTGCCTTCTGCTCAAATTCTTTCAGTTCATTTGTAATAAACCTTGAAGAATTTACCATTGTCTGGCGACATATATAATCAGAAGGAACAAGCGATAAATTACCTTTACTAATCTCAATGAAATAACCAAAGGAACGATTAAAACCAATTTTAAGATTTTTTATTCCTGTTCTTTGTCTTTCTATAGTTTCAAATGAATTAAGCCAGCTATCTCCATTTTCTATAATTTCTCTAAGCTGTTTAATTTCGTTATTATATTGTGGTTTTATCAGATTTCCCTCTGTAAGCACATTTGAAGGACTGTCTAAAATAGCACTTTCAATAATATCTACTACAGATTTGATTTCATCAGGATAATTTATAATTTTTTGAAAAAATGGCATTTTAAATGATTTAAGAATATTAGCCAAAGAAGGGATTTGAAGTAATGAATCTTTTAAAGCAATAAGTTCTTTAGCATTAAGGGCTGAAGCACTTAAACGAGAGCTAATTCTTTCTAGATCAAATATCTTTTCAAGACAATTTAGCAAATCATAAAATATTGATTTATTTTTTATAAGTTCATCGACACAGGTTAATCTGGAATCAATCAGTTTTATATCTAAGAGTGGTTGCTCAATCCAGCTTCTAAGCCTCCTTCTTCCCATTTGCGTTTTAGTATAATCAATAGCCCATAAAAGTGAACCTTCAGTACTTTTATCCTTCAAAGTTTCTGTTAATTCAAGATTCTTTCTGGTAGTTTTATCAAGATTTAAAAATGAACCAAGATGATACGGCGTAATCCGCTCAAAGATTGTTTTTTCATGGATTTGAGTACTGTCAATGTATGCAAATATTGCTGCACTTGCTATGTGTCCAAGCAATAATTCATCGCCACCAAGACTATTTAAAGAAATAATTTGTAGTTTTTCCTTTAAGATTTTACCTGCAAAATCTTTTTTAAAATATTCAGAGTCTATACCTGTACAGAACCAGTTTTGCTTTATAAATAGACCAATATCAAGAACTTTTTCTTTTGTAATTTGATTTTGTTTCTTTTCATATAGAGCAGGTACAACAACTTCGGAAGGCATTACCCTGTTCAATTCTGAAATAAGCTCATCATAGCTAAGCACTGTAAAACAAAACTCACCACATAAAACATCTACATATGCAAAACCATATTGATTTTTTTTACTGTCTTTAAAGATTGATGCGAGGTAATTGTTCCTGCTCTGTGGCAGCCATTCTGATTCTAAAATAGTACCTGGCGTAAGGAGTTTTGTAATTTCTCGCTTAACTATACCCTTTGCTAAAGCAGGATCTTCCATCTGCTCACAAACAGCTACTTTAAAACCTTTATTCAAAAGTTTTGAAACATAATTAATGACTGCCTTAGCAGGCACACCAGCCATTGGAACTTTTCCACCAGGACAGCTAGCTTCAGCCCTGCCCGTTAAAGTAAGTTCAAGTTCTTTTGATATTATTTTTGCATCTTCAAAAAATGTTTCATAAAAATCCCCAACTCTAAAAAAAAGTAATACGTCTAAATCATGTTTATATTTAATTTCAAGAAATTGTCTCATTAGTGGTGTAAACTGATCTAAGTTTCGGGGCCACTGAGATAACTCTTCATTAGATTTTTGTTCAGGTAATATTGATAAAGTCATATGAATAATGCAAGATACCTAACTATTTTACTCTGTACCTATAATAGAGCAAAACTTTTAAAGCCATTGTTGTCAGAATTAATTAAACAGGTTAAAGCCCAAGCAAGAAATGATCTTGAAATACTATTAATAGACAATAATTCAAATGATGAGACAAAAGAAACAGTTTTAGAACAGGGAAAAAACTGTGATTTTCTAATCTATGAATTTGAACCTAGGCAAGGGCTTGCAATTTCAAGAAATAAAGGTCTTAAATTAGCAAGTAGTAAAATCATTGCTTTTATAGATGACGACATTGTATTAGAGCAGAACTGGCTTAATGAAATACTTACATCGACAGCAAAGTACCCATATAAAGCTTTTGGTGGACGAGTAGTTCCACTTTGGGAAAAAGAAAAGCCTGACTATATTAATTTAATTGGTTTCTTTTCACTTAGCCAAAAAATATTTCCAGCGCATGATAACGGTAAGGCTGAAAGTCTTTATCCACTATCAAAAGAAGAAACAAATCCAATTGGTGCAAATATGTGGATTTATAAAGAGCTTTTTGAAAAGCATGGAGGTTTTAGAGAAGATCTAGGAAGGGTTGGTTATGGTGGCATACCATGTGAAGACACTGAGTTCTGCTCAAGGCTGCTTAGAGCAAATGAAAAAATATTTTATTATCCAAATGCAGTTGTTTACCATCCTGTTTCTACATACCGTATGAGCAAAGAGTTTATAAAAAGCTGGCACTATAGAAATGGGATTTCAACGGTTAGAAAAGGTGGAAGAGGCTTACCTTTACTTGATTTTGTAAGGTTTACAGTAAGGCTTCTTATTTTAATTCCTTACTACTTTGGTTTCTTTTTATTTGGGGTATTGCTTTTTAATGACAAGATTTCTTTGTGGGGACAGTTTAAGTTAATTAGAGTGCTTGGCCAATTACGTGAGTTTTTAAGACTCTGGTTTAAAATACCTCTCAAAGATCCAACATTTTAATTTCATTATTTTTCTGTCCTTCAGCAAAATATGGTATTCCTCTAAAGTTTGGTAAATCTCAAAACCCAATTTTCATTGGCTCGCAGACTAAATTTTTTGCTTGCTGCGCGCGTTCCTATACTCGCTGCGCAAAAAATTGTCTGCTCGCTTTTAATTAAAATCGGATTGATTACATTACTTCAGAGGTTTACTATACCTACAATGCTTCCAGTTTAAGTTTCTTAAATAATACTTCATCATCACTTAAATCCGGGTTTTTTGTAGTCAATAACTTTTCACCAATAAATATACTATTTGCACCAGCCATAAAGCATAAAGCCTGAAGCTCATGGCTCATATTAAGCCTACCTGCTGAAAGCCTGACTTTAGCTTTTGGCAAAAGTATTCTAGAAGTTGCAATGGTTCTAACTAGTTCAAAAGGATCAATATCAACCTCAGCTTCTAACGGTGTACCTTTAACCTTCATCAAAACATTTATAGGAACTGACTCAGGCTGGGGATTAAGATTTGCTAGTGTTTTAATTAGTTCAATTCTGTCATCCTGACTTTCCCCTAAACCAATAATTCCACCACAACAGACCTGAATACCAGCATTTGATACATACTGAATCGTCTCTAAGCGATCTTTATAAGTTCTTGTTGAAATAATTTCTTTATAAAAATTTTCAGATGTATCCAAATTATGATTGTATGCAGTTAAACCAGCTTCTTTTAATTTATATGCTTGTTCCTGAGATAGCATTCCTAACGTACAGCAGACCTCTACATTTAATTTTGCTACTTTCCTAACTAAATTTAAAATCTCATCAAACTCACTATTATCAGGTGCACTTCGCCATGCAGCTCCCATACAAAATCTGGTTGCACCATTTTCTTTTGCATTTATTGCTTGCTTTAAAATTTCATCATTTGATAATAGTGTATATTTTTCAATTTCTGTTTTATACCTAGAGCTCTGTGGACAATACTTACAATCTTCTGGACAGTTTCCACTTTTAATATTACTTAAAGTACATAACTGTACTTTATTTATAGGCTGATGTAAGCGGTGAACAGACTGTGCATTAAAAAGAAGTTCTAAAAACGGCAAATCATAAATCTCTTTTACATAATCTTTCGTATAGTTTTGGCTTACTTCAGATTTACTAATAATATTTGCTTTCATAATTTATAGTTTTACTTTCAGCTATCAAGCAGCACTTATATAGTTTATTTTCTCACAGTCTGTAGTCACTAAAGAATAATCGATAAATTTGATTTTCAGTAATCTCTCAAATGTACTTTTCAAATCATAAGCAGTCATTTCAAACGAAAGCTCCTTTTGGGACAATTTTCGTATTAAATCTAGCTTTATAGAACCATGTTGTAGGATACAATCTTTTTTTCTGTATTGAGCACTTCCAATAATTTTAATATCATTCACTACTATATCTGCTGGTGTCTTGGAATCAAAGCAATTAAAAGTTTTCAAATAACTCTGTTTAGAGTAACCTATAGAAGCTCTAAGACCATATTTACTTAGAAAAAGAATTAGCAACTCTCCAATATCTTCATACAGTTTTTTAAAATTCTTTTGACACTTAATGACAATTGAATAAGTTAGCTCATTATTTGCATTACCATGCAAAACCGCTTGACCACCGCTTATACGCTTAACTACAGGATGTTCTGAAAGGTGAGGTTCAGTATATTTTTGATTTGCACCAATAGAATATGTAGATTCATTCCATCCATAAACGCGTAAAAGTGGTAAGTCTAAAACACCTTCAAATAGCCTATTTAAGAGAAGCAAATCACATGACATGTTGAAAGAGCCATCATTAACTTTAGTATTTAAAAAATACCAACAGGGACTCGTTTCAGCTAATATATTTGATTTATTTTTTAACAAGGCTACTTAGCTCCTTTTGGCTTAGTTCAGCAACTTTAGTACCTGGCACAAGCTCTAAAACCTTTTTAAAATTAGCAATTGCATCACTTTTATCTTTGCTTAAAAGCTCTAAGCTGCCCAGATGAAAATATGCATCAGCAAAAGCTGAATTTAGTTCAATTGTTTTTTTTAAATTTTTTATTGCTTCTTTTAGTTTTGATTCTTTTTCATAAACCAAAGCAATGTTATAGTAAGCCTGATAAAAAGATGAATCATTCTCTATAACCTCCTGGAATTTAGATAGAGCTTTATCATAATTACCGTTCAACAAACAAATTGAACCCGACGTATTATGAATCAATGAGAGTAGTTTTTGTTCAACAGTACCTTTTGGCAATTCACCAATATCTTTAAGTAATGAATTTAAAACTGATTGAGCTTCTTCATACATCTGTTTATCAATATAAATCTTTGACAGATTATATCTGGCTAAATAAAAATTTGTATCTTTAGAAATTATTTCTTTATATAATTTTTCTGCCTGATCCAGGTTTCCTTTCAACTGTTCACCTACAGCCTTATTATATTCTTCAGTAATATTGTTCTCATTAGAATTTAAATTTTTATCATCAGAGACAATGCTTGCTTGATTTTGCGAGACATTGCTCTCTATCGGCAAAAACAAAATTGACACAGTATTGTTTTGGGTAGATTGAATTTTAGGTTTAAAACCTAAGCCCTCTTTTAAAGTTAGCAAAATAGAGACTTTCCTATGTTCACTTAGATTCTGTGATTCACCAATAGAAGCATCTTCCAAAAAATTTAATCCGTTTAATAAACCCTGCTTTAGTGGGATATCAAAGTGAAATGAATCATGATACTTTGAATCCAAAAGTTCAATTAAAATCTTATTCTTATTTTCATGAAGTTGAGTAAATTTTATTTCAGGATATTTTTTTGCAACATCGATTAATATTGAATTGTTCTCAGCCCGTAAATTAAGCAATTCAGAAATAACAGACTCAGCCTGTGAAGTTAAAAATAAATTTAAAAAGAAAAATACAAATAAAAGAACAGAAAAGCAAACTTTGTGTTTCAGTATATGGTTTACATTTAGCATTTTAGAGAATTTAAATTTCACTTTTATTTTTTTACTTTTTCAATCTAAACCAACTCCGCCAATCTAGAGTCAAGTTTTTTAACTTCTACATTCATGTTGATAGCTGATATTGGCTCAGACAATAATAGATTTTTACTTAATATGGATTCTTTTACAAGCTGAGTTATCTCAATAGCACCTGCCATACTAGATAATGGAGCTGAAAGAGTAGGCTTTTTGTTAATTAAAACCGTACTTGACCTCAGCTCACTGTAAGTACATAACCCAAATGTAGGCTTAGTGCGGCGAGGTATAGAAAAATCTACAATTGTTGAGTGAATTTTGTCATCAGTAATTGCAATGCTAGAAGCAATCTCCTCATTTAAAACAGGTATCGGTATTCCAACGCCAATATATAATACCGGGCCGAAAGACTTTAAAAACCCTCCTCGGACCCATTTTGAATTCATGTTTCCAATTTCTGCAATAGCTGATAATGTAATTGCCGATCCAACAGGCACATTAAAATCATTTCTCTTTTGAAGTGGGTTGTGATTACTGCCATGTCCTACTATATAGCCAGTTGCTCCTGCAACCCAGATTCTGCTTCCAATACCAATTGTCTTGCAAAAAGGATCATTAACAAGAGGATTTAAACAGCTAGAGGAGTTATATGTGGAATTTTCCAGATGAGCAATCAGTGTACCCATATGGGAATTTATATCTTTGTCTCCAGAGTTGGTCGCCACAATATTGTTTTGATTAACAGCTTGATTTAACAATAAACGTCCATGGTTCAAGTTTTTTAAATTAAACCAGGTTTCAAATTCTTTATTTGGAAAGACTTCAAGATTTCTACCAATAGCTTTCAGGTGTAAATCATTGCCTTTTATCAATTCTTCCAAAACATTAGCTCCACTATACTTATGATCATCTTTTGAAAAAGAAACGCAAGGCAAAACCAAATCAGTTGGTCCTGCAGGATATGCTGGAACATTGTTAATAGATACCTCAGAAAAATAAATAAGTGGATCAGTCTGACCAAAATTTAAGTACAAAACTGAATTTGTATTCATTTCAAAACTAGCCGTTGTAACAATATCAACTGTATTTAAAAAAGTTTTGAAACCTTTTTCAGCAATTAAAGATTTAGCTTCTAGCGCAGTAAGTACAGAAGCTTTACCAGCTTTTATCTTTTCATTTATTTCACTACAGGTCCTTTGCATATTTTTCTATCGGAAAAATCTCATATTGCAGCAATCAGAGTATTCTTAGCTTGTCTATTAATATTCCTTAGTATCTAAATTTGAAATCATTAATTATTGTACCTCACACCTTAAGCTACAATATAAAAATATGGAGATAACAAAACAAACTAAAATCGGAGTACTTTGCGGCGGCATATCAAGTGAAAGGGAAATATCCTTACGTTCCGGATCAAACTGCTTTAATGCATTTAACAGACTTGGCTACAAAAACACATTGCTTGTTGATATTAAATCTGTTGAAGATTTATTTAAATTAAAAGACAAGATAGAAATAGCGTTTTTAGTTACTCACGGGAAATATGGAGAAGACGGTTCTCTCCAAGGAATACTTGAATGGCTAAAAATTCCATACACTGGCTCATCTGTTACAGGAAGTGCTATAAGCATGGATAAATGGCTGACAAAACAAATAGCAACAAGCAATGCAATTTTAAATCCAAAAGCATATCTATTAAAAAAATCAAACGAGACTTCCTTAGACTTAAAAACAATATGGAATGAGCTTTCCCACAAACATAAAGCAATATTTTTAAAACCAAGGGGCGATGGCTCCAGTGTAAACACTTATAAAATTAAAAGCCTGAGCGAGCTTGAAGATAAGTTACATAATATAAATTTAGATGAAGCTGACTATTTAATCGAAGAATATATCTCTGGCAGAGAACTTACAGTAAGCATTCTTGAAATTGAAAACAGATTCAAAGCTTTACCAATTCTTGAGTTAAAACCAAAAAATGAGTTTTATGACTATGCTGCAAAATACACAAAAGGAATGACTGAATTTATTTTGCCAGCAAAGTTAGACTTGCAGACCATACAAAAAATTGAAGATATTTCAATTAAAATATTTTCATCAGTAGGATGCTCTTCTTTTGGAAGAGTTGATTACATTCTTGATAAAGACAATAATGCATACCTTTTAGAAATAAATTCACTCCCTGGCATGACAGATACAAGCGATCTCCCAGCACAAGCCGCACATGCTGGCATTAAATACGATGAGCTTGTTGAAATTATTTTGAAGACTGCTAAATTACATAAATAAAGGACCTTCATAATAAAATGAACTCATGGATTCATAATTACACAAAAGTCCTTGCAGGATTTCTAAACTTTGTAATGTTTGGCTGAAACAATAATGTGATTCGTCCTGTAGGTCCGTTACGTTGTTTTGCAATAATAATCTCTGCTTCACCTTTGCTTGTAGTATCCGGATTATAGTATTCATCACGATAAATAAATGTAACAATATCTGCATCTTGTTCTATAGAACCACTCTCACGCAAATCAGACAACATCGGTTTTTTATTTTGCCTTGCCTCTACAGCTCTTGAAAGCTGGCTTATAGCAATAACTGGTACATCTATTTCTCTTGCTAAAGCTTTTAGACCTCTTGAAATATCAGAGATTTCCTGCACCCGATTATCAGATCTATGTCCTTCCATTAACTGCAGGTAGTCAATTATAATCAGGTCAAGCTTTCCAAGCTCTGCTTTTAGTCTTCTTGATTTTGCTTTCATCTCCATAACAGTTAAAATAGCAGTGTCATCTACATAAATTTGTGCATCTCCTAAATCTCCGAACGCAACACCTAGTTTGGTCCAATCATCCTGACCAAGTTGACCAAACCTCATCTTTGTAGCATCTACTCCAGCCCTTGTACAAACCATTCTTTGAATCACTTGCTCTTTTGACATTTCCAAACTAAATACTGCTACAACTTTTTTTAATGCTACTCCAACATGTTCAGCAATGTTTAGTGCAAGTGCTGTTTTACCCATACTGGGCCTTGCTGCCACTACTATTAAATCTGATTTTTGCAAACCCGATGTAAGAGAATTAAAATCATAGAAACCAGTATCCAGCCCTAAAAGCTCACCTTTTTTTTGTTCTCGTTGTTCTAATTTCTCCCATGTATCATTCACCAAACTACTGATCGGTATAAGTGTTTGGGTTGTTCTCTTTTGCGCCAAATTAAAAATCAATTGCTCAGATTTTTCAATCGCAAAATCAGCCTGGTCTTCTTCATATCCAATTCTTGAAATTTGATTGCCTGCAAAAATAATTTCTCTCAGTAATGATTTTTCAATGACTATTTGTGCATACCTTTCCGCATTAATTGCCAGCGGAGCATGTGATAAAAGCAATCCTAAATAATACCTCCCACCAATCTCATCAAGGTTGCCTTTATTTTGCAAATACTCAGATACAGTCAACGGATCAATAGCTTCATTTCTTTCATATAAGCTTAAAATTGCATCATAAATAATTTGATGAGCAGGTCTATAAAATGCTTTAGGATTTTTTAAGGTTTCAATTATTTTATTCAGACAATCATTTTGTGCTAATACGGCACCTAGTACAGCTTGTTCTGCTTCTTGAGATTGCGGAAGAAGAAGATAATTATCCTCATTTGCACCATAATTAACATTGTTGTTTACTTGGAGCTTACTACCAATATTTGTTTTAGTAAAATCTTCTGGAACTTTCATATTCATATACAAGTTGTAAAGGTTAATTATATTGTAATGATGACAGACTAACAGCTTAATCATATAGAATTAATTCTTCTTTATCAATAACAAAATCTTGTAAAAAAGTTGTAAAATTTTACAGTTTAAAAGTTAAAGAGAAAATTATGGAAATAATTGACGAAGCAAAAAATATAGTTTTAATAGGACTGATGGGTTCAGGAAAGTCAGCTATTGGCAGAACAATTGCAAAAAAGCTTGGAAGGAGATTTATTGATACGGATCGGTTTATCGAAAGAAAATTTGGAAAAACCGTTGCAGAGGTTTTTGACCAGAGCGGCGAGAGCACTTTTAGAGCACTTGAAAAGGAAATCATTAAGAAGGTATCACAGTATATTGGAATAGTTATTGCAACAGGTGGCGGTGTAATCAAAGATCTTGAGAATTTCAAGTATCTTAAACAATCAGGCTGGATAATTGCACTTTACGCATCTCCTGATACTCTATATAAGAGGATTGCTGGAAAAAGAATAAGGCCACTTTTGTTAAATCAAGAAGATCCGGTTAAAAAGCTTGAAGAAATTTCAAATGAAAGAAAAATTATGTATGCACAGGCAGATTTTCAGGTTGACACAGAGAATAAAGAAATAAATGACATAGCAGATGAAATCATTGGGCTTTTAGAAACAAACAGACAAGCATCAGGTTTTGATGCAGGAATTTAATCGTGGATAACAAAAAAATCACAGTAAGTCTAAAAGATAAAAGCTATGATATTTTCATAAAAGGAAATATTTTATCCCAATGTGGGAAATATATTAAACAGTTAAGCATAGGAAAAAAAATATTAATTGTAACCCAAGACAAAGTTCCAAAAAAATTCATCAATCAGACTACAAAAGATTTATCTAAACATGGTTTCAACATTTTTGTCTTAGTCCTATCTTCAGGAGAACAAAATAAAAACTTAACCTCATTACTTACAATTATTAGTTTTGCGATTAAAAACAAGTTTGAAAGAAGTGATTCTTTTTGTGCATTAGGTGGTGGTGTAATCAGCGATTTAACTGGATTTGCTGCTTCTATATATTATCGGGGCATAAACTTTATCTGTATTCCAACGACATTACTTGGAATGGTCGATGCAGCAGTTGGTGGAAAAACAGCAATAAATATACCAGATGGGAAAAATTTGCTTGGCACATTCTATCAGCCAAAAACCATACTAATTGATCCCAACTGTCTTAAAACATTACCAAAAAAAGAATTTCTGGTTGGCATGGGAGAGGTACTTAAGTATGCGCTACTTGAAAAGACTGCAAGAAATCCTTATTCAAAAAGTGGATTTTTTTATTTTCTTAAAACAAATAAAAATAATATTTTAAAACTCAAGACAAAATCTCTACTACAGATCATCACACACTCTGTTTCTATCAAGGCATATATAGTAAGTAAAGATGAAAGAGAATCAGGCTTAAGAGCCATACTAAATCTGGGTCATACGTTTGCACATGGAATTGAGCAAGCTTACAATTATAAAAAATATACTCATGGGGAAGCAGTTAGCATTGGCATGTGTTTAGCAAGCAAGTTAGCACAAAATCACAAACTACTCTCAGAATCATTAGTAACTTCAATAATCAATTTAATTTCTTCATACAGCTTGCCTACAAAGATTACAGAATTATCAAAACTAAACAAAATTACTCAGTCAATGCTCCATGATAAAAAAATTAAAGATGGCAAACTTAGATTTATACTTCCACACAAAGAAATTGGTAAGGTTAAAATCATTAGTGGTATTCCAATTGATGAAGTAAAATCACTCATAAAAAAAGAGGTTACATAATTTAATCCTAAAAGGTTCTTCATCTTCTCAAGCACTTCTTCATGACTTTGAGCAAACCAAACAGGGATAAGACTAATCTCAAGTTAATTCCAAATAAAAAAGGATCTGTTTTTAGACAGATCCTTTATATAAAAAAGCAAATGAAAACTTATAGCTTTTGTAGTTCCGGCTTCCACTCATCAAGAATTGCACCTTCTACAGGACATGCAGCAAGACATGCACCGCAATCTATGCAAGTTTCATTATCAATATATGTCGATGCTGTTCCTTTTGTATTAGTCCAAGCTTTATCCTTGATCCAGTGTATGCAATCTACTGGGCATACAGGTATACAATCTGATTTTGCTTCACAAACATCACTAACTATCGTATAAGACATTTTCTTTCTCCTATTTCTCCTTCTTATTTCAAAACCTTATTAACTTCATCTCACGCTAGTAACTAAATAATTTTAATTTTATATTTTACGTTTTAGTTATTAACTTTTAAAGCATAAACTAAAGAATAATAACTATTAATTAGTTGACAATAATTCTTAGTAAGGTGATTTGTTTGAAGTTTATAATTTTGAAAGAACTACTCAGTCAATAAAAAAAAAGAGGAAGTTGTATTGGTAATTCAGATTTATAAAGAAAACATAAAGTTATATAGTTATACATAAGTATTCAAAATATCTGATTTATTTAAACAAAAAATTACTTCTACTTATGTATTTATAAGAAATGGCTATTATATTTAGTTAGTTAATGAATGGTAATGACTGTATAGTTTAATACCTAAATAAGCTAAATATAAAAGAAACTGTGTTAAAAAATTAAAACAACATGAATAGACAAGGATTTTCCTTAATTTCATCTTATAACTATAGTAGAACTTAAGCAATAAACAAGGTAAGAACAAAAAGGAGTAATAATAATGGCCAAAGTTGTTGGAATAGACTTAGGAACTACAAATTCAGTAGTCGCTGTAATGGAAGCAGGGAAACCTACAGTTATTCCTAATTCAGAAGGTAATAGAACTACTCCTTCAGTCGTTGCATTTTTAAAATCTGGGGAAAGAGCTGTAGGGCAAATTGCTAAAAGACAAAGAGAATTAAATCCAGAAAAAACTGTATCAAGTATTAAGCGGTTCATGGGACACACCTATGATGAAACTGAACAAGAAAGGAAATACGTTTCATATAAAACTAAAAGAGGAAAAGATAATGCTGTAGTTGTTGAAATAGACGGGAAAGAATATACACCTCAAGAAATATCAGCAATGACCTTAAGAAAACTCAAAGAAGATGCAGAGAAGTATATTGGAGAAAAAATTACTGCTGCTGTTATTACAGTACCAGCATATTTTAACGACAGCCAGAGACAAGCAACCAAAGACGCAGGTACAATTGCAGGCTTAGATGTTTTAAGAATAATAAATGAGCCCACATCAGCAGCGCTTGCTTACGGGCTTGATAAAAAAGCAGATGAAACAATATTGGTATTCGATCTGGGTGGAGGAACATTTGACGTCAGCATATTAGAAGTAGGAGATGGTGTATTTGAAGTTAAAGCCACAAGTGGTGATTCCAGACTAGGTGGTGATGATTTTGACCAAAAAGTAGTCAGCTGGGTAGCAGATGAATTCTTAAAATTAGAAGGTATAGATCTAAGAAAAGATAGACAGGCTCTCCAAAGACTAACTGAAGCTGCAGAAAAAGCAAAAATTGAGCTCTCATCCCTTATGGAAACTACTATTAGCCTTCCATTTATCACAGCAGATCAAAATGGTCCAAAGCATTTGGAGATGAAACTAACAAGAGCTAAGTTTGAAGATTTGTGCCATGATCTATTTGAAAGAGTAAAAGGTCCTTTAAAAAGAGCACTCGATGACGCAAAAATAACTACAGGTGAAATTGATGAAGTGGTATTAGTAGGAGGCTCTACAAGAATTCCTGCAGTTGTCAAACTAGTAAAAGAATTAACAGGAAAAGAACCAAATCAAGGGGTAAATCCAGATGAAGTGGTTGCAGTAGGTGCTGCAATTCAAGCTGGAGTATTAGCTGGTGAAGTAAAAGATGTTGTTTTATTAGATGTAACTCCTTTAAGTCTTGGAATTGAAACTCTTGGCGGTGTATTCACAAAATTAATTGAACGAAATACTACAATACCTACTCGTAAATCTGAGACATTCAGCACTGCAGATGACAATCAAACACGAGTTGACATAAAAGTTTTTCAGGGTGAAAGGCCAATTGCTACTGACAATAAGCTACTTGGCGAATTTCACTTAGAAGGTATTCCATCTGCCCCAAGAGGTATTCCAAAGATTGAGGTTACATTTGATATAGATGCTAATGGTATTTTAAGTGTTACTGCAAAAGACCAGGCAACGTCAAAAGAACAAAAGATTACTATTACCGCATCTACAAATCTAGCCAAGGACGAGATTGACAAAATGGTTAAAGCTGCAGAAGCTAACTCTAAAGAAGATCAACAAAGAAGAGAAGAAATTGAAGAAAGAAATAAAGCTGATAGTTTAGTCTATAGTGTAGAAAGACAACTATCTGAGTTAAAAGATAATGCTCCAACTGCTGAGAAATCTAAGACCGAGCAGTTGTTAAGTGAGCTTAGGCAGTCAATAAAAGACAAGGCTGACATAAATAAAATTAAGTCACTTACAAAAGAATTGCAAGAGGCTGCTTATAATTTAGCAACAAAAACATCACAGACTGAACAACAAAAAACAAAAAACAAACCTACAGAAGAGGAACCAGTTGGTGCAAAAAAATCTTCGAACCCTGATGACGATATTATTGATGCTGAATTTAAGCCAAGTAATTAATTGTTTAAACAAAGTATCCTTTAAATCTGTAGACAACTGAATGCAAAAAGAAAGCCTTGTTAAACCCTAACACTAAAAGCAAAAAAAGAAGAAAATGGATACTTTCACTAATAATTACAATAGTGTTTATCTTATTAACTGGTATAACTGCAACAAGTCAAATTCAACTCCCAATACCTCAGGAATTTCAGTCTCTATCAATAAATTCAAGAGCGCTTGAAAAGAATGTTAGCTTTACACTTGACTCTGATTCAAGTAAAGTAACTCAAAATCTTTCCTTAGATAAAACAGGAGTGATTTTACACTTACAACCATCTCCAAAAATTAAAGACGATAATACAAAAATAAGGGTTTTTGCAACTGACGGAACTGAAATAGAGACTTTTACATTTAGAGACAATACAATCTTTAGCTTAGTAGATCCTGAAAAGTCTTATTCAATCATCCAAGAAGTTATGCCATTTTGTGATGATGCCATTACTGCATTTAACCTAGATCAAAGTCAAGCATTTTGCCCTGATTCTGTCGCCTTTAAAATATACAACAATATCATGATTAATACTGATACAAGTTTTAAGGTTTCACTTAAAAAACTAAGTGAATTATACTCAGTAGCAATTTCTACTCCAAACGATATTCAGCAACTTGACAATACTTTCAATTTTGCTGAAATTAAAATCAACACACCAAGCAGCTCTGACAGCTTAGTCACTGAAACAATTTCAGAGCCACCCAATAGTGAGAATATAACCGTTGCAAACCTTTTAATGCTTGGAGAATTTTGCATTGTAAGCACCACTAAAACTAAGAATAATATAAAAGCTTCAGATTGTTCATTTACAAACAATAATGTGCAAGCAGTTATAAGGTTTAATCATGCTTTTAAAAATAATGTGCGATGCTTATCATCATCGTCAGGTTCATTATCAGAGTCAACTTCAAGTTCATCTGGTACTATTTCAATCTCAGAGGAAAATATAGAACTACCAGTTTGCTTAAGTGGAAATATATCCTGTAGTCAAGGTGATCCCAAATGTGAAGATGAACTTATAGGTATACCTACGTGCAAAAGAGAAATACCAGGATGCAATACAAGCTTTGCATTTTTTCCAAACAATAGTTCAGTTCTCCCAAGCAATATAAATCTACTGTTTTTTTATCCGGCAAATATTTTCACCAAGTTAAATCATGAATACCTGTTCAAACTTGAGACCTCTTTAACATCAAAATCCTCTCCCACTGAAATCAATAATGATTCATCTAAAAAATTATTCCTAGATTCATACAACTTAAGAACCAACTTAAACCTTGGAAGTCTCTCCACAAGAAGATCCCCTATTAAGAAGAACACATTTAAATTAACCGATTCAATTGAACTAAATAATACTTTTAGTAAAACTACTCTTTCAACAAGTAGCATTGAATCAGCTATTTCTCCTTTTACTAATAAAACCAATTCAAGTACTTTATCCAGCATAAATATTGCTGCAAATCAAAATAACTTACCTAACACATTTAGTATCTCAAGCAAAAACAATATTATCATTAAAGATTTAGCTGATCCTACTCCAACACCAACATCACAAACAATGGTAGTTTCAAAGCCCAGGGAATCTATCAGTTTAAATGAAACGATTCAATCTTCACAAACCACACCCCAAGATTTAAATATTTTAGAAATTACATCATACATACCAGTTGGGAAATATAATATTGAATTTAGCAGAACATATACTTTTGTAGAAAAAAATATAGCTCCAACTGTTGATGACAGTGGAACATCCAAGGAGATAGTAAACAATAAATCTAAAGTTGATTTTATTCTTAGAAAGAAAACTAACGATATTAGCATATCTGAGGTTTCTCAAACATTTCCACTTAACACGGGAGATTTTTCGCAATTTTTTGATAACAAATTAATAAAGGATCAGTTAAGTCTGTCAGGCTTTTTAATCCCACCAGACTTTAGGCCTGTACTCGAAGAGGGTTACAGAGCAACAGTTGAACTAAGCATGATAATTGACTTTAAAGATGGAAACATTATAAAAATTACTTGTTCAGATTTAAAGACAAAGGATGAACCACCATTAACAAATTTTTTCAAATTCTCTTCAATACCTGTTGGTCTTTACGATGCGAATATTAGGTTTGATGCTAGTCGCAAAGACCTTTTCAATAAAGCTGGCATACTAAAAACCAATCAATAGAAAATAGTAAATTATATTTCAAATAAGTCTATATAGCTATAGGATAAAAACAATTAAATGTTAATAAAGTTTGATTTATTAGCTGATTAAGAAAAACAACTGGATATATAATCTAACTGGTTATATTAATTTATCCTTGGTATTGTTTAATTATGAGAGTTAGCAATAATCTAAATCCAAATCAAGCACACATAAATCAAATTGTTTCACCAACTTCATTGATATCACCTGAAAACACTCAAACACTAGCTGAGCTTATAACATCTTATAAACAATCTCAATTTAAAACATCGTTTGCTACTACAAAGATGCGGACAGAGGCAGAACTCGTCAAAAAGTTATTTTCCATATATAGGAGTAACATAACCATACTTGGAGGGGTAACTCACCAAGCAACTGAGATATACAGCTTATTACTAGCAAACAAAGCCAGCCTGTATGGCATAAGCAAAATCCAGTACGACAAAGAAGAATCTTTACTAGAAGGCCAAGTGTATTATGATTATTTCCTTAATGAAGCACTAAGATTTCCTTCTGCAAAACGAACCTCTAAAGGACGAACTTCTAGGCAAATCTCTGAGAGTAGTATGAGGCCTTTACAAATTCTGCAAGAACAGGTGCTTCCAAAAGCATTAGAAAATGTCAGTAAGGTTTTCAAAGAGCTAATCTTTACCACTGAAGCCGAATTTATGTACGAAAAGCTTTCCACAGTAACTGAACTCGTAGCAGGGAAGAACAGAATATCAAAAGAGGTAATCGAGTACTTAAGAGAGTTAGGTAAACCCTGCGTGGATATTTATGATTACTATATTAAAAACCTTCAAAGTAAGAAATTTGATGAGTTATTTATTGATCGCAAAGAAGAAACACTGCTTAGACCAATATACGGATATCTGCATAGGTTATCTTTGATCATTCAATCAGGTAGCTTTGGGTTTGACTATAAGCACCTATTACATAATGATCCTGAATTTAACCCATACCATGTTCCAAGACGATTAATACAGTCAGTCTAAAGTATTACTTTTTTGTGTGTAATGAAACTGAAGTTAACTTATTAAGATCCTTGCAAAGCTTTTTAAAGTTGTCAAAGTTTAGTGTCTGTGGGCCATCAGACAAAGCCTTTTCCGGCTCCGGATGAATTTCAATAATTAATCCATTAGCTCCAGCAACAACTGCAGCTTTTGCAAGCGGTGTTACTAGATTCCATTTTCCAGCAGCATGGCTTGGATCAAAAATAACTGGAAGATGTGAAAGATGCTTCACTACTGGAATTGCAGCAATATCTGCTGTATTCCTTGTGTATTTATTATCAAATGTTCTAATACCTCTTTCACACATAATTATCTGGCTATTACCTTTATCCATAATTCGTTCAGCAGCAAGAAGCCATTCGTCAATGGTTGCTGACAAACCTCTTTTTAAGAGAACTGGCTTGTTTACTCCACCCACTTCATTTAAAAGAGTAAAATTTTGCATGTTCCTTGCACCAACTTGTAACATATCTGTAAATTCACAGACTAGATCTAAATCTCTTGCATCCATTACTTCAGTAACTACCGCTAGGCCTGTCTCTTTTCTGGCTATATCTAAAAATTCAAGACCAAGTTTTCCTAATCCTTCAAAAGTCCTAGGACCTGTTCTTGGCTTAAATGCACCACCACGAAGCATTTTTGCACCACATTCCTTAGCAACTTTAGCAATAGCCAGAAGTGTTTCTTCGTTTTCTACGCTACACGGTCCTGCAATTATTACAGGAGCATTGTCACCACCAAACTTAACATTGTTATTTATAACAACAACAGTATCATCATGATGGCTATCTCTGCTT
The DNA here is from genome assembly GCA_016201905.1 of Candidatus Melainabacteria bacterium. Taxonomy (GTDB): domain Bacteria; phylum Cyanobacteriota; class Vampirovibrionia; order 2-02-FULL-35-15; family 2-02-FULL-35-15; genus JACQBQ01. Next base: position 89,823 of record JACQBQ010000014.1, on the reverse strand, counting down.
GCAAGCTTAAAAGGGACTTGGATTCTTTCTACTTTTCTTACACCATCCAGGGTCTCAAAATGCTCAGTTGAATATTTTGCAGTTTCACCAATTGCAGCTATAACAGTTTGTACAACACCACGATTAACTACTGTTTTTATCCCAAGATCATGAATATGATTTATAACGTTCTGAATTTGCGTCTCCGAAGCCTCAGGTTCCATAATAATAATCATTTTTATTTATTCTCAGCCTTTAATGTCTTTATCGAGAGATAAAGTAAAACCATAATAAATCCTAATTAAAATTAAGCAAGGTTTCTAAACATTTTGTTAATATTTCAATACTACAAGTTTATTAGCTAATTGCACTTTTTCTCTGATTTGCTTCTCTGTTCTACAGCTTCTGCAAAGGAAAGAATAACTGGCTCATCATCTCTTTTTTCTTCGTCCTGTGGTTTAGTACCACCAATCATCTTGATCATTCTAGCAGTGCTAACACCTAGCACCTTTTCTATTGTTGAACTCAATCTTCGTACTTGTGGCATGACTTTTTCACCTTTGACTTTAACGATTTTCTAGGACTATCTATTTAAATTTTACAATTTATATTTTAATCTTACATAGAGTATAATCTACAAACCTTAATAATAAATTCAATATTTTTATATAAAAAGCTTATTATTCTATTCTTACTATATATGCAATTACTAGATATATAACAGTATATTGTTAATCCTTTAATTTGCCAAATCAAATCCTCTTAACTCTTTTATTTCTATCGTCTTCAGGAAAATCATTAGGCTTATTACCTCTGATTGCTCTATAGCTAGAAAGCTTGAGAATATCTGGCATTTGCTCGTCAAGAGAATCACTTTTAGCCGATTTATAATCTAGCAAATCTTTTTTTTGAGCATCTGTAAAAATACCACCAGGTATATTTTTTATCCAGCCATTTAAAACAATCTCTCTTAAACTTAATTCAGAACGCTCTTCTACTTTATAGTCACCATCTAAGTTAACATTTTTAGATAAAAAGTCTACAGTAACTTTTGTGTCTGAATCAAACTGTTCACCCAAGCCATCAAAGTAGATTCTTAAAGCATATGCAGTATTACCCATGGTTACATTCTGACTTGGATATGTTTGAACATAGTATGCATTAAAATTTTTATCAAAATCTAAATATAGTCCTGCTTTTTCTAATTTTTCATAGTCCATATTAGTAATTGGATTTTCAATTAATCGGACTATATCCAGCAAAGAACTAACTTCATCCTTTTGAACTTCAAAGCTATTACTCCAAGACTTAATCAAGCCAGATACAATTTCATTAAATACTTCTTTTCTACCTGATTCATTCTTCAAATCAATTGTCTTTTTATTTATAATATCTTTGTCTTTTATATTTAAAAGTGCAAAAAAACCACTTGCACCAAAAGATAAAACTGGCAATATCCAGTTCTTGAAACTATTTTCCTTCCCTGAAATCAATTTCCATACAGTAGATGCTATACCACCAATAAGGCCAGTATAGGCCAAATATTTATATGGGCTTTTATTTAAGTCAAGTTTAATATTTTGAATAGCATCTTTTCTTTTGACAGGATTCAATTCATTTCTTTGCAAAGTAGATCTTGGTGTACTAGCTACACCAGCATTTTTCACACCGAATAATACATTACCCATAATTTAAACAATCTTTATGTTTGTATTCTTTAATTTTTTATTTCTATATTTCTTTTATACAATCAATAAAAGAAGCCTGAATACTAAGATTAAGTTTCTAAATTTTAGTTCTCTAAGTATATAAAGTATATGTAATACTAGATTATTTTTCTCTAATTTTCGCAATATCAAAAGAAAAAGTATGAATTTTTGAGGGTTATTTAGATTCTTAATGATGTTTTTTTAGTAGGTTAAAACTTTAATTTAATTTCTTTAAGATTTTTGTTTTATTTGTAACCTGGCTATTGTTGTTGGCTTGATAAAAGTTTAATAAGTCTAGCCTTCAATTCGTTTGCTTTTGGAGAATCTATTTGTAGTACTACTTGCATAAGTGATGCATTATCAGGTGAAGCAACTGTTGCTGCAAGCTGTTTATCATCCATACCTAATAATGTTTCAATGTTTTTATTTACAATAGCAGTCTCCTGTTCAGTTAGTTTTGGAGCCTGTTGTAGTTGAGAAACATCCGGTGTCCTATAGTTTTGCTCTGAGCCTGTATTCTTATAACCACTTTGAGTGTGTATTTCTTTTCCAAGATTAGCTAAATTTATCTTCTTTCCAGAAACCAATTTATCTCCTCTCGTTAATTTCATATATAACCTGTCACTTACTGCTTCTTTTAAGGAGCCGCCTGTAAGCTTTCTGTAAACTTCTTTTTTATCATCAGACATCTTTGTTCTATCAAATATTTGTTCAAATAATACTTCTGCTAATTTCTTTTCTTTATCCTGGTCATCTCTATACCCAATAAGTTTTGGTAATATATCATTGTCAAATATTTCAGCATCAACAGCTTTAAGTCTGCGTTGGATATCCAACAAATAACTTGCAACAATTCTAGCTTGAGTATGTGGCAAATGATAATCAAATTCTATTCGTCTATCATGTAGACGACGAGCCAACCCTACTAATGGGCTAGTCTCAGAATTACCACCTACAGTCGTACACATTTCTAACGCTGGTGTATTAGAAGTAAATATAATGTTTAGATTTTTATCTTCAATTAATTTTTGAATTTCTACGGCTACTAAGCCAATCAAATTTGGATCGTAAGAAGCACTTTCTCCACCTCCACCACTTACTACCCGCCAAATCTTATCTAATTCATCCCACAACACTATATACTTTAATCCTTTTTCCTTTGCTTCTTTTGCTTCAAGAGAAATTCTCTTTAGAAGGTTTACCAATACATCAGTCCCTGATGAACTCATTAAAACAGCTGCTTGTGCTTTCACCTCACCAGCACCATCAAGAGGTACAGCTGCAAGTAAACTTGCAAGGCCACCTTCGTTTTCAAGCTTTGCCTTAATTTGCTCAAACATATTTGTACAATTCAATTCTTTTACTATTACTTTATCTAAACCCCATTTCTTAACAAGCTTTCCTGCAATCATTCTCATAGAGACAGACTTACCAGTTTGTGAGATGCCTTGCAAAATAATCTTCCTTCCTTCAGAAGCATTAAATTCCGACTCAACTTGTTCTTGTAATGTTACACCTTCCTCATTATCACTCCCATTATCTAATCGAATTATTCTTTGGAGATAGTCTGCCTCCTCAACAAGTTTTTTATTGTCAATTGGTTTTAGAATATTATCAGCAAACGAATCGGTTAACGCAAAAACTTTCCCGGCTTCACCACATTGCCATTCAACATTTATTCCTTTTATCTGGGAATAAAGTGCAACGATTGGAGCACCGATTGATAAAATAAACGTTCCTAGATTTGTTAAGGATCTAATTAAACTTGGTTGTTCTCCCTCTTTAGGTTGATATGTCTTACTCAGAATATATTTAGCAATCCAAGCTAAAGCACCGATAATATAACCATTTGCCAAAACATATCTCCTAAGAAATGCAGTTATTCCAGAAGGTTTTTCTTTGGATCTTTTTTCGGGTGGACCATATAATTTGTTTTCATCAAAAACAAGTGAACTCCCCAAAAAACCAACAGCACTTTTCATCCATTTATATCTATCAATAAAAGTTGCACCTTTGTGCAAAGCATTAAGTGCACCTTTTGCAATATCTTGAGCACCAAGAGTTGGAATACCTATTAATGGAAACATTTAAAATCCTAAAATATTAAATAATCAACAAGAGCATTTAATCCAATACTACCTAATTAAACAATTAAAAGTAAATGGTTAAGAGTAAAACAATCTCTAAATACTTCTTACAAAGAAAAAAGCAGAAAAACTAGTTTATTCTTTTAAAAATAGAAACCAATAATGAAAAAAATATTAAACTCTCCACTCGCAAATCTCTTAACCAATTTTCTTAACTTTAGAAGAATTAGCTCTCTTTTGACTTTTTACCAAATGCAAAATAAATTATTGAAACTCCTATTATAAGGTTTACAACAATTACTATATCTAATAATATGACAGGGTTCATTATTTTTGTTTCATTTCACCTAAAGCCTCAAATCCTTTTAAAATCAAGATTATACCAACATAAAATGATGCAATGACAACTATAACAAACACAAGTAACTGAAGGCTTAGGTTAGTTAACCTAAAATCAGGTATCCCTAAAATCAACTTCCCAAAAGGCGCCATCAAGGAAAATCCACCGATTTTAAATATTTCAGCCCTATACTTTTGCTCCTCAATAAACATAGATTTAATTTAGCAAATAGACATCTAAATTCATGTAACCTTTAGTTACATTGAAAATAATTTAATTTTTATTTAAGATTTATATATGATGAAACTGTCTGGCTTTTGCAATTTTATAAAGTTTGAACATTCTATCTTTGCTCTTCCATTTGCTCTTTCAGGAGCACTTCTTGCAAATGAAAATGGTTTTCCAAAACTAGTGACTATACTCTGGATAGTTTTAGCTATGGTAGGTGCGAGGTCTCTTGCAATGAGTCTAAATAGAATCATCGATAAAGACATTGATTTTAAAAACCCCAGAACTAAAAACCGTGAACTTCCTGAGGGAAAGTTAAGTCAAAATCAAGCTATTTTATTTTCCTTGTTTTCATTTTTAGTTTTAATTTATTCAACTCTCCAGCTACCTAAAATCTGTTTTTTACTCCTGCCTATTGCAGTTATTTGGTTTTATGTTTACCCTTATACAAAAAGATTTACTTCACTATCACATATCTGGCTTGGAATAGCACTTGGTGCTTCAGTTCTAGCTGGATGGATATCAGTTACAGGAGAAATCAATTCACCCATTCCATTTATATTAGGAGCTGCTGTAGCTTTTTGGACTGCAGGTTTTGACATTATTTATGCCTGCCAGGACTATGACTTCGATAAAAAAAACAATCTTCATAGCATGCCAGCAAAGCTTGGAATTAAAAATGCACTTTTAGCCTCCAGGGTATTTCACATATTCACAATATTGTTTTTAACAATACTTGGAAAAATAGTTCATTTATCACCAATATACTGGCTGTGTGTGATTTTTGTTTCAATAATGCTATTCTACGAGCAAAGCCTTGTAAAAGAAAACGATCTAAGCAAAGTAAACATGGCTTTCTTTACAATGAATGGCTGGGTAAGCATTGGATTTTTTGTTTTTATCCTTTTAGAAAAAATAATCTCATGACAAAAATATTTATAACCGGAGGAACAGGTTTTATAGGTGGAAATCTTGTTAAAAAGCTATTAGATAAAGATTTTAAGGTAAAAGTCCTGGTTAGAAATAAAAAAAAGCTTGATCTTTTTCCATGGAAAGATTCTGTAGACATCATCTATGGAGACATTTTAGAGCCTGAAACGTTTAACGGAAAAATAAATGACTGCGAGATAATAATACACTGTGCCGCATTAATTGCATTCTGGAATAGAATCTGGAACAAGCTTTATAAAATAAATGTAACTGGCACAAGAAATATCCTAAATGAAGCACTTAAATCAAATTGTAAAAAATTTATTCACATAAGCTCTGTTGCTGCAATTGGCTATGGAGAAAATGGAGAAGCTATAAATGAAAATCATCCTTATAACTGGGATAAACACAAAATCTGTTATATGGAAACAAAACATGAGGCAGAGCTTGAGGTATTAAATGCAATTAAAAAAGGTTTAAATGCTACCATGGTCAACCCTGCAAACGTATGGGGAGTTGGAGATTATAAAGGAAGAAGAACCTCAGTAATTAAAGCTTTAAAATGTGGTTTGCCATTTTATGTAGAAGCTGGCACAAATTTTGTCGATGTAGATGCTGTCTGCGAAGGAATTATAAACTCAATAGAGTTTGGAAAATGCGGTGAAAGATATATTCTTGGCGGGGAAAATTTATCAATAAAAGATTTTTTAAGTACAATTTCAGATGAAATTAAAACCAGAAGACCATTTGTAAAGCTTCCAAAATTACCTATAATATTACTCTCATATGCACAAGAAGCCCTTGGCTTAATTACAAATACTTCTCCACGACCAGCAGCATCACAGCTTTGTTTTTTCGGTAAAAACATTTACTACGACAGCTCAAAAGCAATCAGAGAATTAAAAATGCCAGTTGTATCTTTCAGAGAATGTATTCACAAAACTATCAGATTTTATAAAGAAGAAAAGCTTTTATAGCAGTTTAAAACTTTCCTTCACATTTATGAATCTTTACAAAATTACTTTCACCACGTGCTGCAATTGGCAAGCCACCAGTAACAATTACAATCTCACCTTTTTTAATTAAGCCATGTTCAAGAAGTGTCTTTTCAACCAAGTTCATCATGGTTTCAGTATCATGCACATCCATTAATAAAATTGGAGTAATTCCCCAGCACAGACTTAGCTGCCTGCTTACCATTTCATTTTGAGTTAGTGCTACTACCTTTACTGGCGGTCTTTGCTTAGAGGCTAATTTAGCAGTATTTCCTGATAGTGTAAAAGTAGCAATTGCAGAAGCTTTTACACGCTCAGCAAGTTCACAGGCACTACGCGCCAGATTTTCCTGAGTCGTTTTTACATCATGCCTATAGCGCGGCGCAACAGACTCAGCTTCAAGAGCAATCTTATGCATGGTTTCTACAGCTAATATCGGATACTTTCCACTTGCTGTTTCACCAGAGAGCATAATTGCATCTGTGCCATCAAAGATAGCATTTGCTACATCGCTTACTTCAGCACGTGTAGGTTTAGGGAAATTGATCATTGACTCGAGCATTTGAGTAGCAGTAATAACAAGCACATTTTTTTCATTTGCTCTTTGAATAAGTTTTTTTTGAATGGCAGGAAGTTTTTCAGGAGACAGTTCAACTCCTAAATCTCCACGTGCCACCATAATTCCGTCAGCAACATCAAGGATATTCTCCAGGTCTTTCACAGCTTGAGGTTTTTCAATCTTTGCAATTATTTTAATAAATGATTTATTAGGCAAATGATTTTTAAGGACAGTAATATCCTTAGCAGATCTTACAAATGAGAGAGCAATTAAATCAACATTATTTTCAATTCCATGATTTAAATCTACAATGTCTTTTTCAGTTAAGGTAATTACATCTTTTAAATCAGAATCTGGCAAATTAACACCTTTACCATCTTTGAGTTCACCTCCATAAACAACCTGACACTCAACCTCATCATTAATCTTTCCAACTACATTCAATTCAATCTTACCATCATCCAACAACACTCTGTGAGACGGTTTCAATTCATTAATTATTTTTTCAAAATTAACTACCTGAAATTTCTGTTCATCACCAATAATACTTTCAGAGCTTAAAATAACTTTTGCTTTATCCTTAAGTAGAATAGAACTGTTTTTTAGTTTGCCCACACGGATTTTAGGCCCCTGCAGATCAAGCAAAACGCCGATTTCTTTTTTTGCATTACGAGAAAGTTCACGTATAGTTTTAATTACATTGGCTCTCGTTTTAAGATCACTATGTGAGCAGTTAATCCGAAAAACATTTGTACCTACCTCAATAAGACCCTTAATAATTTCAGGTTCATTTGAAGCAGGTCCAATTGTCGCTATTATTTTTGTTAATCTTGAAACTGGCACAATTAATTTCGTAACTGATTAGCTCTCTAGCATTAGTTTTTTGATTTGACTAGAGATTTTTAAAGCATCAGAATGTTCTCTTTGCCACATATTTCGTCCAAAGATAAGGCCTGTTGCTCCGTTATCCATTGCTGCTTTTGCCTTATGCAGCAAATCCTGATCACTTTCTTTACTGCCACCAGAAAATAACACCATTGTTCTTCCTGCAGCATGTACGACCTTTGCAATAGCTTCTTCATATGAGAGCTTCAAGGTATTGTATGGTTTTGGAAGCTTGTCCATTTTAGACTCATCAATTTTTGGAACATTTAATTTAACAACATCAGCTCCAAACTCACAAGCTAGCCTTGCTGCATAATCTACAGCATACAAACTATCCTTGCCACCCTTAGCATCAATAGCAGAACCTCTAGGATAAGCCCAGACAATTAGTGGCATACCAAACTTTGCACATTCATACCTGACTTCGTTTAGCTGTCTTATATCACGATCCTGTGATGGTGAACCAGCATAAAGTGTATAACCAACTGCATCTGCTCCAAGTCTTACTGCATCTTCCACAGAAGCTGTTAATGGTGAAAATGCATTGTCATCAGAAGGTACATTTGTTTTTCCATTAATTTTTAAAATCAAAGGTACTTTTCCGACATATTTCCTGGAATACTTCTCAGCTAATCCAATATGCAATGCAATTCCTGAAAAACTGCCTTCAAGAGCTAGCCTATACTGAAAATCAGGATCTTCACTTGGTGGATTTACAAAAAAGTTTAATGGTCCATGCTCAATTCCTTGATCAATAGGCAAAACCATAAGCGTACCATTTGCCGGACCATGCTCATAAAGCAATCTGTACAATCTTGTCTTTTTACCAATTGAAATATCTAAATCATCTAACTTTGGTCTTTTAACTTTCATTTTAAATTCTTTCTTAGTACTTCCCTGCTCTGCCTTATCTGCTACTGTCATATATATACCCTCGTTTCACTATTTCACCATGCATTATTTTAACTATCTATTCTGCAAGTTATCATCATTGATTAACATTACATATTTTATCTTTTTACATTAGCCATTATATCTTGTTACATTGAGTATTTAAAGCACATATTTTTCTAGCTTACTGGGTATTGAGTAAATAATGTTCTTAAAGTTAAAATAACAATTCTGGAAAGTGTAATAATCACAAGAAAACAATAAGGAAAATTAAAGCCATGAGCAAAAAAGTAAAATCAGTATTTATTTTAGTTTTGTTTTTGATTTTAGTTGACTCTTTGTTTAATAGTTCAGTTGCAAAAATACTACTTGATTCAGACACCATAGCTGAAATAGCTGAAAAAATAAGCCAATCAGTAGTAAACATTGATACATCTCGTGAAGTAAAAGAAACTGAAGTAAAAAAGAAGACTCTTGACTTGGGCAGCATTGAATTACATATTCCAGAGGTAATCCCACAACCTGAAGCTGGAACAGGCTCAGGAGTAATTGTTACTTCAGATGGCTACATCTTAACTAATTACCATGTTGTAAAAAATGCAGACAAGATAAATGTCACACTAAAAGACGAAAAGAAATATGAAGGTAAATTAATTTCTCATGACAGCTATAGCGATCTGGCAATAATAAAAATTGATGCGAAAAATTTATCTGTTGCAAGTTTTGGAAGTACCAAGAATTTAAGACCCGGTGACTGGGTAATTGCAATTGGTTCACCGCTTGGACTAGAACATACAGTCACACTTGGCATTATTAGTGCCCTTTCACGTCATGTAGGTGTAACATTTGGTGCAGCTCAAGATGCTTTTAAATATATACAAACCGATGCTGCAATTAATCCAGGAAATTCTGGTGGACCACTTGTAAATTTGGATGGGGAAGTAATCGGGATTAACACTTTTATAATTGGTCGCAATGCACAAAGCTTAAATTTTTCAATACCTGCAGATTATGCTAAAAAAATTGCCGATGATTTAATTGCACACGGTTCAATTAAGCATCCCTACCTTGGAATAAAGATGGGAAAACTTACTGAAGAACAATTAAAAGCAGAAGGCTTACCTAAAGAAACAGTGGGAGTTTATGTAGTAGAAGTGGTTCCTGAAAGCCCTGCCCAACTGGGTGGTATTACTCCAGGAGATATAATTCAAAAGGTTGAAGGCAAAGATATTGATGATCCTACAAGAATTGCAGAGCTTGTAAGAAACAGAAAAATTGGCGACAAGCTGCATGTGCGGTTATTAAGAAGCGGACAGATAAAAGTAATTTCACTGAAAGTTGGCAGCTTACCTGACGATGAAACCATTGCAGAAGAAACGAAAGAAAAAGAAAATCCAAAGCCTTAGGTTAGGCTCAAAAGTTATTTTTTATTTTAATTACAAAGACTTCTAAGATAATCAAAGCTGTAAATGCCAGTCGTATGAGTATCTGACCATGTAAAGTGCAATGCATAGTTACCTACCGTTTCAGCTTTTAACAAATTTATATTTTCAGGAATATCTTCAAGCTTTACTAACCGCTCACCGGTCAGCTCATGCCTGCATAGAGCACACTGACACAATGCTCTAAGCTTACGAAGATTATAAACACATTCTTTTTCATCACTCCAAATAATTTTTAACTCACCTTGTGAATTTCTCGTCACAAGTTTTGGAATAAAGTTAGGTAAATCTTGCATGCTTTAGAACTTCACTACACTTACAATTTTTACGCTCATTTGGAATTATGGTGATTAACTTAAAAAGGACTTCTCTTAACTTATCAAGATTTTTTTGAAAAACAAGCATAACTTCATTATGACTCACCGGAGATACATCACCGACAAGACCACAATCATAATCAGTAGCAAGTGCAATATTTACCACACACATTTCAAGTTCTTTGGCTAAGTGTGCTTCAGGATATTGAGTCATGTTAATAGTAGACCAGCCCATAGATGTAAACCATTTAGATTCAGCTTTTGTGCTAAACCTTGGGCCTTGAATTACCACAATCGTACCTGTTTTATGGCACTTTACACTGTTTTCTTCAGTGGCTTTAATAGCTAATCCTCTTAACTCAGGACAATATGGATCAGCTGCACTAACGTGAGTTGCAATAGGTCCATCATAAAAAGTATCTATTCTATTTCTTGTTCTATCTATATACTGATCACTTACTACAAAATCTCCTGGCTTAATTTCTTTCTGTAAGCTGCCCACAGCACATGGGCTAATTATCCTGGTAACACCAATTTCTTTCATTGCCCAGAGATTAGCACGGTAATTAATTTTTTGAGGTGGAATAGTATGCTTTCTGCCATGCCTAGGTAAAAATGCAACATTTACACCTCCAACTTTTCCTAAAAATAAATTGTCAGATGGTTCACCATAAGGTGTTGTAACTTTTACTTCTTCTATATTTTCCAAAAAACTATAGAAACCTGATCCACCAAAAATACCAATCTCTGCTTTTTTATTTACCATTTTTTTTTACAACTCCAGACGAGCTAAAGCTTTCTTCTGTTGATTCTTTTCATTATTAAAGTATATAAAAATATTTAACAAATTCCTTTAAATATACTACAAAATACATTACTTAAGATTTTTCACTGCCTGTTTTTGCTTGCTCATGGCTTCCAAATCTAATACATATTGATCATTTAAAGCAAGGTTACTTAACAGAAAACTAATAAAGGCTTTAAGATTTTTTTTCCAGCCCAAAAAGTATGAAATATAAAGCAACCTATAAAATATCCAGGGAATAAATCCATCCAAACAAAAATCCTTAATACCGAACAATAAGTTTTTATACCCAAGCGGAAAAAAGTTTATATCTAAAGTTTTACCTAAAGGTTTCAAAGGATTGTTATTAATCTTGGCAAAAATATTGTTAGCACATACTTTAGACTGTTGCTTGTACACAGCTATATTTCTAGGATAGTTTTCACTCAAATCAAGACATTTTGATGACTCACCAATAACAAAAACATTATCAAAGCCATCTGCTTTCATATATAAATCGACACAGGCATATTCAGATTCATCATGCTTTAGTAAGAGATTCTTAATCAAAGAAGGAGCTTTATAGCTTGGCGTAAATATTATCGTTCCTGAACATATTTCTTTTTCATGATTGATTTCAATTTTTTCTTTTTTCAGACCTGATATCTTTGAATTTAAAAGCATATTAACTCCTCTTTTATTAAGGCTGTGGACAATCCGCGTATTAAAAAAAGGATCTTTATTTTCCAGTATATTATTTTTCTCCTCAATCAAATTCACTTTAACAAACGAAGCATTGATTTCATGATATTTTTTCTTTATTAGATTTCGAACATAGTCTGAGATTGAACATACAATTTCAATCGCTTTTTCACAACCACCAACAACAGTAAATGTCATAAGCATTTTTTTTATTTCATCATTTTGCTCAGAAGCTGCTTTTTCAATATTCTTTATAATGTGATTCTTAATCATAAAAATATCAGCCGGCATATTGAATATAAAGCAATTACTGTTATCAGCATAAGTAAAATACTCACTTGAATCATCTAATTCACAGTCTGGAGCTAACACTAGGTAATGGTAAGGGATTACACTGTTTGTTGTTTTAATAATTTTTAAGTTTAAATCAATGCTTAAAATTTTGGATTGTAAAAATGAAACTCCAGGTTTAAGAAATCCTATGTCTCGATTCTCTTGAACAATATCATCCAATCCACAGCCATCACACAAATACTCAGATAAAAGATCTCTAAAAAAATAATGATTTTTATCTGACAGAAGTAATAAATCTACAGGCTGGCGTGCTTTTGTTAGATATTTTTCCAAATAATTAAAGACAGCCGCACTGCTATAACTACTACCTACAACTACAATATGTGTACTATTCATACGGTAACGTAATTCTAACTTATAAGACATAAAACATCAAAATTAAAACAATACACAATTCAAGCAATGTTTATTAAGTTTATGAATTTAAATACTTAACAACTCTAAATTTATATTTTTCTTATTTTGCTTCAAAAGCCTTGCATAAAGAGCCGTTAAATCATTTGTGGTAGCAGGTGAGATTAAATCAATTTGTTTTATATTCTGCTTTAAAGCCCACTCCAAAGAAACATCTAGCATCTTTACAGCAATTCCTTGTTTTCTATACTGGGGTTTTGTATAAATATCTTCAATTATTCCTTTTAAAATCAAGTCAGAAGAAGGAATTGTAACTGTTTGAAGATATAAAAAGCCTTTTATTTCAGCAATACCTTTATTATGTGCCACTAGAAGCAAATTGTTTTTTTTGGAGAGTTTCCTTCTAACAAAAGACTGCCAGTCTTTACCCTCTGATACAAAATCATATCTTTGAGGTGCAGATATTTGCTGGACACAAGCAAGGTTTGCCCAAAGTTCAGCGATCTCTTTTACATGTAATTCATTCGCTGTACAAATAATTAAATCACCGAATTCGCATTGAATATTATTATCAATGTCAGTAACTTTTTTCAGGTTAGCTAATTCATCTCCATTAATGAAATTGCTACTAACAGTCTCACCTAAATTTTGTTTTGATATGCTTTTATTTGACTCCATCTATTTAACCTTCCTATAACCTTCCTTCATATTAGAGACGAAATTAACTTGATTTCAGCTACATATATAAAGTTAAGACCTTAACCTTTTTGATCATCATTAAAAAAATTTCATCTTTTCACCAAATCTCCAAAAATAAAAGAAAACCCCTTTCAAAAGAAAGGGTTTTTTATAATTTAACAATTTGTTTACCTTATAGTACATTACTTGCCAAGTGTCTTTTGTCCTGGTGTCCAACCAACGGGACAAAGCTCACCTGTTTGAAATGCACTTAACACACGCAACGTTTCATCAACACTTCGACCTACTTGAAGGTCATGGATTGTTGCAGCTCTAATTTTTCCTTCAGGATCAATGACAAAAGTACCACGCAATGAAATTCCTTTATCTTCTAAAAGAATTCCATAATCCTGACTGATTTTTTTAGTGATATCAGAAATCAGAGGAAAATTTAATTTCCCCAATCCACCTTGTTCACACCACCCTTTATGCGAATAGACACTGTCAATGCTTGCTCCAATTAACTGAGCATTTTTCTTTTTAAACTCATCTGTCTTTTTATTGAACTCCAAAATTTCTGTAGGACATACAAAAGTAAAATCTAAGGGGTAGAAAAACAACACAACCCATTTACCTTTATAATCAGAAAGTGATAGTTCTTTTATCTGACCATCCACATATGCTGGTGCTTTAAACTGTGGTGCGACCTGACCTACTATTGGTCTTGAACAGCTTTGCTGAATAATTGCCAGTGAACTTCCATTTAAAGTGCTTGATTTTTCATTTGTTATTGTTACCACGATAAAATCCTCCTTTATAGAATTTACGTTTTTAACTTTTGTATACTGTTAAATTTTACAGCCTAAAAATAAAATAAATGTATTTGTACAGAATTAACTCTTTGTATTACTAAATAAATTGATTCAATTTTCAGACAAATAAACCCCAAGACCAACGTCAAAAGACGGGATAACTTTATTATCTTTTAGAAGTAATCCAGAAAACGGATCGTGATCTAGTAATAAGTGCCCATCCAAATCAACATAATCAGCCAGTGGTGAAAGATGTACAGCAGCTGAAATAGCACATGATGATTCAATCATACAACCCAGCATCACTTTTAAACCATAAGACTTAGCTAAATTAATCATATTAAAAGCTTCAATTACACTACCAGCTTTCATTAACTTTATATTTACTCCATGAACTTTTCCAGCAAGTGCTTCAATATGACTACTAGTTACACAATCCTCATCAACAAATATCTGAACCGGCGAGTTCTGCATTAATGGTTGAAGCAATCTCACCTGACCCTTTGGTAAAGGTTGCTCCAAAAACTCAACGTTATACTTTGGAAGAATATCCAGCATTTTTTTTGTGGTTTCAATATCCCAGCCTCCATTAGCATCTACACGAAGGAGACATGAATGTCCTCTTACAATCTGTTCTACTGTCTTTAGAATGTTTAAATCTTCATCAAATCCAAGACCTAACTTAATTTTTAAAATTTTATAGCCAGCATTCAAAGCAGCACCAACTTTATCCTTAATCACCAGTAAATTGTCTAATCCAATAGTATAAGAAGTAGGCGCAAGATTTTTGTAATCAAGTCCATTAATCAAAAAAGGATCGTCGTGAAACAAAAATTGATATAAGGACTTATTATTAATTTTTCCAATTAAATCCCAAAATGCTATCTCTAAGGAAGCTCTTGCTGAAGCAGAAGTCCCACGATAAACATTTAGGGTAAAGTGATTTAAATCATCCTGCAGCTTTCCAATATTCATAAGATAATCTTCAACTGATTTATGTTTTATAAATTGATTAAGAAAATCAATTACTGAGTCTTGGTCTTCGCCATAATAGCTGGACGGCGCAGCTTCTCCATAGCCAATCAGCTCATCAAAAATCAAGGTAACTAAAACATTTTTAGCATATGTAATTGAACCACGAGAAATGCCAAATGGATTTTTCAGCTTCAAGTTAAAAGGTCTTGCATTAAAATTTATCTTAGGCATGCCTGTAGTAATTTTTCTCCTGAATTTTTAACTGGATCATCAGCCGGTAAACCGGTTTCATCTTCAGCTATTTTTATAGCATCTTTAGCCTGTTTTTCACTTAATCCAAACGTATTTAATCCAATTCCAACTACTTTAGCCTGCCGTAAAGGTAAAGATATAGTCTCGTAAACTTTTATAAAATCATTTAGCGAGTTAATTTTTACTTTTGTATTTTTTAGATATTCTCTTCCAGCTTTATGGCAAAGAATTAATTTATGAGGCAGTGAACCATGAAACAAAGCTAAAGTTACCCCAGACCACCCAGGATGCAGGATAGAGCCTTGTCCTTCAACAAATGCGTAATCATAGTTTTGTTTAGCTACTTTGATTATCTCTTCTTCAATTGCACCAGCCATAAAGTCGCCAACAATAGCATCTATAGGTATACCAGCTCCACTAATCATCATTCCAGTCTGCCCGGTAGCAACAAATTGCGCAGCCTTGCCAGATTTTTTTGCTGATTTTGTTAATTCTAAAGCAACCGTCATCTTTCCAATTGCAGCATCTGTGCCAACTGTAAGAACAACTTGAATAGGGTAATCTAATAACCTTGCATTGGCAATTGGAAATTTGTTATCAGTTTTTCTAACATCCCAGATAAATATTTCTTCTTTTTCAGCCATTACTTTGATTTCTAAGTTGCTGCTTAAGAAATCATGCAGACCATTTACAATATTCAATTTATTTTTAATTGATTTTTTTATATCCGGAATCCAATCAGGCGGGAACCGTCCTCCAGGCGGTGCTATCCCAATTAACAATATATCAGCATCAGTCCTATGTTTCTTAGCATCATCAATTGAACTAAAAATCGGAATTGGTGATAGCCCGCTTACCACTTCACTTGCTTTTTTGCCGACACATTTTTTGTCAACGATTGCAACTGTTTCACACAAACCATATCTAATAAAACCAATTCCTGTCTTTGCTGATTCGCCACCAAAAGAATCTTGAGCATAAATAATTACTTTATTTTTAGACGTAATCATATGAAAAAGTTACTTTTTAATTATCAATTCCTTTACGACACTATCTTTATAAAAAGATCTACCAACTCTGGATCCCATTGTTTTTCTCTTCCTTCACGAAGTCGTTTGATAGCTTCTTCAAATTGTAAGCTGGGTCTGTAAGGTCTATTACTCGTCATTGCCTGATAAGCATCAACTACACTTACAATCCTTGAACCTATTGGTACTTCATTTTTTGCCAAGCCGTTAGGATATCCTGCTCCATCCCAATATTCATGATGATTTAAAACTAAAGTCGCAACTTTTTCTAAAGGCTTTATTGGTTTTAGAATTTTTGCTCCGATAACCGGATGTTTTTTCATAATTTCATATTCATCTTTAGTTAATTTACCTGGTTTGCATAATATATTTTCAGGAATACCAATTTTACCTATATCGTGCATACTAGCTGCAAGCCTTATCCATTCAATTTCCTGAGAGTCCAAACCAAGCTCTTTAGCCAATAAGTATGCATACTCAGCAACCCTATTACTATGTCCTTCAGTATATGAATCTTTTGCATCTAAAGCCAATGCCAAACTCTGAACTGAATCCAGAATATCTGCACTATATGTTTTTCTCTTCCCAAATTCAGCAACTTGTTTATTAATAGTCTCTATTATTTCAGGTCCTGTTTTTAAACTTGATTTTTTTAAGATTATTTCCGGGATTGCAAAGTCAAGTAACTTTTGCCAGCTACTTTTAGACTTGTCTTTAATTTCATCAAAACTAGTTACCTGAAATTTCCCCCGTGACTTTGACAAAATCATTGATTGTTCTAATAAAGTCAACAGCTCTGCAATTGAATCCGTATGCACCGGAAAAGTTACAAACGAAAAATTATATTCAATGGTTCCAATACCTAATACAGACACATTACTTAAATGTTCTTTTAATTTTTCTGCTGCTGCTTTTGCTTTATGTTGATCAGCTTCATTTAAAATAATTACAAATTCATCATTGTTATATCTGGCAATTTTATATAAATCACCAAACAATCTCTTCAGGTATCGTGCTGTTTGAGACAAGACAAGATTTCCTGCAACAAAACCCATTTTTAAATTTATATCTTTGAGCTTCTCAATATCCACCATTACAAGACTAAAGCAAGATTTTTTTACCTGAGCCTCAATCTGTGCACGATTCAACTCTCGCAAGAATTGCTCCGGATGAATTAAACCGGTATTTAAATCGACAGCATCTAATGCCAATTTTTTATTAAACTCAATTTCCTTGCCAGCAACAATGCTTAATAACAATGCAACCTTTCTAATATATGAAATCTCATCATATTTCCAAGTTCTTTCATAATCACACTGATGCAATACTATTGCACCTATTATGTTTTCTTTATATCTAAGTGGAAATCCTAATATAGACTGAATTGACAAAAGCGATTCAATATTCTGCAGAAAATGGTTTTGCTTTTGATCAAGAATCAGCATTTCACCAGACTGAATTTTCTGGAGCCATTCTTTCTCTATAGATGGAATAACAGAAATTGCGTCGACAAATCTGCCTGTTACATATTCTGAGCTTAAAAGAGTGTCAAAGACAGGGTTTACATCCTGAGTAAAAAACTTTACCTGGCACCTTGAAACGTTTAACGAAGTCGCTATCTCCTTAGCAACTAAAGGTATCTGAGACCTCAAATCATTATTTTTACCAAATATTTCTTGCATTTTTTCAAAACTAAAATCATATGAAATATTATTTTCTTTACTAATTAAGTCAGCTCTATTCTCAAGAGAAACAGACAGCAGTGAAAAAATATAATTAAATTTTTTAATCTCACTATCATCAGGAACATCGTCCCAATTAATAATCAATCTGCCTTCTACTGAAAGAGGCACAACATAGCACTGTTTAAACCAATATGGCTCATTTGTCTTATCAGTTGTTTCATTAATAATTTTGTTATCTAAGAAATCTGAATCATTGTTTGCAAACACAGTCAGGTTATCAATAAGGGTAAACAGTGAAATATTTCTCGCTGATAAAACTTGCTTTAATAAATTAACAACTTTTTGAAGCCATGTCCTGCCAATTGCAGGTTTACAAAGATCTTCTAAAAGTTCAATAAATAGTGAATCAATAGAATTAACAAAAGGCTGTAAGTGAGTTTGTTGCTTCATTAAGAGATTATTTTAACATTATTGCCTCTTTGGTCCTTCCCAAAAATTCTTATTGCCAGTTTTATTAGATTCGGTGATTTCAAACATTCTTATTATTGACTGAGAGGCAGATTCAAAAATATCTGAATTGATTTCTATTTTATTTTTATTCTCTTTAAGACCAGAAAGAACTGTTTCTAATTTATGATATTTCATATTTGGACAGAGTGGCAAAGGAAAAGTTGTAACAATGGTTTTATGCTGCATATCACGCTGCATTCTTGCTACAAGTCCTTGTTCAGACAAAATAATAAATTGTTGTTTATGATAATCAGTAACAAATTTATAAATCTGGGAAGTGCTTCCAACAAAATCAGCTAAACGCCAAACTTCTGGATCACACTCAGGGTGAGCTACAACAACTGCATCAGGATATTTTTCCCTCATTACAAAAACATCTTTGGGGGTAATCTGATAATGAGTGGGACAAAAGCCATCATAAATATGAATCTTTTTATCCGGTACTTGCTCCTGCACCCAGACAGCAAGACCTTTATCTGGAACAAAAATTATTTCATCTTCTTTAAACGCTTTTACTACTTGAACTGCATTTGTACTGGTACAACAAGCATCTGATTCTGCTTTTACACTGGCACTTGAATTTACATAACAAACCACTGGGGCACCAGGATGTTCTGCTCTAAATGCACGCAAGTCATCAACAGATATCATATCTGCCATAGGACATCCTGACTGCAAGTCAGGCAATAAAACAGTCTTTTTTGGATTTAGAAGCTTTGCTGTTTCTGCCATAAAATGAACACCACAAAACACAATAATATCTGCATTTGTATTTGCAGCAAATCTTGAAAGAGCCAAACTATCGCCCACCTGATCAGCAATATCCTGAACCTCAAGTCTTTGATATATATGAGCTAAAATAACCGCGTTTTTTTCTTTGGCAAGATTTTTAATTTCACTTCTTAAAGCATCAACATCTCTTTTTAATAAAAGTTTTCCGTTTCCATTTATATTATTATTTATTAAACTTGTAGTTGTAACTTCTGTAAGCATAAAAATCCTTCAATTTTTTAATAATTATAAAACCTTATTCCAAAAATGATACAAGTTCTCTTTTAGAGTCTTCAATTTCCCAAGACAATTGCTTATTTAGATGAATAACACTATGTTTAAAGTCATCTGGGGAACTTTGAAAATCTTTCCTAAAATGCACACCTATGCTATGTTTACGTTCCAAGGCTGCATGACATATAAAAGATGAAAGCAAAATCATATTTTTTAACTCCTGGGCCTGATAATTAATACTAGGCAAATCCAGATTAAATTCTTTCAATTGTTTGCTTAACCATACTAAATGTTCATTCAGTTCAGTTTCTGATCTGGCAAGTCCCAAGTTTTCAGTATTTTTACACTGCAGGTCACAAATAATATTTTTTATCTCATCTTCACTGTAATTATTTTTATCAATATCTAAATCGATAGAATCAATATTTGGTATAGAAATATCTTCTTGCTCAACTAAAGCTTTTACTAAAAAATGAGGAGTGACGATACATTCTAGTAATGAGTTACTTGCTAGTCTATTTGCTCCATGAAAACCATTTGATGCAACTTCACCAACAGCCCACAACCTTGAGATATTAGTTCTTGCAGAGATATCAGTTTTTATACCACCAATAAAATAGTGAGCTGCAGGAGAAACAGGAATACCAGTTTTAAATAAATCAATTTTTCTTTCCATGCAAAACTGGTAAATTGTCGGGAATCTGTTTTTAAAATAATCTTCGTTAAAGTTACTTATATCCAGGTAAACAAATCTTGAATTTGTTCTTTCCAGTTCACATAAAATTGCTCTAGCCAATATATCTCGTGGAGCAAGCTCAGCCATGCTGTGATAATTTGAAGCGAAATACTCTCCCTTAGTATTTCTTAACCTGCCACCTTCTCCACGAATAGCTTCAGTGATTAAAAGTAGTTCGCCATTTCCCAAGAAAACCGTTGGGTGGAATTGTATCATTTCAATATCTTGTATCTTAGCTCCAATACTGTATGCAATCATAAGCCCATCACCAGTACTAACATTAGGATTAGTGGTATTTCTATATAGCTGCCCTGCCCCACCTGTAGCAATAATGACATCCATTCCAAGAATTACATACTTATCACGTGTAACATCTTCTACTAAGACACCCATTGCTTCCGAACAACTATCCTTAAACACTTTTAATGCAACAGTACCCTGTGAAATAGATATTTTTGGCTCACGACATGCCCTGTCAATTAAAGTTTTGGTAATATATCTGCCACTGGCATCACCTCCAACATGGCAAACACGGGCAACTGAATGAGCAGCCTCCCTGCTCTGATGAATTGCACTCTCTTTAGTTAAATCAAAATTTACACCATAAGAAATTAATTTTTCAAATGCGTTTGAGGAGTTATTAATTATCTCTTTGGCAACATCACGCTTACAGAGTCCTCCCCCCACTTTTAAGGTGTCATTTAAATGCTTCTCTACGCTGTCTAATTTACTCAGCGGTACAGCAATACCACCTTGCGCATACCTACTTGAACTTTCTGTCACTGCTTCTTTTGTTATAATGCATACACTCTTATTTTTCTTAGCAAGTTCAATAGCACATATTAAGCCGCTAATTCCTGAACCAATAATCACTACATCATATTTAGCTGCTATATTAAATCTCATAGAGATATAGTATATATCAAGCCCTTGAGCTTCAGACTTTAATTTCGTGTTTCACCTCAACTGCATTTAATGAAAAATCTATCCAGCTTGCATGTTTGACCATATAACTTGTTGAGATATACTTAACGCCAGTCTTGGCATAGTCAGCAATATTTTCAATATTAATTTGACCGCTTGCCTCTGTATCTATATCGTCAGGAACCAACTTTAGCGCTCTTTTTAAATCGTTAATCTTCCAATTATCAAACATAATTACATCAGGTTTTAATAAAAGTGCCTCATTTAGCTCCTGAAAATCTTTTACTTCTACTTCAATTTTATATTTTTTCCCATAGCAATCTCTCACTTTTAAAATGGCACTTTTTACGCTACCAAGAGAAGAAATATGATTATCCTTTATTAACACCATTTCACTTAAATTAAATCTGTGATTTTTTGCACCACCAGAAAGAATTGCTTGCTTTTCAAACAATCTCATATTTGGTGTGGTTTTTCGTGTGTCAAGAAGAATTACAGCTGTATCCTTAATCAAATTAACAAGCCTATTTGTCATAGAAGCAATACCAGACAAATGACAAATAAAATTAAGAGCAGTTCTCTCAGCTTTTAATATACTTAAGGTTTTACCACTTACACTAGCAACAATTGTATTACTTTTAATCTTATCTCCATCCTTAGATGATGAACAAATAACCATATTTTTATCAAGTAATAAAAAAACATTTTTAAAAACTTCCAGGCCAGCCAAGACAGCATCCTCATTTACAACAAGTGAAAACTCAGATTCACACTCGCTATCGATTAAACATTCAGATGTAACATCACCAAGAGAACCTATATCTTCCTCTAATGCATTTTTAATTACTCCTTCCAAAGATGTATCTTTCATATCTAAGAGCATAAATAAATTATATCCAATAAAACTTCTTCAGATCTGTCAGAGATTCGGGGTGTTGTTTTACGACGCGGGTCCTGTCGCCTGCAGGTACCCTTCAGAGCTTCGTCACACAGTTCCTCGCTCTGAACCCTTCTCTTCCGGCGCCACCCGCTTATATCCTCGAAAATTTTACAGACCCAACTCCTTCATAATAAATTTGGAATACTATATATGCTTGCAAAAAAAGCTTTCTTACTAGATTAATCTTCTGATGGGCTTGCACTATCTGCTTTTACATCTGAATTATCAGACATTAAATCATTTTTTTCATCTTCATCTGGTTCTGAAAGGTTAGAAATAGGTTTATCTTCCGGAAGCAAAACCTTCTGTCCTACACGAAGCTTAAATTTCTTATCACCTTTAACAAGTTCTATAGTCGGCTCCTCATTTCTAGCTTTACTTTTTATGATAGCCTTAACATTCCATTCTTCAACAGGATCCAGTATTGAAACTTCAAGTCTGTTTGGTACAGCCATACTTAGTGATGTTTTTAATTTCATTTCTCTTGCAGCTTTATCATCACTAACTCCAACCGTATAATCAGCAGTATAAACATTAACTAAAGCCAGGTTTTTTCCTTTGGCACTTATTATACCGACAAGCTCCACCTGCTTTCTTTGAAGAGAAATATCCGGTGGTGATTTCTCTTCCAGTTTTGCTTTTACTTCTTCAGGTGACAATGGCGGCAAAACCGATTCCTGTCCAAAAGGATCTGCTCTATTTTCCAAAGATTCTCTCGCTTTTTCAATCAATGTGTATCTTTCTTGCTCAGTAATTGGTGTAATTAATTTTTCATTTAAATCTCCTAGTGTTCCTTGAGTGCTTTTATCCTGAGATTTTAGAATTAAATCTTTTTTTAGCACATGTTTATTTTTAAATAAATCTCTTACAAGCACAGTATCTTTATCTTGTTTCTTTTTGTAAAACGAATTCACGTTTGTATCTGGCAAGAACTGATTCCAGAGCAGGTAACCAACAGTTGCAGTAACTCCTCCTATAATTATTATTCTAAATGGAGTAATTCTTGCACTTCCAAATCTTTCAAACATTTTTTCAACCCTTCCTAAAAATTCTACACCAAAGTGTACCTTATTGTCCCTGTTCAAAAAAGTATTAGTTTTAATATCTTTAAGATCTGGATCTATAACCACTTCCTGAAGTAAATCGAGAGAAAATTTCAGTGGCAATGCTTTTAATATTAATGTCTTATAAGAAGGCTCCTTACCGGTTTGTTTTTCATATAGCAATTCAACATCTTTTTCTTTACTAATTAACTCAGGAGGTGAAACAGCTGGTTTAGTTATTTTACCTGTTTCAGCAAATGGCAGATTCTGTGATTGCGGTTTTTCAGCAGGACTTTCTATTAATTCAGACTCTAACCCACCACTATAAATACTTTCATGCCCTTCATAATTTTGCGAAGAAAGGGTCCAGGGGAAAGTTGCTTCAGCCTCAACCTTTTCAAAAAATTGCTTACTCTCAAGACTAATTTGCTTAAAACCAGTAGGCTTTACTTTATCAGGAATAATGTTTTTTTTGTCTTTTTCCTGATTAGTTAAATAATATGGACTCTTTTTTTTCTTTGATCTTTTTTTATTTTTTTTCTTCGTTTTTTTCAGCTTTGAAGAACTTGGTTTATCTGGCTCGTTTTGTTTCTCAATCTTGTCGCCCTGTGCTGCTATAGGAGGCCATACAAATGCAGGTTGTTCACCAGAAGTACTTAAAATATCACCTTTAAGTGGAGGCAGTGAAACTGTTGCCGGAGAAAATATAATATTTTCATCCTCATGATTAATCTGAGCTTCTAAGTTAAACGTTATATCCTTATCTTTTTCATCAGCTCTATCTACAAGCTCTTCATCGTCATCAATCAAATTGCTATAATTTTCACTTTCATCACTAGATTCAGGACTTACATCTGAAACAGGTTGAGAAACTTCTTCTTCACTATTAATATTTTCATTTGTGGTTATACTTGTTTCTATATTTGAAACATCAATTGGCTTTTCCTCATAATCAATTTTTTTTCTGAGTGGATTTACAAAATTCGTTTCATAAGTTTTTTCAGATGTTACTCTTTTAATAGGTAGATCAAGCTTTATCAAATTATCGTTCAAAAATATTTTTGTAATATTTTTCAGTCTCAATAAATTGTCAAGGTTTTGACACTTTGTTAGTTTGATCTTCTTAAAATTTATTCTTGGGACACCTTTTCTAACCTGTGAAACAGAAATTGAAATCGGGTGTTTTTCAAGTAATCCCTCCAATTCAATTTGATCAATATACTCTTTGCTAGAATTCATAATTAAATTTTCCAGACAAATAACCTAACATTCAAGTCTATATAAAAATCCATCTATTTATTATCCAAGATATACTCTACCGACACAGACTCTGAAACTGTTAACTCTCCAGGCAAAATAGGCGTAGAAAAGTCTTGTGCTTGAGCTCCTGCAAATTCAGCCTTTCCAAAGGGCATAATTGAACCTCCTATAGAAATATTCTTAACCCCAGTTATGGTTTTACCTGCTGCGCTTGCAACGATATCTGCTTTACGCTTAGCATCACTAACAGCTTTTTTTAAAGCATCTGACTGAAAGTCATCACTTTTTTCCAGGCTAAAATTTACGCCGTGAATAGTATAGTTTCCAGTAAACACTACTGTATCAACAATCTTTCCCACATCACCTATCATATGAATAGTAGCTTGTATTTCATTTGTTGCTTGGTAACCAATGATTTTATTGTCAATCTCATCAGCGGGTAAAGCAGCTTTATAAAGTGGAGTAATACTTATATTACTTGTCTGAACGTCTTTATCAGCTATTCCTAACCTGGTAAGTGCATCTATAAGTTTTTGAGCTGAAGCAGCATTAAGACTTGCAGCTTCAGATGCAGTTTTACCTTTAGTAATAACACCTATACTTAAAGATGCCTGATCTGGTTTTGCGTTTGACTGCCCACTCCCTGTAACATTTAATGTAGATAAATCAGTCTCTGCAAAAGCTTTACTGAACGATAGGCTTGATAAAACTAATATCAAAAAAATCAGAATTAAAATATTGTTTTTCATAAGCTGATACCTTCATATGTTTGCATGAATAATGCAAATGAATTTTCTAATCCACAGATACTTGCCACCGCTGAATTAATTACGAAAGTATTGTTAGCTTATTGATACAACTCTTAGCAGCTCTTCAATTGTTGTTTTACGTTTTCTGACTTTTTGAACTCCTGCATGTGCAAGATTTGGAACTCCTGAACGTAGTAATTCAGCCTTGATCTCATTTAAGTTAGATTTTTCCTGAATCATTTGCTGAATTTTTTCATTCACAGGCATAATTTCAAAAATACCTTCACGTCCTGAGTAACCCATTTGAGTACATTTTTCACAACCAATAGCTTTCGCAAATACTTCATCATTAGATGACGTTAAATGTAATAACTCAAGTTCCTCAGATGAAGGTTTGTATTCTTTATGACACGAGCAAACTTTACGTACCAATCTTTGTGCAACAACCCCTACTAAAGCACTTGAAATCATAAAGGGCTCCACACCCATATCAATAAGTCTGGCTATAGTGCTTGCTGCATCATTTGTATGAAGTGTGCTTAATACTAAGTGTCCAGTAAGAGCTGCTTGTATAGCAATTTCCGCTGTTTCAAGATCTCTAATTTCACCAATCATTACAATATCAGGGTCCTGACGAAGAATACTGCGTAACCCGGAAGCAAATGTCAGTCCAGCCTTAACATTTACCTGAACCTGATTAACTCTTGCCAATTGGTATTCAACAGGATCTTCAACCGTTACAACATTTTTTGTCGTGTCAACTAGTTTTGCAAGACTTGTATACAGAGTGCTTGTTTTTCCTGAACCTGTTGGGCCTGTAATTAATATCATGCCCTGGCTTCTGCCTAACCATTCTTCATATATAGCCAGTCTTGCTTTTGGTATACCTAAGTCCAATAAGTTACTAAAGTTATTTTCATGCGGAAGTATTCTTATAACACACTTTTCACCATGCAGTGTCGGTAGAGTAGAGACCCTAAGATCAACTCTTTGCCCACCCAAAACTTCAGTAACACGACCATCCTGAGGTTGTCTTTGTTCAGCAATATTTAAATCAGCAATGATTTTTATTCGGGCAATAACAACTTTTCTTAAGTCCTGAACTGTAGAAAAATATCTACAGATATCTCTTAATATTCCATCAACTCTAAACCTAACTATTAAACCTTTTGTAGTCGGTTCAAAATGAATATCACTGGCTCTTTGGTTTAAAGCTTCTCCCATTAGTGCCCTAACATCATTTGCAATTGCTCCTTCATCAGTAGCCATTATTTGCCTGATGGGGATTCTGTCAATTGTCGCTTCAAGTTCTGCACCAAGTTTTGCATGTGGCGCACTAGCTGGTGGTGCTGAAGACTGAACCTGCTGCTGCTGGGGTAGTCTTTTTTGCTGTAGTCCTTGTGCCTGCTGGACCTTTGTGTCATAAGGAGTAGCCTGAGCCGTAGGAACATTTGCTGTAGTTTTGCCTATAAGTGCAAACCATTTATTCCAACTGTCTGCTTTTATGTTTGAGAATTCAATTTGGCAGCCATTTAAAAATTCGGAAAGATTATTTCTCAAGGATGTTTCATGATTCTCAGGCACACCAACATACAGCTTGTTATTCCAAAATAATAGTGGTATTGCTTGTTCAGCTGGCCAGGAAGAAGGCATAGCTGAAAGTAAATTTTTATCCAAATATTCAAAGTTCAAAGCCCCTGAAGCATCAACAAGAAGCTTTAGTGCCTCATTGAGTGAGGTCTTGCCATTTTTTAACAGTTGAGTTAGTGATGCTCTGGTTGGATTTGCTGTAGCCATATAAACATTATTCCCTTTTTAGTTTTTTAGAATTATCGGAGCATAGAATGATTTTAACTAAATTAAGTACTAATTTTATTATTTACAATTCTAGGGTAAAAATAACATTCTAATCAAAAAATCTTATAAATTGCAGTTAAAAATCCTAATTTTATAATGCAATTAACCTAAATTAACAAAATTCTGAGAATGTAAGGCTAATATCTAATGCATATAAGGGATTCTTATCTTCTTAATTTCATGTTAATAACTTTAACTAAATGCTTCAATTTCATCTATGGTTTTCGGAGTACCATAAGTTAAAACTTTATTGCCACCATTTGTTACCAACACATCATCTTCAATCCTAATTCCAATCCCTTTAAATTTTTCTGGAACATCTTCCAAGTTTTCGGATATATATATGCCAGGCTCAACAGTCATTACCATGCCTGGTACCAATTTTATAGAATTGCCATTGTTATCAATATATGGACCTGCATCATGGACATCCAGACCGAGCCAATGTCCAGTTCTGTGCATAAAAAACTTTTTATATTTTCCTTTTTTTATAATTTCGCCTATACTTCCTTTTAATAGCCTAAGCTCTTTTAAACCTTCTACTAATACACCAACTGCTTTATTATGTGAGTCGATAAACCTCTTCCCAGGCTTAATCTGTTCGATTGCTTTAGTCTGTGCTTCTAAAACAATTTGATAAATATCTTTTTGAATACTATTAAACTTTTTATTTACAGGAAAAGTTCTGGTTAAATCAGAAGCATAATAGTCATACTCAGAACCAGCATCAATTAACAACAAATCATTTTTCTGAATTTTTTTATTGTTTTTTATGTAGTGTAAAATTGTACAATTTTTCCCCGAGCCCACGATTGATGGATAAGCTGGTCCAATAGCACCTTCTTTTCTAAATTTATATTCAATAATTGCTTCCAATTCGTATTCAAACATTCCATTCTTTGCATATGACATAGCTAAAACATGGGCATTTTTTGAAATGTCAGCAGCTTTTTTCATGCAATCAATCTCATAACTATCTTTTATCAATCTCATCTTATGAATAAGATCTCTTGGATCAAAAATTGCTCTGGGTGTTTTAATTCCACTTCTTACATTTGCTCTACTCTCGGAAAGAAGAGAAGTTATTTTTAAATCTAATTCTTTATTTTTTCCAAGCGGGAAATATATATGTTCCATACCAGAGATGATTTTCTTCAATACATCATCAAACTGTGTAATCAAGTAAGCACTGTCAGCTTTATAAATAGATTTTGCACCTTGAATACCAGCTTTTTCTCCAACCCAAATTTCTTTCTCTTGCTCTTTACCTTCAACGAACAAAAGATAAGTAAACTCTCGTTTTTCTTTAACAAGAACACAAATCGAATTAGGTTCGTCAAAACCTGTCAGGTAGTAAAAATCACTGTCAGGTCGGTATTTGTATTCAACATCATTTGAACGAATTGAAATTAATTTGTTTGGAATAATAGCGATAGAATATTCTGGCAGCTGGCTAACAAATTCTTTTCTCCTTCTTTCAAAATTACAGTCTAGTTTCTTCATTTGGGATTTTATTGCCGTTGAAATGGATCTGTCGGTCTGCTTAGTGGATCTTGAGGTGTAGATGCAGCAGCTGGAGACTTAGCCGTGGTATCTGGTGCCGCTGTTTTTTGCATAGGTGGCACTGAAACAGCTGCCTGCGTTCCTGTTGTAACGGACTGAAGTGACTGTGCAGCTGGTGCCGTTTGGTTTGATTGAGCTGTTACTTCACTTGCTGGTTTGGACGTTTCATCTTTTTTAACTGCTGTTTCAACAGTTTCTTCTTCTTTTTTATTTGTATCCGTACTACTAGGTGCTGGAGCTGTAGCAGCAGGCGTACTACTAGAAGCAGGAACATCATTTGCAGCAGCTTGATTTCTTTTTGAAGATGACTTAGTATTCCCTCCAGAAAAATAAGTAGGGGCAGCTCTATTAGAAAAAGTAGTTTTAGGAGAACTGGGTAGTGATTTTACATCAATACTGTGAGGTTTTATTAAATAACTTAATCCATTTTGATCTACTAGTTCAATCCTAGCAGTAGGGTTAAAAGAAATTTTTGAAACTGAAATTGTCTGGAACTCATCTAAAAAGTCACCAACCTGATATTCTTTAGGAGCCTCATCGGGTATTGCCAAATTCTTAATTAGTGCCCTTGGCTTATTAGCAATTAAATAAATTGCAATCAGTTTATAGTTTTCACTTGGATCTATAACCTTCTCTTTGTCTTCCTGAGATTTATCTGATGCATCTTTTGCAAGTCCATCCATATCAACATTTTGAGAACTTTCTTTAATACTTACATCTTTTGACTTAGGTAAATCTTTTGGCAAAGTAGTCTGAGCCTGACAAATTAAACAAGACAAAATTATAAAAATTAATGTTAAAGACAAACAAGCATATGATATAAAATACATTTTTAAAACAGTCTTCATTTTTTATAACCTTTTTACTTCAAATTACCTTTTTACCTAATTTACTTAAATTTGCTCCTAATTGTTTTTATTCCCAGTTTAGCCAATAAAATATTAATATATCTTACATAAATTACTTTATAACTTTTATTCGTTCTAAATATTTAAATAAGTTAAAAAGCTCTATAATCACAATACAATGTTGTGGTTTAAAGATCTTATCTCAATACTTTATCCTGAGCTATTAGTGCTTTCAGCCATTGTTATAGCTGTATTTCTCAGTACAAGCAAGTATAAAGATATTATATGGATAACTTCAACACTGTTAATGTTTACAGGCTGTGTGCACATTATCAAAAACCAGCTCAATATAACTGAGCCAGTACAAATCCTTAGTGGAATGTTTATTGCAGACAATTTAAGTGTTGTATTTAGACTTTTAATTCTAACAACTGCAATTTTACTAATACTTGGCTCAGTAAAATACACTAACGGTTTTATACATAAAAGCGAGTTCATGATTATATTGCTCAGCGCAGTACTTGGTAGCCTATTTTTAGTCGGAGCAAATGATCTAATTACATTGTTTATTGCACTGGAAACATTAGGTTTAAGCTCAATATTATTAGCTGGATATTCAAAATATGATTTGAGGAGCAATGAAGCCTCAATAAAATATTTATTAAACAGTGCAAGTGCTTCAGCTATATTTTTATTTGGACTTTCAATTCTCTATGGAATTACAGGAGCAACTCAATTTCAAGAAATAAAATATAAATTATTACAGCTCTCTGGTGACGGAAATCTAAACAGTTCAATAATTGTAGTTCTATTAATATTAATCGTCGCTGGCTTAGGATTTAAGCTTGCAAGTGCTCCATTTCACATGTGGTCTCCAGACGTATATGATGGTGCACCTACTCCAGCGACTGCATTTTTATCAGTAATATCAAAAGCTAGTGGTTTCGCAATAAGCTTAAGACTCATAATCACGCTTTTTGATTTTACAAGTAACCTATGGCAACCAATGATTATCACTATTTCAGTCTTATCAATGATTATTGGAAACTTTGTAGCACTAGGTGAAGCTATAAATAAGTCATCAATTAAAAGACTTATGGCATACTCCTCAATTGCTCAAATTGGTTACATTTTAATTGGGCTTGCACTCTTTAGAACTGAGACGATTACAAGCAGCATTTTTTATTTGATTATCTATTCAATAATGAATCTTGGTGCTTTCTTGTGTATTATTGCATTTGGAAATGAAGCAAACTCAGACTCTATAAGTGACTATAGCGGCTTATCTCAAAAAAGGCCCTTACTTGCATTTGCATTTTCTGTATGCTTATTTAATCTGGCAGGTTTACCAATTCCACCTGCAGGTTTCATTGCAAAATTTATACTGTTTAAATCAAGCTTTGACTGTGGGTTTGCAGGAATTGTTTTAGGTTCAATTGCTCTTATAACAACAATTTTATCTATTTATTATTATTCACTTATTGTAAAGCTTATGATTGTAGACAAACCCTCTAATGCAGTATTAAATATGGATTCAAATAAAGAATCGCTTGGCAAATCAAATGAGTTAAATTCTGCAATTTTAATCTCAGTAATTGCAATATTTATAATCACTGCCTACAGTAATCCACTGTTAAAAATTGCAGGTAAGACAACAAGCAGCATTTCAACCAAAAACCAGTTAATCAGCAAGGGTTTTAATTAACAAAACCATAACCATTAATTAACTCTATTTTTACCTTGTAAAAATTTAAAGAAGTCATACGTTTTTCCTTTATAAAACCATAACGTTCTTATTTTAAGCTTTTATTTGTTAGGGAATTTACAAGGAGGGTAGCAAAATGGGCGGATTAACAGTAGGAGCTATAGGCAGGGCATGTCAAGGAGTTCTTGGCACTGGTAGAAGGGGAAGAGGCACAGCAAATATGCCACCTGCTCAAGATGTTGACCCTTCTTGTAATTGTGAACTTCCACCTAATCCATTTCCACAAATTAATCCTTCAAATCCAAGCAGCGGGTACAGTGGAATATCAAAGTTTATGGCTGGGTTATTTCGCTCTGAAGTTTGTGTTGAAGAAGAATTGACAAACAGCATAACAAACCCAAATTCAAACACTGATCCAAATAAATCTATTTTCAAAAAGTTTCAAATACTTGCACTACTTAGAAGAATGTATGATTTACTTAGTGCAACGGTTGATCAAGATAAGGAAAACAGGAAAGCAGAAAATAAATTAAATGAACTGGCTTTTGCTTGAGAAAAAGAGTTCTAAAAATTTTGAATAATGGCATCGGCAAACTGGCTGGTTTTTAATAGAGTAGCTCCTGTCATTTGCCTTTCCAAATCATAAGTTACTTTTTTTTGTTTAATTGTTTTAGCAAATGCATTAACTATCAGCTTTGATGCTTCTTCCCAGCCCAAATAATCAAACATCATTACACCAGATAAAATCATTGAACCTGGATTAACTTTGTCCTGACCTGCATACTTTGGTGCAGTACCGTGAGTTGCTTCAAATATAGCAATTTCATCACCTATATTTGCACCGGGTGCAATACCTAAACCACCAACCTGGGCTGCACAAGCATCTGATAAATAGTCACCATTTAAATTTGTCGTCGCAATTACAGAGTATTCATCAGGCCTGATTAATAACTGCTGAAACATATTGTCTGCAATGCGATCTTTAAGCAGAATCTTCCCTTCTGGACTCTTGCCATTATATTTTTTATTTACATCTTCTTCTGTAACAATAAAAGAATCAAATTCTTCTTTTGCTAGTTCATAGCCCCATTGGCAAAAAGCCCCTTCAGTAAATTTTTGAATATTTCCTTTATGTACTAAAGTAATTGATGGCTTCTTATTTTTAATGGCATATTCAATTGCTTTTCGCACAAGACGTTTACTGCCAAACTTTGAAATTGGTTTAATTCCAATCCCAGAATCAACTCTAATCTCATGTCCAAGAGATTTTAAAAAGTCAGAAAGTTGTTTTGCTTCTTTTGAATCAGATTTAAATTCTATCCCACTGTAAACATCCTCAGTATTTTCACGAAAAATAATAAGATCGACTTTTTCCGGATGCTTAGTAGGTGTTGGTACACCTTCAAAGTATTTTATTGGCCTTACACATGAATACAGATCAAAAACTTGTCTTAAAGCAACATTTAAACTTCTAATACCGCCACCTGTAGGAGTAGCTAAAGGTCCTTTAATTGCAATTTTATAATCACGAATGATTTTAACTGTTTCATCAGGCAACCAGCTTTTTGTTTTATCAAAAGCTTTTTGCCCTGCTAATACCTCATAATACGTAATATTTCTTTCACCCTTATATACTTTCTTTAATGCCTCATTTAAAACTTTCAAGGTTGCTTTTGTAATATCAGGACCTGTTCCATCACCTTCAATATATGGAACCGCTATATTATTCGGCACTATAATCTTTCCATCTTTAAACGTAATTTTTTCTGTTCTTGTATCAGTAGCCACTATGCAATCCTTCTTTAATCATGGTGTCGCATCTGTTGCACTTTTATTACTCACCATTGATCATACCTAATTTTATTTACATTGTATATGCCCTACATTATTTTGAGCTTCATGAAGTCCACGCATATTTAGGCATGTGGCAATAATTTGATATCTGGTGAAGTCCGTTGTTTTTAATTAGATTATTTAAGCTATTTTTTGGTTTAATCTGAAAAGAAAATTATCTTATAGTCTTAAGGTTTACTTAAAGTCACTCGGAAGAAAATAGCCATAAGCATCTCTTGAATTGACTTTACTCCAGAGAGCTTCTTCTTCTTCTTTTTCTCTTGCTAGCATGTCTCTTTCTATCACTGACATTTCTTTTCCTTTAGGCGCTGCAGATGTCCTTGATAGTTCTACTAATCTTTCTCTACATATCCTTTGTATCTCTTGTCTATTAGCCTCTCTTTCTCTACACATCCTTAGTATCTCTGATCCTGGTCCAAGTATCTCTGGTCTATTAGCCTCTTTCTCTTTTTCTTTAGTCCCAGATTGGTTTGATAGTTCTACTCCTCTTTTACTAAATATTTGAATATCTGAATCAGCAGATAACTCAGCTTTTTCCTTAGTAGTAACTTTTTTTACTAGAATCATCTTGTCACTTGAATCCATAACTCTTTCCCCAAATGCTTTTTTATATTTAGCAAGTGTAGCTGGTAAAGCACTAGTAATTACTATCTTTGCCATGATTATCTTCTCCTTAATTAAGGACTTAATTTATTTCCTATATTTTCAATACAATAACAATATTAAATATGAAAAGCAATATGTAATCCAATTAAGCCACTATTTTCAAAACTTCCAGGCGACAAATCGCGACAAAATTTATTGTTGTTGATCTCTTAAGACTAGCGGAAGACGGGGCTCGAACCCGCGACCTTCTCCTTGGCAAGGAGACATTCTACCACTGAACTACTTCCGCGTTTTTACTTCTAGCTCTAAAATGACATCGTTCTTTCTGGTCTTTATTAGCTTACTATTCATTTAATTATTTCACCATTAAAACGGAGTCAATGGTAAATTTATCATATTCTCTAATCTCATGCCAGACAGTGATTATTTAGTAAAAGCTTTTACAAAAAACGGTGCATTTCGAGCAATTGCAGTTTCAATAAGTACTATAACTGAAGAAGCTAGGCAAAGACATAATTTATCCCATACAGCAACAGTTGCTTTAGGAAGAACCTGTGCATCTGGGATTTTACTCTGCTATACACTTAGAAAAACAAAAGGTCATTTAACTTTAAACATAAAAGGCAATGGTCCACTCGGCAGTATTATTGTTGATTCAAGTAATGAAGGAACAGTAAGAGGATATGTTGCTAATCCTAAAGTAGAATGCTTTGACAAAAAAGGATATGTAGACATTGATAAAGCTGTTGGAAACATAGGATATTTACATGTAAGTTATGATACTGAGAAAGGACTACCATATAAAAGTTCTGTAGAACTTGTTTCAGGTGAAATTGCTAAAGATGTAGTAAATTATCTTGCAAGTTCTGAACAAATTTCTTCTTACTTATCATGCGGGGTTTATTTAGAACCTAATTCCGGCAAGGTTTTACAAGCAGGTGGAATATTAATTCAAACAATGCCTCAAGCAAGTAAAGAAGACATAAAAAAAGCCGAAGAAACTGTTTCAAAGTTAGATCCATTTTCAATATTACTAAGATCAGGTTTAAACCTTGAAGAAATCATAAGGAAAGCGCTCGCTGATTTTGAGGTCGAGATGCTACTTGAGTTTGAAGGACTATGTTTTCATTGCGGTTGTAGTCAAAACAGATTTGAAAGTGCAGTTGCATCATTAGGAAAAAATGAAATCAGAAAAATAATTGATACTGTAGGCTATGCTGAAGGCAGATGCCATTTTTGTAACAATGTTTACATGGTACAAAAAGAAGAATTAAATATACTGCTTAACAGAAATTAACTTAATATCCTTCAATAACAGGCTGGAACATATAATCTCTGGGCTGAGTCCTACCCTGCTCATACTCAGAAGCATCAAACCTAGAATCAGCATATGATGCAGCAGCACTTACACTACTTGGTATTGCAGGAACAAGCAAGCTAGTAAATAGACTGTTTTTATTATGCAATATACTAACACCACTAAGAGTGTTATTTCTAAAATAGTTTGGATATTGAAATGGGACTAAAAGTCCAAATGAAGCTATCTTTAACAAATGCCTTGCAAATCCTTTTCCTTTAGGCGAAGGTGTATAACCTACTCCTCCATGAGGCACTGCACCAGTTTGCGAACCTGGATAATAAACATTTTCATAAATCGGATTTGCTTCTGTCGGCTGAATTATGCTTGGAGGAATTGCTCCTGGATTAGCAGCAAATTCACTTGATGTAGTTGTTTGAACACCTCTAATTAGTTGACCATCTACAGAATATAATCCTACAAATCCACTTGGATGTTTAATTATAATTTGACTTGGTTTAATTTGTTCAATAAGAGTTTTAATATCTGCTCTGTAAGGCACACTAAATAATTCAAACCCTGACAGGCTTGAAAGTTCTCTATATGAGAGTTCATTATTACTCAAGCCAACCAACAAACAAACAGGGTTATTATTCATCGGACTATTAGCCTGAAGTGTTACAGTATTTTGAGTTACATTAGGGCTTGCAGTAATGTCAGCACTATCTGCAGAAAAAATTGGCAGCGATATATTGAAGACAAATATTAAAGCAAGTAACAGGCAAAGAAACACCTTAGAAAATAATTTTTTAGTGCTTAATTTTTTCATTTTAACCTTACTCCAGACATAAGTTTTAAAAACAAGCCGTAAAGCTCAAGTCCAAGAATAGACCTATAAGGTTATGAAAAGTTAAAGTTAAAGCAAGATTTCGAGGAATTAATAACAAAAAAAACAAAAGGCAATAAAGATTTGATGTTTATTAGGATTAGCCCTAAAATCTAAAACAGGTCACAGGCTACCCCTATTTCCTAATATTCATCAAATAAAATGAAGCCAATTGAAGATTTTATAAAAACAGTTGCAAAGCTAAGAGCTCCTGACGGATGTCCATGGGATAAAGAACAAACTCACAAAACATTAAAACGATATTTGATAGAAGAAGCATATGAAACAATTGATGCAATTGATAACGATGACTCAAAAGCTTTAATGGAAGAGCTTGGTGATGTATTGCTTCAGGTGGTTTTACATTCTCAGATAGCAAAAGAGAACAATCAGTTTTCTTTTGACGAGCTTGTTGATTTTATAAATAAAAAAATGATTTCAAGGCATCCTCACGTATTTTCTGATGTAGTTGTAAAGGATACTGCAGAAGTTTTAGATAATTGGGAAAAATTAAAAAAAGAAGAGAAACCAAATAAAAAAACTATATTTGAGGGAATACCAAATTCATTACCAGCACTACTAAAAGCATTGAAGGTTTCAAAAAAAGCAGCCAGAGATGGCTTTGAATGGGAAAAAGAATCTGATCTTTGGAAATCGTTAGACAGTGAGACAAATGAATTAAAAGAAGCAATTAACTTAAATGATAAAGACAAACAAAGAGAAGAGCTAGGTGATTTATTATTTATGATTGTAAATATTTCAAGATGGTATAAATTAGACCCAGAGGAAAGCCTAAATAATGGTATTAAAAAGTTTATAAAGAGATTTAACAGGGTACAAAACATTGTAAGGAACAAAACAAATAAGGAATTAAAGGAAATTTCACCCTCAGAACTTAATAAAATATGGGAAGACATAAAAAAAGAAGGAGAGGAATAGCTTAAACAACAGGCTATACTTTAAAATTATGAAAAATAAATTACTTACAAACAACTTTATAAACAGCAAAGACAGACTTAAATTAATTCAAAAAGCAATATTGACTGGCATTGGAGTTGCTGCATCAAAGGATTCAATAAAAAAAGCTGCAACCGGCATTTATAATGATGTACAAAAAATAATCAAGAAACTACTTACAGAACTTGAAGAAAGCGGAGAAATTAAAACAAAAGAAACAAGAAAAATAATTCAAAAGCTACAAAAAAAATCAGAAATCGAAAAAGCAAAAATATACAAAAAGCTGCAAAAAGAAGGTAAGACCCTACTCAAATCAGCCAGAGAAATTATTTCTACACCAGTTGCTGTTTTAAAAGAAGTTACTACTTCGTTAGATAAAAACAGAACAGTAAAAAATAGAACATACTCAGGTTATAATAAAAAACACAGCGCAAAAACAAAAAAGAGAACAAGATAAAAGGCTAAGCTTTAACCCCTTCACGAATTATCTTTTCAGCAACTGATTTGATGGACACTCTATCGTCCATGGATTTTTTTTGTAAGTAGTGCATAGCCTCAGGCTCATCAAGGTTCAATTTTTTCATGATTAGACCCTTTGCTTTTTCAACCAGTTTTCTAATTTCTAGTTTTTCTTTCAGATCAGAAATATCTTGATGAAGAGATTCAAGCTCTCTGGCTCGCGATTTTGCAGTTTCAATTGAAGCAATTAAGTCCTGTGGTTTTACAGGTTTAGTTAAAAAAGCA
Source organism: Candidatus Melainabacteria bacterium (assembly GCA_016201905.1). Classification (GTDB taxonomy): domain Bacteria; phylum Cyanobacteriota; class Vampirovibrionia; order 2-02-FULL-35-15; family 2-02-FULL-35-15; genus JACQBQ01. The sequence continues at coordinate 52,353 of JACQBQ010000014.1, read as the reverse complement.
AATGCTCCAACCTCACCTGCCTTTTGAACAAGTTCTATTTGATTGTAAGCTGTAAGTATTACTGTTGGTATTCTTTTGTTTAGTGCAATTTGAATTTCTTCAGCAGCCTCAAGTCCATTAATATTCGGCATTTTAATATCTAATATCATTAAGTCCGGCAGCGTAAGTTTTGCAAGTTCTAATGCATGGTATCCATCTTTAGCTTCAGCAACAACTTCATATCCAACTTCAGTCAATATCTCTTTTACATCCTGGCGTATAAGAGCTTCATCATCAGCTATTAGTATTCTTGTTTTTACATTAGTGTTATTTTTTTGCATGGAACTTTGCTTCGATTTTTATTTCAGTACCCTTTTCACCATTTTTACTACCTAAATTATTTATACAAATTTTACCATCTAAGTCTTCAGTAACAAGAATATTTACAATATGCCAGCCTAAACTTGATGGTTTATCCTTATTAAAATCATTTGGCAAACCTACTCCATTATCTTTTACCACTAAAATGAAGCTGTCATCTGATTTATCATCAAATGTAATATCTATTACAATTTCTCCAACTGAAATATTGATAAATGCATGCTCATAACAGTTAGAGATAAGCTCGTTAACAACCAGTGCAATACTTACTGCCTGTTCACTGTCAAGGAAAAAATCACTAGGACAATTAATCGTAACATTTATTTTTTTATCTTCATACCCTAAAGTACGCTGTAAATTCTTTACAATATCTTTAATTAATTGACCAACTGCAACTATTTGAACATTGTCAGCCTGAGCAAGAAATTCATGAACAAGCGTAATACTATCAAGCCTTAATATTGCTTGGCTAAAGGCTTCTTTAACAGCCTGATCGTTCGATCTTCGCAATTGCATTCTTAAAAGAGCAGCAACCGCATTTAAATTATTTTTTACACGATGATGAATTTCCTTTACCAGCGCACCTTTTACTTTAATTTCTTTTTCTTTTAGAGACAATTCTGAGATATCCCGCAAAACATGAATTTTATTATTTTCAGACAAATCAAAACTCGTTATTTGCAAAGTCCCACCAATTCCAGAATAACGCTTTTTTATTAGGTTAATTACAGGCTCGGTGTCCAATACTTCTGGATGAAAATCTTTAAGAAGAACAGAAAGTTTGTTGCCTGCTGTCTTTTCTCTAATACCTAAAACTGAAACTAAAAGATTTTGTGCCATATAACTTACATAAAGAAGCTGATCACTGTTATCAGTTAAAATAAAACCTTCCTGACCTACAAGCTTTGGCCAGTGTTTCAATCTGTGTCTTTTCTGGTTTAAAGCCCCGACCAAATCATCAGCAACTTTATTCCAGTTCTTACCAAGCAGGCTTTCAGTCAGATAAAGATCTTTTTCAAACGAAATAATTGCAATTATTTTCTCATAGTGATAAATCGGATAAACCACCTGTTGAGTCGGTCTGCCAGCAATCATCACACCATAAACACCTACAGATTTTTTCCCACTTTCAAAAGTTTTTTTTATAAATGGTTCTGATTTTATACTGACCAAACTTCCAACTGAGCTTTCCAAAAACAAAGTAGGATGTCCATGAGGCCTTTTAATATCAACAAGCACATAATGATCTGCTTTCTTGGCTTCTACATATACCATCAAATCAGTAGCCAGAAGATCACAAATAAACTGAAAATTATCCAGAATACTTTCAAGTCTGCTTATCTCTTCCTCACCCAAAGCAGAAGCAGATAGGCAAATTTCTTTAATTTTTGTAATTTGCTTATTCTTAGCCATGTGTTTTTAATGATTCCGTAATTTAAACAATTTTTACAAATTTTCTTTTACCAATTTGCAAGATTGAATTTTTATGACTTTCTGTAATTAAAAAATTAGGATTATTTATCCTGCTTGACTGGAGTTTTACTCCACCACCTTCAATTAATCTTTTAGCTTCCGACTTGGAAGGTACCATATTAGCCATATACATCAAATCAATGATTTTTACTGACTTATCTAGCAAAAACTCACTAACCGAATCAGGTATCTCATTCATCTTAAACTGCTTAATAAAATCATCTTTTGCTTTGTCAGCAACTGAGTTTTCATACAGTGAAGAAACTAGTTTATGGGCAAGTGCCATTTTTACATCTTTTGGGTTAGTTCCTGCATTTAAGCTATTTTCAAAATCCTTGATTTCTTTTGCAGAGAGATCTGTCACCAGATTAAAGTACTGAATGATTAACTCATCAGGCATGCTCATAGCTTTACCAAAAACATCATCTGGTAAATCATTTAAAGAAATATAGTTATTAAATGTTTTTGACATTTTTTTTGTACCATCTAACCCTATAAGAAGTGGAAGTAAAATCACTAGTTGTTCTTTTTGTTTAAAGTGCTTTTGAATACGTCTACCAAAAAGAACATTGTAGGTTTGATCAACACCACCAATTTCAATATCAGCTTTTACATAAACTGAATCATACCCTTGTAACATTGGGTACAAAACCTCATGCAAATATAAAGGCTGACCACTTGCAATCCTTGTACCAAAAGCTTCTTTATCTATCAATTGGTTTACTGTAACCAATTGAGAAAGTCTTACCATATCAGCAGAACTTAACTTGCTTAGCCAGTCATAATTATTTATAATTTCGATTTTTTTCAGATCAAGTATTTTACTAATCTGATTTAAATAAGTTTTTGCATTTTCATTTACTTCTTCATAAGTTAAAGGAGGTCTTGCTTCATTACGTCCGCTTGGATCACCAACAGCTGCAGTAAAACCTCCAATAATCAAAACAGGTTTATGCCCAAGCTCTATAAACTTTTTCAAAAGATACAAACATACAGTATGACCTAAATGCAAATCAGTATTAGTTGGATCAATTCCTAATTTAATTCTTAATTGTTTTTTTTCTTTCTGAGCATCACATAGAAGTCTTGCTAGTTCCTGTGAGCCTGATGGCAAAACAATGGCTCCTCTTAAATCTGTTAGTTCATGTGCCTGATTAATAAATTGTTTTGGAATAACACTCATTTTTTCATTTGAACAATTATGCTGGCGGTTGAGTTTTTGAACTTAACTCTTTAAGCCTAGCTTCTACATTAGCTTTATACTCACCATTTGGATCAATTTCAAGATACTTTTGAAATAATTCCTTAGCTTTAACACCATTGTTACCAGCTATATATGAAAGTCCCAGAGCATAATAAGCCGGTGAATACTTTTCATTTAACTCAATAGCTTTTAGCAAGCAGTTTTGAGCTTCTTCATATTTTTTATCATTCTGATATAAGAGACCAAGATTGTAATAAGCCAGATGATTATCATATTGAAGCGATATAATTTTTTTATAGGTATTTATTGCTTCCTCTTGTATACCTAAGTCTTTATATGAATTTGCTAAAAGTATTAAAGCATTTAAATCATTTGGTTCAAGCTTTAAATATTCTTGTAATTGACCAACTGCACCATAGAGATCTTTTTGCTCAAGTAAAAATTGTGCAAGCTTATATTTGCTTTTAGAAGTATTATCCAATGCAGCTGCAACACGATATTGATCAATTGCTTCATGAGAATCACCGTTCTTAGCTAGAAATTTCGCATATGCAATTCTTGCTTCGACATTATCCTTATCAACACCAAGCCAATTTTTATATGTGGCTTTAAGACTAGGAACATCATTTAAGCTAGAGTATGCAAGGACTAATGCTTGATATGCTTTAGCCTGCGGTAAGAAACCATTTTTAATTGACTTTTCTAAACTTACAACTGCATCTTTATAATTCTTTTCGTCGTTCAGCAAAATCCCAAGATTAAAAAGAACAACAGGATCATCAGGTTTAACACTCAAGCAGTTCTCATAAATAGATCTGGCTTCATCAAAATTCTTATTTTTTTGGAGACAATATGCTAGCGCCGATTTGGTTTCAAGGTCTTCTTCCTTCAGTTTTTCTTTTATTACTAGTATTTTTTTATAAAGATCAATTGCATTGCTATAACTTTCTTTTTCCTGGTAAAGCTTAGCCAAATTAAATAAAGCTAATTGATTTTCAGCGTCTTCGTTTAAAACATTCTGCCATGCTGAAATTGCATTTTTATCCTGTTTTGCAAGCTGCAATAAATAAGCCTTGTACATCATAAAGTCTTTATTATCAGTTTCCAAACTCAGTGCCTTATCAAACTGTTCACTAGCTTTTAAGTAAGCACCTGTTCTCCACAAAAAAGTACCATACTCAGAAGGTATTGAAGGATTTAAAGGATCAAGCCCTAGTGCTGTCAAATAATCGTTTTGTGCACCTTCTAAATCATTAAGCTTGTAATTAATTACAGCTCTATCTAAATACAATTCACTGACTGAGCTGTCTATTGAAATAGCTTTATTAATACTTTCCTTTGCATCAGTATAATTTCCAAGAGCCACCTCAGACTTAGCAAGGTTGTACCACAGTGAAAGATTATCAGGTTCATATTCAAGTACAAACTTATACTGTTCTTTAGCCAGTGCATAGTCTTTCATCGAATGATAAGCAGTACCCAAAGCAGCCCTTACACGTAACTGGAATGGGTAAGCAAGAACCACTTTCCCTAAATTATCAACAGAACATTTATGATCACCAGTTAAAGAACAAACCAATCCTACATTACTTCTAAGCAAAGTATTTTCAGGTTCAAGCTTTACTGCAAGCTTAAATTCTGAAATGGCATCATTGTGTTTTTTATTTTCTAGATATGCACTCCCTAAAAGAACATGTATCAAAGCATCATCCGGAGCTAAGCTCACAGCGTGCTGGAGGGTAGAAATAGCAAGATCAAACTTTGAAAGCTCAATAAACACCTCTCCCAGTTCAACCAGAGTGGATAAATCATTTGGATTTAATGTTAATGCATTATTTAAGGATAAAACTGCACTCTTTAAATCGCCTTGCTTATGATACCTAACGCCCTGCTCAAAATAAATTATTGGATAAAGTTCATTTTGTTTTTTTGCAAAACAAATGTTACTAGAACTAAGGAGAAACAAAGACAACAGAAAGCATATTATGTATGCATATGCCCATAAATATTTCTCGGAACTTAAAATCTTTTGCTTATGGTTCTTGACAAACATCAACGATAATTATATCTCAGCTTTGATATACAAGTCCTGCTTTTTCCATTCTATCCACAGCCAATGCTAATCTTTCTTTTTTGTCAACAAGTGCAATTCTTACATAGCCCTCGCCATACGTACCAAATGAGCCACCTGGAATAGTTGCAACATGAGCCTTGTGCAAAAGATCATGAGAAAAATCAAAACTTGTTTTATATTTTTTTGGAACTGGCAGCCAAATATACATAGCACCACCAGGCTTTGGAATATTCCATCCGAGTTTAATTAATTTTTGAAGCATTACATCACGTCTTTCTTGATAAATCCTTGCTGTCTTTTTATGCTCAGAAAAAGGTATTGAAAATGCCTGAACACTGGCTGACTGGACAATATTACAAACGCCATAGTCAGTATTAGTTTTAATTTCATACAGTGCATTGATTACATCTTTATTACCAGCCACAAAAGCTATTCTCCAGCCAGCCATGCTGTAGGTTTTTGAAAGCGTGTGAAATTCAACAGCAATATCTTTTGCTCCTTTTACCTGTAAAATACTTGATGCAACAAAATTATCAAACGTAAGCTCTGAATATGCCAAATCACTAACTAAAACAATTTCATGTTTAATACATAATCTGGTAATTTTTTCTAAAAAAGTAAAGTCACAAATTGCTCCGGTAGGATTATTCGGAAAGCTTATAAAAAATAATTTTGCTTTATCAAGAATCTCTTTTGGAATAGATTCCAGCTCAGGAAGAAACTTGTTTTTTCCCAAAAGAGGAAGCTCATGAATTTGTCCACCGGCAAGCAAAGTACCTCTTGCATGAACAGGGTAATACGGACTAGGAACTATTGTTATATCACCAGGATTTATCATTGCCAGGGCTAAATGAGTTATCCCTTCTTTTGATCCAGACAGAGGAAGTATCTCGCTTTCAGGATTAAGCTCAATTGAAAACCTTCTTTTCATCCAATCCGCTGCAGCTTCTTTAAATTTTGTTTGCCCCCGAAAAGGCGGATACCTGTAATTTGTCGGATCTTTAAGCGATTTAATGCATTCGTCTATTACAACACCTGGAGAAGGAAGATCAGGGCTCCCTAGACTTAAATCAATAACATCTATATTCTTTTTTTGTAATTCTTGCTTTTCAGCATCTAACTTAGCAAAAATATATGTTGGCACATAGCTTAATCTATCAGCTAATCTTAAAAACTTTTTATCTTTATTTGCAGGTGGAATAGCCATTTAATTTAAACTACAAGTAAAATATAAGAGTTCTATTCTAACAAAATATTTTTCAACTGTCAGCAAGTAATTACGATCTGCAAGGGACCAAAGCAAATTATGAGCTACAATCTTAATAGCTAAATGCTAAAAGTATTTAAATGAAAAAACTTCTAATCGTAGGTGGTGGAAATATGGGTTTTGCAATAGCCCATGGCATTACAAGCAAAGGTATTTATAAAAAAAGAAAGATTATTTTTGTAGAAACCAATCTTAAAAGAACTAAGTTCTTAAGAAAGAACAAATATCAAGCGCTCAACAGTCTAACAATTATAATAAGAAAAAATAAGTTTGATGCAATCATACTTGCAGTAAAACCAAATGAAATACACCTAGTAGCCAAAGAACTAAAGTACCTTACTCCAAAAAGTGTTGCTGTTGTTTCTATTGCAGCTGGCATAACACTTAAAACACTAGCATCGCTACTTCCAAAAGGTCAGCCAATTGCAAGAGTCATGCCTAATACACCATGCCAGATTGGAGAAGGTATGAGTGCAATAGCACTAAATAAATACATCTCTAAGAATCAAAAAAGTCTAATAAAAAATATTTTTATGTCAAGCGGAAAAATCATTGAACTTAAAGAACAATATTTTAATGTAGTAACTGCAATCTCAGGTTCTGGACCAGCATATTTTTGTTATTTGATCGAGTATTTAGCAAATAGTGCTTCAAAGCTGGGCTTAAATGAAAGGCTGGCTTCAGAAATGGTTTTGCAGACAGGTCTTGGAACAATGAAATTATTATCAAAAAATAAAATATCGCCGACATCCCTTAGAAAAACAGTTACATCACCAAAAGGTACCACTGAGGCTGCACTTAAGGTTTTCGAGAAGAATAAATTGTGTGATATTATTCATTCAGCAGTTAAAGCAGCAAAAAATAGAGCGGTAGAATTAAACAAACAATGAATAATAAAATCAGAATATTTTTAATTATAATGACCTTCTTCTATCAAGCATTTATATTAGAAGCAAAATGCGAAGACCCGCTCCATATAAGCACAGAAACAGAAGATATTGCATTAACAGATGATATAAATATCGCAAAAGCACAGGTTCTAAAATATCCTGATAATCCTGAAGCACATTTTAATCTAGCAATTGCATTAAGCCACACCAGCCTTGTCGAAGAAGCAATAAAAGAACTTAGAAAGACGAAAAAACTTATCAGAAAAACCGGAGGAGTTGTAATCATTGACAACAAAATAAATGAATACAAAGAAATGTTAAAGAATCATGAAACCAATCCAACTTTAAACAATATCAGATACAGGCTAGCCTTTAGTCATTATTTAAAAGCCTATCTAATCAGCAAGGATATTAAAAAAAACGAAGAGAGCAAATCAAAGAAAAGTGATAAAAATTCTTCAAGCATAAACTTATTTAATAAAGCACTTTTAATTAGTGAAAAGAATCCACTTATAAAAGAAAACCTTGATTTAAGCACTTCTTATTTTAAAGAGTTATTAAAACTTAATCCTGGCGACACCTGGGCAAAAGTTTATTATGCATTCATACTTGCTGAACAAATGGATGAAATTACCAAAGCAAGAGAACTCTGGACTGAAGTCACAAAACAAGATCCAAACAATCCAGCACCTTATTTCTTTTTGGGTGAGTTACATATTAAAGAAGGAAAGCTCAAAGAAGGAATAACAGAAATCTCACAAGCGCTTTTATTAAGATCACTCGGACATTAGTCTTATACTCTCAATGAGTTTACTATGTAATACAGTGCTAGAATTTAATCCTACAAAACTGAATTTCAATTTTAAGAATGATAAAAAAAACGAATCTAACAAAACTAGTTCCCTTAGCCATTATTATTGGAGTAATTATTCTTTTTGCTATTTCATTTATAAGGGGCAATATACTTGTAAAAAAATCGGAAAAAGAAATCAATTCTAAGAAACAAGTATATGAAGCACAAGCTGCAAAATACAACTTAAAGGAAATAGATTCAAAGACCGGTCAACTAAGATGGAAGTTAACCGCTAAAGAAGGAACCACTGAAGAAAATTTACAAGCCGCATTAATAAAAGATGTAAATGCTGAAGTATATAAAAACAATGCTGTGATCTTTATACTCAATGCTCCTTTTGCTAAAGCAAATGCATCTACAAAAGAAATTTATTTATTTGGAGAGGTTACAGCAAAAAATGAAGATGGAGATTTTTCACTGAATAGTAGTCAAGTTGCTTTAGGAATGGGTACTTCTATTGAAGCACAGAAAGGGTTTAATTTAGTTCTAAGAAACAGTGGGACTGTAAGTGGAGATAATGCACTAATTAATGACGATCAAACCAAAATCATTGTCAGGAAATTAAAAGAAGCATCCTTTAAAGATATTATTCTCTCGGGAGAAGAAGTATCAATAGAAAAAGAAAAAAACGGAGAGCTAAAAAAAGCAACTGTTTCAATGGGTGGCAAAATAATCTTAAAGAATAACTTAAAAAGTGGAAAAAGTAGTAGCTTACAAGCAGGCACCATAAAGTGGGAAAAGGATGGAGACATTGAAGCCACAAGTGACGTAACCTACACATCAGAAGATAAAACATTTAAAGCTGGTTATTTGTTGCTTAAACCTGATAAAAAAATCTATGCCAAAAACAATGTACTAATTATTCATGGGGAAACCCAGTGTTACGGTAACAATTTAAGTTTTGAAAACGAATCAATAATTGTAATCACAGGAAAGCCAAAAGCTTTACAAGGAGATAGGGAAATCACTGCTGATAAGATCGTATACAACGTTACTACAGATAAAGTTGAAGCGCTGGGAAACGTTAGAACAGTTGTTTTACATAAACAACAAGACAAAATATAAATGAAACATCTTCAATTAATTTTTATATTTCTACTCTTCTCTATTTTTTTATTTTGTGAAATTTCTCCTGCAGAAGAAATTGAAATAAAGCATGCTGATTTACTACAGGCAGATAAAGAGCAAATTCAAATCATGGGAAATGTAATTATTAACTATAAGGAAGCCATTATTGAGGCTCCAGGCGGAGTTATTGAAAATGATAAGGATGGTGAACAAAATAAAGCAATATTTTCAGGAAGAGCTAAGCTAAAGCTAAAAGACAGAATGCTTGAAGCAGATAAAATAGAAGTGTCTATAAAAGATAAAACCATTCATGCAGAAGGCAGCACAATATCCAAACTTAAAGACAAAAAGAATGACTGGATTACCATATTCTCTGACTACCAAGAATTACACTGGAGCGGTGAAAATGCAAATGCCAAAGGCAATATAACTACCCTTTATCAAGATACTAAAGTTACATCAGACGAGGTAAGAATAATTTACAAAAGCAAAAAACCTAGTGAAGCAGTGTTTACCGGCTATATAAAGCCAGCACATATAGAGCAGCCTACAAACATTACCAGCGCAGAGGAATTTATTGTTGATCTAAATACAAATGACCTATGGGCCACAGGAAATGTAAACAGTAAAGTATGGGCAAATAAAAAAAGTAAAAAATCAGAACAAGATCTCGTTTACTTAAATGCGGAAGACTTGTTCATTGAGAAGGCTACCGGAACAGTAGTTGCTAAATCAAAAGCAAAGAAAGTACTAATAACCTATCAAGAAACAAAAGGAGAAAGCACTGAAGCAACACTGCTTAGGGATAAAGCTACCAACAACCCTGAAAGGATACTCTTTAAAGGCAATGCAAATGTAGCACAGGAAGACAAGCAAATTTCTTCCGAAGAGGTTGTTTTTAACTTTAAAGATAAAAAATTAACAAGTAACACAAGAGCTAACATCAGACCAAAAACACTAATATTTAAGAAGTAATAACGCTTACTAATGTATAATTTTATACATGAATAGTTTTCTAAAGCACAGTATTAAACGTATTTCACTAGAGATACAACACTTTATCAACGGTTTAAGTTTTCAAGCCAAACTCATAGTTGTAACAATATTTAGCATCTCAGTATTTATTACTCTTTGCGCATTTCTTATAATCCAGAATATTCAGTCTAATATTGATCGGCAAATTGTTATGCTAAACAATAACCTTAAAACCACTCAAATACTATCCCAGTTAGGCAGTCAGGTATTACTTCTTGACTACAACAGCAAATCTAACCGCAAAGATAAACTTACTGAATTAATAAACGATTTTTCAAAAGAGCACACTGAAATTGTTTATGTTGCTTTTACAGATAATGCTGGAAATATTTTATGCAAAAGTAAATTTGCTGATCTGTATGAAATTACAAAAAATGGGGCACAAAAAATATCACCGCCAATGCACGTACCTTTTATAAAGGTGTCATATACAAAGAGCGGCAAAATACTAACCATTGCAGAACCAATACAATATAATTCAAATTTTTTGGGCTGGGTTTGGGCTGGTATCCCAGATGCCGGTTTTACTATTGTAGGCTCAAAAAAAGAACTTTTAGTATTTTTATTTGAGATATTTCTTTTGGTATGGATTTTGTCCGTAATTGGAGCAATTGTTAACTCATTAATAATAACCCGACCATTAAGAAAATTAGAAAAAGGTGCAAAAGCAATTACTGAAGGCAGGTTTGGCTTTCAACTTCCGTTAAAAGGTTTTCTGGGAAAAGAACTATCTCAGCTTGTAAAAGCCTTTAATAAAATGTCAAAGAGATTACAACAATACGAAGAGTCTAATATTGCAACACTCAGCTCTGAAAGAAATAAATTTGAATCTGTAGTAATGTCCATAGCTGATGGTGTAATCGTCTTGGACAGAGAAGGTATTATACAAATAGTAAACCCTGCTGCAAAAAGGCTTTTAAATAGATCCGGCGACGAATTAATCGGGCATAATTTTATAAAGGTATGGAACGTAAGACCAAGTGATCAGATCTTTGGCTACCTAAACAGTATAAAATCAGAGGCTGTAACCCACATTTCAGAATATGCAAATTTTGAGTTTGAAAGAGAAAACAAAAATTTAAGATTAATTATCACACCTTTGTATGATTCAAACAATGACAAACTTGGCGCTGTACTAGTCATTCAAGACAGAACAAAAGAGGCAGAAATCGAATCCATTAAGCAGGAGTTTATAAGTAATGTAAGTCATGAATTAAGAACTCCAATAACAAGTATAAAATGTTATGTAGACACTCTGTGTTCTCATAGCGAAAAAATTGATGAACCCACAAAAGTTGAATTTTTATCCATAGTTAATGAAGAAACCGACAGATTGAGTAATCTTGTAAACGATGTACTGGAGTTATCAAGACTTGAATCCCTAAGCACAAAGCTGCATCTCACGTTACAAGAAATATATCCAGCAATTGAATATGCCTTAAAATCAATTTTTGTTCTAGCAGAAAAAAAATCCATAAAGTTAATAAAAGACATAGCAGAAGAACTACCAATGCTAAATATAAATCAAGAAAACTTAGAGAGAATCTTAATAAACTTATTGTCAAATGCCATTAAATACACTCCAGGCAATGGCATGATAAAGCTATCAGTTCATAAAGAAAGTAACTCTATGGTATTTAAAGTGATTGATAACGGGATTGGAATTGAAGAAGAACATCTACCATTAATTTTTGAAAGATTTTACAGAGTTGAAAACAAAGTACATACCATAAAAGGAACAGGCTTAGGTCTAACTATAGTTAAAAAATCAGTTGAACAACATGACGGGAAAATATCTGTAAGGAGTAGATTAGGGGAAGGCAGTATATTTGAATTTATTTTGCCAATACCATCTGAAGCACCAAACCCGGTAAAAATTAAAGACTTTGAAAAAGAAGCAAAGGTTGCTAAAAGTGCTTAAAAGCACTTTGCAGTATAATATTTAAGTTGGTAAAATCAACCAACTTTAGATAAAAGTTTGAGCGAAGGATATTGCGGTGAGCAATATCCTAAGTGTCTTAAAGGGAACGTTATAAAATACAGCTAAGTGAGGTTTGTCTATCGACAAACCGAACGTTGAAAGGAAGCAAAAGATAAAAGCGGAGCATTTTCTTGAAAATGCGGAGCGCTATAAAAAGGATCGGTAGCTCAACGGTAGAGCAGAGGACTCATAATCCTTTGGTTACAGGTTCGAATCCTGTCCGATCCATCTTTTATATAACTTCAGGCAAGCTGAAGTTTCCTTTGGTCAAACATTGCGGTGGATCGGATTTGGTGGGTAAACCACTCAAATCCTGTAGTTGCGAGGAAGTTATAGTTGTAAGCTAACTTTATATCGTTTCGCACTAATGCTCAACTCGCTTTTTAGTCACGGCGCTTTTTGGTGAATGAATCACACAAAAAGCTTATAGTTGTATAGTAAACCTCTGAAGTAATATAACCAATCCAATTTTTAATTAAAAGCGAGCAGACAATTTTTTGCGCAGCGAGTATAGAAACGCGCACAGCAAGCAGAAAAACCTACACTTAAATTCAAACAAATAACTCTGACTTTTAATTCTCTATTTATTAACCCAGAGATGTACATCATCTCTTAGTCTGGTATGTGTTAAATCTAGGAGCTTATAAGCTACTTCTTCTTTATTATTATCCAGGATATACCTCATGATCATTTGTCTGAGTGTGTTTAATTGATCCTGTGGTATTGCAGTAGTAATTTCAACTACATCAACTGGTCTGGTTTCTTTTTTCATTAAGGCTGGCATTTTTTTGTTATTACTCTCACTCTTTATTTCTATCTATTTCCGTTCAAACAAACATACTACAGGAAGAATTAAGATTTCTAATAAGAGCTTAATCTTATCTTCATTTTTATCTTACTAAATTGTTACATTTAAACTTTAGGAACGAATTCAAGGGAAATATCATAAAGAAATTATATATATCAACAATAAATTCTATATACAAAAGCTAAAAAGATCAGGAACATTCCTGAAATTATAATTACATACTTTTAATACACCTAAGTCAAGTTTTTAACTGTTTTAACCAATCAACACAGCAGGTGGTGGTGAAACAACATTTCCAAAGCCAGCTTCAGCAATTGCTTTTTTCATTTCAGCAACATCAGATGGCTTGTCAACAAACAATTTTCCATCTAAGTGATCTATCTCATGCTGAATGCACCTACAAAGTAAATCATTCTCAGCAAGAAGTCTTCGTTCCTTCCCTAATAAATCCTGATACCTTACCATAATTTTTTTATGCCTAATTACATCAAAATAAACATTTGGAAAGCTTAGGCAGCCTTCTTTTGAAATAAGCTCACCTTCTTTTTGGATAATAACAGGATTAATAAGTACAAGTGGATTATAAGAGCTAACTTCTTTTTTTGTCTGTTGATCAATATATCTTTTAGATGGATACTCCACATCTAAAACCAACACTCTTTTACTAACTCCAATTTGTGGGGCAGCAAACCCTATACCTTCTGAGGCATACATTGTTTCAAACATATCCTCTACAAGCTTTCTTAAAGATTTATCAAACTTAATAACCCTACTTGTAACTTTCCTTAAGACAGGGTCTCCGTATTCTACAATTTTTAATTTTGCCATTTTATTTGTACTTCTAAATTAAAATGATACCACAAAATAAGTCCAAATACACATTTAAAAAGGATTTTAGGGCTTCTTACTTCAAAAATAAAATATAATAGCAAAAGTAAGAATTAAGGAATTGCTAAGAGATGATTGATTTTAGTTTGACAGATGAACAAAAAGAGCTTCAAAAACTAGCGAAAGAATTTGCAGCTAAAGAAATTAGGCCACATGCAGAAGAACACGACAAGCATGGTAAGTTTCCAATGGAAATTGCAAAAAAAGCATTTGAAGTTGGTCTTATGAACTTAAATATTCCACAGGAATACAACGGTACTGGTTTAAAAGTTTTAGACGAAGTAATAATTGCTGAAGAGCTTTCATGGGGCTGCTCCGGTATAAGCACTGCATTTGCTGTAAACCACCTTGCTACTGCACCAGTAATAATTTCAGGGAATGAAGAGCAAAAGAAAAAATATCTCGATATGATGACAAAAGAATTAACTTTTGCTTCTTATGCTGTTACTGAGCCACAGGCTGGTTCTGATGTTGCAGGTATTCAAAGTACAGCAAAGCTCATCGGTAATGAATATATTTTAAATGGCTCAAAGCAATGGATTACTGGCGCAAGTGTTGCTAAATGGTTTTATGTTTTAGCAAAAACAGATCCAAGCAAAGGTCATAAAGGTATGAGTGCGTTTATTGTTGATGCTGATACTCCAGGGATTAAAGTCGGTAAAAAAGAAGATATGATGGGTCAAAGAGCTTCTGCTACTCATGCTGTTACTTTTGAAGAAGTAAAAGTGCCAAAAGCAAATTTACTAGGACAAGAAGGTGATGGTTTTAAAATTGCAATGAAAGCTTTTGATCACACAAGACCTGGAATTGCAAGCAATGCTATTGGAGTTGCAAGAGCAGCAATGGAACATGCAATAGAATATTCAAAAACCAGAACATCATTTGGCGTACCTATTGCCATGCATCAAGGTATAAATTTTATTATTTCTGATATGGCGTGTGAAATTGAAGCTAGCAGACTTTTAGCATGGCAAGCAGCCTGGGCAATTGACAATAAGATAAGAAACACAAAGCTTGCAGCATTTGCCAAAAGATTTGCTGCAGACACCGTAATGAAAGTAACCACCGATGCAGTCCAGGTTTTTGGTGGTTATGGTTATTCAAATGAATATCCTGTTGCAAAACTAATGCGTGATGCAAAAATATTTCAAATATATGAAGGTACTTCGCAAGTACAAAGATTAATCATTGCAAAAGAGATATTTTTACGATAATTGATTATGACTTTAAAACCTGCTGAATCATTGGTAATGCAAGTACCGTTAGAATCCATTTATTAAATTCATGTGGCTGATCTTCCATGCATGTATGACTTGACCAGTTAAAGACTTTATAGCTTGAATTTGGCAATTCATTATGAAGTTTTTTTACCATACTATTTAAAGCAACATAATCAAATCTTCCTACTGATAAATAAACCGGACAATTTACTTTTGGCACAGACTTTAAAAAATCCCAGTTAAGCGAGTCTCTCCATATTTGTCTAATAATATTTAAATCAGTACTGATTGCTAACTTAAACCTCTTTTTAAATGGCAACTTCAAAATAAACTTAATCTTTTTCTTTAAGAACTCAATTGGTTTTCCTAAAAGCCATTTATAATATTGTTGTAAAATTTTTGGTACTCTTGCAGGCAAACTTACAAGAAGAAGTCTGCTTACTAATTCAGGATATTTTTCAGCAAACTTAACAGCCAGCACGGCACCAAATGAATGTCCAACTATTATCATTGGCTCTTTAACTGCTATAGAACCAATCGTCTCTTTCAAATCATGCAAATGCTCATCGATGGTACATGTACCTCCAGGATCCTTTGACTTGCCATGTCCCCTAAGATCAATACCAATTACTCTATAGTGCGATTTGCTTAAGAGCTTATATTGCCTTTCCCACATTTCATTAGCACTTGCAGTACCATGAATGAATAAAACAATTGGTCCGGTTTTCTTATTATCAAAATAAGCTAGTAACATTTTAAACCTCAATATTTTTAAGGCACAATTTTTTCTAAAAAAACCTTTGTCGTTTAATCCAGAACACTTACATGAGATTTTCGCTTAGGTTCATTAAGGATATTTAAAAGAGGTTCAGAATCAGACGAATTATTGAGATCTAAATTTATATTTTTTTTAATTTCATTTAATTCAGCCAACTCAATGATTTTTTCCCTAAGAAAAGCTGCCATCTCATCTAAATTATTCCCATAAACTGAAGCATACTTATAGAGTTCTACAGGTTTACCAATTTTTATCAAAATTTCTGGTCTTTTAAGCCAATACTTCAAATAACGTAAGTTATATGTACCTGTAAGATATATAGGCACAACCTTAGTAGTAGAATCCAAAGAAAGTCTGGCTACGCCACCTTTAAATTTCCTAGGAGTAGAACGATTAGAAACATCACCCTCCGGAAAAATCCCTATACAACCACCATGAGATAAAATTCTGTTTAATTTTTTTATTGCTCTTTGATATTCTTCAATTTCATTACCAATCAACACAGATCCTATTAATCTTGCAAGAATTTGCAGGGGTTTTGGTCTTAACGCTCTTTTAGCAATTACAAAACTTACTTTTTTAAACGGGCCTATAGCAAATGAGAGGAAATAGCCATCTAAGAAATTTTTATGGTTGCCAGCCAGGATAAACCTACCCCTTTTAGGGATATTCTCCTTTCCTATTACTTTAATTGATAAAAAAGGAGAAAATAGCAAATAATGGGTCATCCATACAAAAAAATAAAAGAAAGACTGTGATATTTTTACTAATTTTGCTTCAATTCTGCTTAACATAGGTGTTTATAATTATAAATTATTTTACCTAATTTTAACCATGTTCAGTCATTAATATTGCACTTAAATAAATTACCGATTAATAATTATACATTAAGCAAATAAGGGAATAAATAAGGAAACTCAACAAATATGACAATAGAGCGTATATCAACAGGACAGGGAAACCCACCAGCACCACTTGCTGCTACAAAAGGCAATAATGGAGAAGAGGCATTTCACGACCTTGCAAGAACAAAAGGAAATTCTAAAGAAGATATCGCTGCAGCAACTAACGAAAGAACTCGTTTAACAAGAACAAAAAAAGCTGATAGAAATCAAAAAAAATCTTTCTCATCTTTATTTCTTGTAGATAAAGAAGGCGACCTTGAAGAAGAAGCAGTATATTACACAGTATTAGATCCTACAACAGGACAAATAATGACGCTTAGACTGCTTGCTGTTGCATAGTTTTAGCCCACATAAAATTGGGCTCTCTAATTCCGGGTAGGTGAGTAATTACTTTTATCTTCTATGTTTAAATAAAGTTTAGCTGCCTGTTCTGCTAATTTTCTAATTTTTAAGATAAATGCCATTCTTTCGTCACGGCTAACCGCACCACGTGAATCAAGCAAGTTAAAAGCATGCGAACACTTTAAAATATAATCATAAGCAGGCATTAGCAATTTATTTTCAAGACAAAGTTTTGCTTCATCATAGTAAATATCAAAACGTTTTAAGAGGGAATCAATATTTGCAATTTCAAAATTGTATTTGCTTTGTTCATATTCATTTCGTTTATAGATATCATGATACTTAACATTTTTTGTCCAGAGAAGATCAAAAACATTGTCAACATCCTGAAGGTACATTGCAATTCTCTCTAGCCCATAAGTAATTTCAACTGAAACTGGTTTTAAATTTATTCCGCCTGCCTGCTGAAAATAAGTAAACTGTGTAATCTCCATACCATCCAGCCAAACTTCCCATCCAACTCCCCAAGCCCCAAGAGTAGGAGATTCCCAATCATCTTCTATAAATCTAATATCATGTTCCTTTGTTTTAATCCCAATTTTTTCCAGACTCAATAAGTAAATATCCTGAATATCATCCGGAGATGGTTTCATTATTACCTGGTACTGGAAGTAATGCTGCAGCCTGTTTGGATTATCACCATATCTGCCATCTGTTGGTCTTCTACAAGGCTCAATACATGCCATATTCCAGGGTTTATCACCAAGCACATATAAAAAAGTAGCAGGGTTCATTGTACTGGCCCCTTTTTCAATATCATATGGCTGCATAATTACACAGCCATGATCAGACCAAAATTGATTTAGTGTTAGATAGAGTTCTTGAAATGTCAGTGCCATATTAGAAATGATATCATTTTGAAAATCAACTACAAAAGCTAATGCCTAAAGTGTCTCATACCAGTAAACATCATTGCAATTCCATATTTATCACAAGCATCAATAACTTCCTGGTCTTTTATACTACCGCCTGGCTGAATGATTGCTGATATTTTTGCAGAAGCTGCAATTTCTATACTATCTTTAAAGGGGAAAAAAGCATCAGATGCTAAGACTGCATCTTTAGCATTGTAATTTGCCTGATTAAGTGCAATCTCTACAGAGGCAACTCTGTTTGACTGCCCAGCACCAATTCCTATTGTCTTTCCTTCTTTAGCAACAACAATTGCATTAGATTTTACATGCTTGCAAACTTTCCATGCAAAAATTAAATCTAAAACTTGTTCTTCTGTAGGTTTTTTCTTGGTAACTATTTTTAGATTTTCCTGTTCCAGTGTTTTTTCATTAATGTCCTGAATTAAAAATCCCTGTCCTATGCTTTTAATATCCAGTCCGTTTATTTGACTGGTTGCTGGTGTAATCCTTAAAACTCTTAGATTAGGTTTTCGTTTAAATAATTCAATGGCTTCAGTAGAGTAATCTGGTGCAATTACTGCTTCAAGAAATATTTTTGTAAGTTCATCTGCAAGATTAGCTTCTACCCTGCCATTAAATGCAACAATACCACCAAATGCACTTACTGAGTCCGCATTAAATGCTTCAGCATATGCATGGCACAAATCAGGTGCAATTGCTACACCGCATGGATTATTGTGTTTGACTATAACAGCTACTGGTGTCTGAATATTAAACTCTGATGCTATATTCCAAGCTGACTCTAGATCTAAATAATTGTTAAATGAAAGTTCTTTGCCCTGTAGAAGCTGAGCATTTGCCAAGCCTGCTTTAGAATTCAAAGGAAGATACAACGCTGCTTTCTGGTGGGGATTTTCACCATAGCGAAGGACTCGTTGTAATTTTAAATTTAGACTTATATTATCCGGGAAAAATCCTTTTGCACCATTTGCAGAATGCTTATGACAGTTTGAAAGAAAATTTGTAATTGCCATATCATAAGAGCTTGTTCTTTCAAATGCTTTTGCTGCTTGTTTTTCTCTAAAACTTAAAGTTGTCTGTCCACTATTCTCTGAGAATTCTTTGAATAACAATGAATATTCAAAAGGATCACAAATTACAGTTACTGCTGGGTAGTTTTTTGCAGCACTGCGAATCATTGAAGGTCCACCTATGTCTATATTTTCAATTACTTCTTCAAGTGAAACATTTGGTTTTGAAGAGACTTCTTCAAATGGATAAAGATTTATAACCACCAAATCAATAGGTCTTATTTTATGCTTAGCAATGGTTTGCATATGTTCTGGCTTATCGCGCCTTGCTAAGAGACCCGCATGAACAACAGGGTGTAAAGTCTTCACTCTGCCTTCCAACATTTCAGGATAATTAGTTAACTCACTAACTTCAGTAACAGGTATATTACTCTTTCTTAAGAGCTCGGCAGTACCACCAGTTGAAAGAATTTCATAATTATATTTTTCAGTCAGTTGACTTGCAAAATCAACAATTCCATCTTTTTTATAAACACTTATTAAGGCTAATTTTTTCATTTTCTTGCAGTTCACTATTTTCAAAAGACCAATTAATTATAACTTACTAACAATTTTTCAAAGGTAATACGTCATTGCGAGCCCACCTCAGTGGGCGAAGCAATCCCGATCGACTTTCAAAAAAGCAATTGGGATTACTTCGTCGCTATCGCTCCTCGCAATGACACAAATAGTCCATTCCTAATCTTAGTAGCATACCAATGTAAAAATGCTAGTATATAACAAATGACAGTAACTCACAGAACTCAATCTATAACATCTACCCAAAGAGATGCCTGGGTTGAAATTAACTTGTCAGCACTGGAAAGAAATTTTAAGAAGCTAAAAGAATTATTAAAAACCAATATAATGGCAGTTGTAAAAGCAGATGCCTATGGACATGGCGCAACAGCTATTGCACCGGTATTACAGAGTTTAAAAGTATATTCTTTCGGAGTAGCTACTGTAGACGAAGGTATTGCTCTTCGTAAAGCAGGAATTAAAGTTCCAATTTTAATATTAGGTGCAACTCCTTTTTGGTCATTTGAAAGCTGTTATACAAATGAGTTATCAATAACAATTTATTCAGTCGATCAATTAAAACAAATTGAAGATTTTAACAAAACCGTAGAAAACGAAATATCAGTACAAGTAAAAATTGATACTGGCATGAACAGGCTAGGAATAAGCCCAGCTGAAGCAAGTAGTGTAATTGAAAGAATTAGAAATTCAAAAAAACTAAAACTAGATGGGATATTTTCTCATCTGTCAGATGCAAGCAATTATGATTTTTCTAAAGTTCAAAAAGAAAGGTTTGATCAAGTAATAAAAGACCTCAATGATATTCATGTTCAAAAGCACATTGCAAACAGTTATGCAACTATTAACTATCCAGAGTTCAGATATGACTTGGTAAGAATTGGAATAGCACTTTACGGACAAGAGTTTAATTTTCTTGAGCCACTAATTTCCTTAAAAGGGAGAATTACTGAAATCCATAAAGTTTTAAAAGATGAGTCAGTAAGCTATAGCAGAACATGGAGAGCAAAAAAAGACAGCTTAATAGCTACAGTACCAATTGGCTATGCTGATGGTGTTGACAGAAATCTTTCTAATAGGATTCACGCTTTATATAATGAAGTTAAAATCAACCAAGTCGGTAACATAACAATGGATCAAATGATGTTTGATATCTCTGAGATTAAAGATGCAAAAGTTGGAGATGTAATTACTTTAATAGATAAAAAACTTCTTATTTCTGACTGGGCAGAAAAATTAAATACTATTACATATGAATTAATATGTCGTCTAAGAATGAGATTACCTAGAGTGTACACAAGGGACTAGATTTGTATCTTCCCCTGCTCTTTCAAGACCAAATCAATAATTTCCCTTACACAGCCATTTCCACCTTTTGATTCTGTAATAAGTTTTGCTTTTAATAATGCTGATGGATGAGCATCTTTTGGACATATTGGCAAACCAACTATTTCAAGTGGTGGAACATCTAAAATATCATCACCAATATAAGCAATGTTTTCTAAAGCAATGTTTAATTCACTAGATAATTCTTTAATTTTTTTTGCTTTATCATAACAGTGCTGATAAATATGTTTAACACCAAGTTCATTAAATCTGTTTTTTACAATTTCACATTCACGAGCACTAATTATCCCGATTTCTAGACTATATGCCTGAGCAAGTTTTATTCCTTGACCATCGCGTACATTAAATCTTTTCAATGCTTCGCCATCTTTCCCATAAAAGAGTGAGCCATCCGTTAAAACCCCATCTACATCTAGAATAAGAAGCTTTATGTTTTTAATAATTTGCTTTAATTCACTAGTTTGCACAGTAATAGTTTACAATAAAATACCATGGAGACGTACCGAAGTGGTCGTAACGGGACTGACTCGAAATCAGTTTGACGGGCAACTGTCACGTGAGTTCGAATCTCACCGTCTCCGAATGTTTCCAGTTTTTACACATTCAGCAGAATAAGAAAATGGTTCTTTCAGCGTACTGACTAGGTTTTGGCCTGTTAGCACTGAGTTCGATAGCATGAAATCTAAAAGTTCACGTTTTTCTTCAACATTTCTTTCAAGAAAATTATTATAAGCTCTTTGTGCAGCTTCTACCAGCGTAATTCCTGCATTCATGTAGTTTTTATTTGCTTCTTTATGAAGTTCGATAGCTTTTATTAAATCTATTTCCTGCTTCTCCCACTTTTCATTATTTTGTAACCAAAAAGCTTCGGATATTTTCCCGTCAATTTTATCAATATAAGCTTTGTCAATTCTTTCTCTTATAGTTTTACATTCTCTTTCAAGTGAAGCAATCATTTCTTCTCTGTAACCAGCTTCTTCTTCATGACTTAATTTAAGTCCTTCTTTAAGCCATTCCAATCTTTCACCGTCCATGTGCATTCCATTTAACAATTCTGCAAACTTAATTTCAACTTTTTCTTCTTTAATACTCTTTTTATTACAATTTCTTTTGTAATTTGTGCAATGGTAATAAACATATTTACCTTTTTTCTTCTCTGCTGTAATGGATAATCCACAGCCCCCACAAACCATAAGTCCTGTATAAGGAAAACTTCTTCTTGCTTTTCCTTTTTTCTTTCCTTTACCAGTTAAAATGTCCTGCACTTTATCAAAAAGTTCTTTGCTTATAATCAGCTCATGGTTGCCTGAATATATTTTCCCTTTGTATGGAATAGCACCGTAATATACCGGTGATTGAAGCACCCGTGCAATTGAACTTGTAGGTATTTTTTTAGTTTTTAAACAAGCAGTTAATCCTTCTTCTATAACTTTTTTACGTAATGTAAAAAGCGAATAATTCCCTGTAGCATAAAGCTCAAACAAAGCCCGGACTAATCTTGCTTCCTCTGGTTTAGGTACAATTCCATTTTCTTTCTTTTTATCATTGACAGAAATTACAGTATTCTGATAACCAAGCGGTGCAATATACGGGTAACCGCCTTGCTCAACTTTTTCCTGCTTCCCTTTTTTTACTTCTTCAGACAGATTATCACTGTAATTTTTAGCCATTAAAACTTTAATTCCATGTATAAACTTTTCATGTGACTTGCTATCTTTACTTAGTATTTGATTTTCTTTTACTAAATGAATCTGAAGGTCATAATCTTCCAAAATTATATAGTCCTTGAAGTTGCGATAAAGACGGTCGGTCTTTTCTACAACAACAATTTTTATATCAGGATTCTCTTTTAAGAATAAAAGCATTTTATTGAACTCTGTTCTGCCAGCCTTTTTTGCAGTTTCAGCTTCAGCAAACTCTTTTATAAGGTTCAATTTATTTTTATCAGCGTATTCTCTTACAAGTTTCAATTGCGAAGGTATACTAAAACCTTCCTCTTGCTGTTCTCTTGAACTAACTCTTGCGTACGCCACAGCTTTATTTTGCATTTATTTTTTCCTTCAAAGCTTGTATATCCTTTACATTATAAACCCTGTAATTGTTTATCGGGTGTCTTTTGGCCAGAAGCTTACCTAGCTTATCCCAGCGTCTTAGTGTAGCTGGATTAATGTCCAGTAACTCTGAAGCTTCTTTCACTTTAATTAATTTTTTATCTTCTAATTCATTCATATTTTTTCTCCTTTTTTAATTACCTTCCCAAAACCCTTTACCTAAAAATTGTTCAAAATATCCAATATTTTCTTCAAACACCTTTTGATTTACTTTTAAATCTTCTAAGTCTAAATATACGTCCTCTCGTGTTTTAAATGTTTTATCCTGTACCTGCAACTTTTCATCATGTGCATTTTTGTCAGTATGGTAATCAACTAACACCATATCAATTATTTTGTTGTAATTTTTTGCGTTTTCCTTCAAAGCTTTTATGTATTCGTTGACCTTGTAACAAACGTCAGTATCTAATGCTTTGGAAACTTTTTTCAGAATATCCTGGTATGTAAGCAAAGCCTCATAAAATGCAATGAAATATTCCCTTTGAATGTAAACTGCTTTTTTAGAAGATTCTGACAGCTCAATAACTTTTAATTTACTTTTACTGCTAGATTTATTTTTGCCGTTAACAACTGTAAACGGTTTCAAGTCGTCAATAAAACGATATGATAATTCAAAATAAACATCTGCTTTTTCTTTAATTGTTTCATCAGAACTTTCAATGTTTTTTACAAACTCCTCTAGCTTAAGACTATAAACAGTACTTTTAGCAATAAATGAAGCTGTAACAAGTAACCCTTGAAATACTAATGTTGCTTTTGAAAAAAGTATTTGTGCGTCAATTCCTAAAACAATAACTGCTCGCCAAGTTTCTATATGGTTGTTGTAGGTATCAATATATGAATCGTTTATAAAAGCCTTTGGATTTTTAATTGCTTTTATATCCTCTGCTGTAAGAACTTCTTTGCCAGTCTTGTCCTTTTCAATCTCAGCATTAATATAGACCAAAGCCCGTTCCTTTGCTGTTAAATTACCGTTTTTTACTACTTGTGTAATATCTTTCATTTTCTGTTTAAAACCACCCTTTCTACAACTTCAATTCTTTTTTCTAATTCTGCAATTTCAAGTGCCTTTGTAAGGTGACCGCTTAAATAACCAATACAGTTAGCTACTTTTATTTCCATTTCACCAGACCTTACTCTGTTTATAGTGTCAGCCAGAAGTTTTACTATATCTTCTACTTTTTCTACAGCAACAGGTTCAAGCGGCTCAGTAATTTTTATCGTATTTCCCTTGCCACCTTTTATCTGTGCATTTAATTTTTCTTCTTCTGAAATATCTGGATTATGTAGGTAACAATACTTACTATCACTCATAGCATTTGCGTTGCACAAGGTTGTATCATCTTTTATAAACTTACATTTCATAACTTAAGTTATTGGCATACCCCCTTGTTTTCTTCTGTCGTAACTTTTGTAACCCAAGGCTGCTCTACAAGCATGTTGTAGAAATTGTTGATAACTGGAACTCCTACAGGCCTCTCGTGAAGCAAAACAATATGCTTCTCTGTAACTTCTCCAATAGTTGTACTGTCTGTTACAAAATAAACTAATCCTTTTTTGCTGTAATCAGAATTGGTAGTAGTAGTCCAAAGCTGTGCATAAGTCCAGCCTTTATTTAAAGCTTCTTCTTCAATTGCTTCTACTTTTTCTTCTGGTGTTAGCTTTTTAACTTCTTCTACTACAACTTCTTTTTGCTTTGGTTCTTTAAAGCCTAAAGAAATTAATGCTTCAACAAGAGTATCCGGCTCAAGCTTTAGTCCTGAAGCTAAAAACTCTAACTCTTTAATTTTGTACTGGCTTAACGACATTTATTTCCCTCACTTTCTCAACCAAACTTTGTTCTGGTATTCTAGGTTTAAAAACTCCAAGCTGAGTTATTTCCAGGTGCAATTCTTTGCTATTAGCAATCTCCTGCTGCTGCATTACAGATTCAATCGGTACATTCGGAAGTTCGGATTTAAGTTCAGTTGTTTTGATTTCATTCTTTGGTTTTATAAAGAATTGCCTTGTAATTCTGCAATATTCAGAATCAAAACAACAAGGTTCCGGATTTTCACCTGGCTCTTTTAAATAAAGCCTGTATTCTTTGAAGTTTGGTTCTGTGTCAAATGAATCAGATAATTTATTTTTATTTATTTTGAACTTAAGAGGTTTTTTGCCAGGATTAAGTAATTCAGCAAAGTCTTTTTCTGCAAGCTGGTTTAATATTTTTCTTGTCCAGGTATCACTCTGCTTTACTAACTTTGCAAACCTACTTGCGGTAAACTCGTAGTCATCAGTTCTTTCAGCTTCTTTAACAAGAACCCTGTAATATCTTGTTAGGTTATGACCAAGTTCGTTATAAGAAGCTTCTATTGAAGGTCCAAAGTATTGCTGTAAAAGGCTAAAGTCTCTTTCATCAGATACAAGAACAAAATTATATTTCCTTCTGTATGCAAACTCCTCAAGTATTCCGTAATTTAAAAATGAATCCGGACTGTCAATTACTACGTGTTCTCCGTCAAGTCCGACTACAACTTCGTAATTATCTTTTAATTCTTGAACTTCAGAAGTACAGTTGTTTTGATTGTTAATTGTTTGTTTTTCTTTAGAGTCGTGGCTTAATTCTAGGTTTTGAATCGAAAGAACAGCATGTGAATCGAAAGTTTTAAAATTGTATTCTTGTACAAACTTTTTAATATCTTCAATTATTGACTTTGCGTCAAGCAGCTTTATTTTTCGGTTCAGCATGTTTATGTGAGAAATAGCTTGTAATGCTTTGTCAATTTTGTCACCGTCACGCCTTGCCCGTTCTTCTCTGTCCGGATAGTTAATTCTATTTGCATAAGGAATCTCAACAAATACAGGAATATGTTTAATTAACAGGTCTTGTACCGTTTCCTGAGTATTTTTATTTTCCAGTATCCACTTATCTAGTCCTGGATTATATTTAATAAGCTTCTGATTTTTTATACTCCTTATCCTTTGTGTTTGTTCCATTGAATCATCTGGTGCAGTAAAAATATCTCTGTTTACATCTTCATCTTTGCCAGCAAAGGAAGTAGTCGTACCTATAAAGCTACATGGACCTTCAGCTTTTAAAACTACCGTAACAAGTTCTCCACCTTTTTTAGTTACTACTTCTCTTTCTGCTTTACCTCTTGTTTTTAATGTACGGAGTAATGCACTAATATCTTCCTGTTCCTGGTCTAAGTACGTAACTTCTGAAATTAGAATACATTTGTATTTAAGTGAGTTTTCTTCACCTCGATAAAATGCTGCTGCTGTAAAACTTGCCCGTTCCTTAAAATATTTTTCGGTTATAAAATGTTCGCATACTTTTTCAGCAATTGAAGATTTTCCACCAGCAGAAGGACCAAGCAGCGTAGCATGTAGTGAACCATTCATATCCTTACTGCACCTTGAACAAGCTGCTACATAGCAGATTACTGCATTTTTTTCTTCACCTACTAAGCCAGCTTTATTTACTGCCGGTAAAAAGTTATTTCTTATAACATCACCGGATAAGTATTTAATAGCTTCCTGTAAATAATATTTTTCTTTTTCATAAGAAGGAATAAATGCTTTAATACAGTCATGAATGTGTTTTTTCAGGGCTTCTTTGCCTCTTGCTACGAGAAAGTCATCTAACCCTTTTTCTGGTCCAGGTAATGAACAGTCAACAGGAATAGCACCAAAGCTTTTTATAGCTTCCATAAGTTTTTTAATTGCTTTTTGTACTTGTGGTTTATCTTTGTAATCTGAATCAAAGAGAATAGGAATTAATCTGTTCTTTGTGCAAATGCGTTTTAAGTCATCTATTGGTTCATGGTTTTCTGACCAACACCATACCCCTGATACAGCAACAGCAATAAAGCCTTCCTGAATTGCTTTATCTGCTTTCTTTTCACCTTCTGTAAGCAGTAATGGAATTGTAGGAATTGAAAACACCTCTGACCAATTGTCTGTCTGTAAGCTGAAATATAAGTGTGGTTCACAACCAGCAGGAGTTAAATATCTTATTTCTTTTTCCTTACCTTTAGCATCTTTTGTTTTTATCGGTTTATCAAGTCTTGTTCTGTAGTAGTAAGCTTCTTTAGTATCTGGATTAGTAATTGGTACTTCCCAGCCGTCCTCTTGTGACCTGTAGCCGGCTTTTCTAACAGTTTCTTCTCTTAGTCCTGACTTTTCAAAGTCCTTTAATTGTGCAGGCTTAAACTTTTCATCAGCTTGCCGAATCTTTCCTTCTTTCATACCTTCCTGAAATGCTTCACTCATTTTTCTTTTTCTCCTGTAGCATTACTTTTCTTCTGTCTTTCCATTTCCCATTTAATTAGCAGTTTGTAGGCACCAACTGTGTTATGGATTATTTCTCTTGCGTCCTCAAAAGTCAGTGGCTTTTCAGAGTACGGCTGCCATACTTTTATAGTCTTTTCTAAAAATGCTGTGTTGTTATAAAGTTTGCCAACCATGTACATGATTATGCATGGCTGCACCGTTGGAAAGTACAGTACTAAACCGTTGGAAAATTAGTTTATAAGCGTAGGAAAATTAATAACAAAGCGTTGGAATATATATTTTATGGGGTGTAGATAAGTTTAAAAGTACCATCTGAACCAGCTATTTTTACTTTTGAACCTGGCTCATTTAATTTAAGTGGTTTTCTAATTCTTTTGCTTACAAAGTCATTCATTCTGCTATGTGTTTGTTCTTCAGTTGCAGACTGACCTTTTTCGCCTATTAATTCTTCTAACCTTGTTGAATGAATATCTTGTTCAGGATTAACAGCAAACCACTGTAATGCTTTAAATGCTTTCTGGTCTAAACTAAAATTGTGTTCTACTTCACCATTTCTTGCAAGCATTACATCTTCTCTTAAAGCAAGTGGGCCGTATTTTGTCCAGTATCCTTCAACGGATTTAATTTCTTCTGGTGTTCTCAGAAGGTCAACTGTAATTCCCCATGGAATAAACGGGGGTAGAAAATTAGCTTGTATTCTGCTATTTTTATTATTTCCAATGTTATTAACTTCTTGTTTTTTATATACTGTAATATCTTTTATTACTAAATGCTTTTTTTGTTCCATTAGCATAATGTATTCAATAGGTCTGTATTGAAAGAAGTCGTGCTTGCCAGTCGGTATGGACTGTGCGTACGAATATACAGTACTTCCAGGAATATAAAGGTTCTTTGGTTCAAGGTCTTTATATGAACTTAGAACTTTCATAAGAAGTTCAAAGTGAGTTTCTTTTTTATAATAATTTCTTGCTATTGTGCGTAAATTACCATTTTCAAATTGTTTTATATAGCCGGATAGGTAATCATTAACTTTTTTTAAACTCATATCATTGAAAGTTAATAGAAGATTTAAGATATGTGACTGCTGGTTGCTGATTATAAGCCGGCGTCCTTTAGAAAGTGGTGAAAAAATATCGTTTGTGTCTATTAAATTACAAGTATCTGACATTGATTTTGAATTCAGTATATTGAATAAATTGTACGTGTAAATCGAACTGCGTTCTGTGCTTGTAAAAGGATTGTCAATTAACTTGTTTTCAACGATTACATGCTTTTCGTCCTGTGCTAAAGTAATGTTTATTCCAAGTTCTTTTTCAATCCTGGAAAGGCTTTTCACGCAGTCTCTTTCATTATCTGCAATTAATGGTTGCAATAAATCAAAGTTAAAGACAAGCTTGTTGTCTACAATTTTATATTTCTCCAGAGAGATAAACTTTAGGAATATAAGTTCTAGTTCTTTTAAGTGCTGCATTTCCATGCACAATATTGTACAAGGTTTTGCAAGGTTATAGAAGTGGAAGAAATATAAGTGTGCTTGCTTATCCACCTGCTTTTTGTTAATCTTACTGTTGTCAATTTGCTTGTAAAAATCTAATAGTAATAATTACTAGTATTAAATAAAATAACAAAGTCATTATCAACCAGTTTTGATATTGATTCAAAAAGTACATTGATAAACATATCTCATCAGTTCTTTTTCCTATAAAAAAAGATAGGATTGACTTAATGGCTGGCGTAATTATAGGATATTTCGACCAATTGGTATATCTAACATTTTCATAATTTAGATCATTTATAGAATAGTCAGGAGGTAAGTGGCGACTATAGTAATCCCAATTTTTTTTTACCTCAACAAAGCTTGCTAAACTGCCGTCGGGTTTTTCAAAAGCTAAATCCAAAGAAGGATCTAATACTACCCATTTGCCACTTATTTGTGTTTCTAGTAAAATATGACATGCTTCAATCTGTTCTGTTCTGTTCTGTTCTGTTCTGTTCTGTTCTGTTCTGTTCTGTTCTGTTCTGTTCTGTTCTGTTCTGTTTTTGTTCTTTGTGTAGCATTTGTGCAATTCTAACTTTGAATCCTACTTTTTGAAGAAGCCTTGCAAGAACATTTGTAAAATCGCCGCAACTTCCTGCTTCTAGTAAGCGGTTATCAAAAAGTTCTTGACTTGGATCGATATTGCCAAGAATCTCTGCTCTTGGCTGCAATAGTTTGTGAGCTATGTGTAATAGGGCAAGTGCTTTTTGTTTTTGTGTCATTCCTTCAGAGATTACCTGTGAAACAATTGCATTACATAACCTTTCTTCATAGTTATAGTTGTTGTATAGGCAAACCAGTGAGACTATTGAAATAGTGTGTAGGCAAAGCAATAAATAAGGAAATATCTTTTTACTTTTGATTTTGAAATTATACATGTTCTCGATAATTCTGGAAGAAACTATTATAAGGATTCTTTCAGGAGTGATTAGAATACACCACTATTATATGTATAATTGTTTAAATAAAGTGGATACTACCAATTCTACATTTCCCTTACTACTTCTTCTTGACTAGTCATCAAGTATCCTTGTGTAGTTTTTAAGTCCGAGTGCCCTAGATTAGAGACCTACGCCACCAGCTTTAACCTTCTACATTGCTTTTCCATTTCAATAACCTTGATAAAATTGTTTCTTATGAAAGTTCGATAATTGTTCAGTGCTTCCCGAGTTTCATTCATCATAAAACTTGATTCCTTTGTAATTTTTCAGGCTTTTTATTTCTTCATCAGCTACATAAAATCCGACTTTTCTTTTAGGTCTTTCAATTGGTTCAATTAAATGTTTTAGAGCTTCAAACACAACTTGAAATTGCTTGTCGTACTTTTTCTCCATATCCTCAATCTTTCGTTTTAAATCTTTGTGGGTTTCAATCATTTCCCTAAGCTTAGTAAATGTACGCATGATTTGAATATTTACCATTACTGCTCTTGTACTGTTAAGTACACTAGAAAGCATTGCAACACCTTGTTCTGTAAAAGCATAAGGCAAATGCCCTCCCAGACTTTGTTTTGAAGGTATCACATTTTGTGATACCATGCTTTCCACTTCTTCACTTGTAAGTTGAAACATAAAATCATCAGGGAAGCGCTCTTTATTTCTTTTAACTTGTTGCCTTAAAGCTATAGGTTTAACTTTATAAAGTTCAGCTAAGTCTTTATCAATCATCACCTTTTTGCCACGTATAAAAAATATTTTTGTTTCAATCGTTTCTGTCGGTATTAATGCTGTGCTCATATTAATTTCCATACTTCTAAATTTTTTATATGGCTAACATTAGGATAATTCTGATAACTTGTGAATCAGGTATAACCCTTGATTTGGTTAAGAGCTAACAATTAATAGCCAAATTTTAAATATTGTTTTAAAGCACATTGATTTTATTACTATAATCTCCAAAACCAATAAACAAATAGAACACGTAAGTACTTTAATTTGATTCTAAATTCGTTTATACTCTTAAGCAGTCTAAACTTTAAGCGAAAAAGATAATTGGGAGGTTTTATGGCTATTGATCCTGTACAACGGATAGCACTGCCAACAGTAGCTCAAAGTTATGTTTTTCGTAAAAACCCAAACCTTGGCAATGTTGATGAGCTTGAGAAAACCGTTAAAGTACTTAAGCAAGGTTTGTATTTTGATTTAGAACACTTCCAATCTGCTAAAGCACTTCCTGCAGAATTCTATGGTGAGCAGGTTTGGAAAGCATTAAGAGTTATGCTAAGGCAAAACTGGCTAGCAGTCGGGCACACGAAAGATTTGGTTAAACCATTTGATTACATAACATTGAATTTTGCTGGCGGTTTATTGCTTGTCATAAAAGATGAGAAAGGTAAACTTCATGCTTTCAAGAATAGATGCACACATGAAAAGAAAATATTGGTAGCTCCTCCTGAGTATCCTGAAAAAGGAAACTTATCTGCTGTAAAAAGACTTGATAATAATAAAAAAATATTAAAGTGTTTTTATCATGGAATGAAGTTTAAGATTAACGATGAATCACCGCTTACAAAATATGTTGTTGATACATGGGGTCCACTTGTATTTGTACTTATGCAGGATTTGCGCAATAGACCAGAACAAATTGAACTTGAGAAAAATCGTCTTCAGGCTATGCTTGCACCTTTAAATGAAATAACTAAAGATATGGATATATCATCATTTCAGACAGATGATGAAGAATGGAATGATTCGCTAAAATGTCATTTTGCATTATTTGATGGAAACTATTGTGATGCAGCTCATATACTAGAGACTCATTTTAAAACACTTGCAAAAACTTTAGTGCTTCCAGAATATAAGTGTCAATATTTTGGTCCTGCCAGTCTGCAAACTTGCCCTGTAAAAGAAGAAACATCTGGGATACCTGGAGGAGCAATGGCTTACTACTTTAAGCTACCTCCAACAGCAGCAATAAATATCTATAAACAAAACAGAGATAGAAATATTCCTCTTCCTCCTCGTGCAATTAATATGGATTCTATTGATACAAATATTGTTCGTCCTATAGATAGAAAAGATACAGTGGTTACATTTGGTTTCCACTTTCCTCCTGGTTGGCACAAACTTGGAATTCTAAAAAAATTGCTCAAATTATTTGGGTGGGATATGTCTTTAAGTGGAAAATATAAAGCAAGTTCTAAAAGGATTCAATATGAGGACAGAGATAGATGTGAAAACGCACAACTTGGAGTTGAGAATGATTTAGGAGATGACATAGATAATTTTGGTCATTTTCTAAAACCGGAAATACTTAAGTTTGCTTTTCAGAAATGGATGGTTCTGGAACTAGAACAAATCGTTGTTGAAGCTAAAAAAGGATAAATGATTTTCCTAACCCTTAACTTACTTAAAATCCCCATATTCTTCTTAAACGATTCTCTGCAATTAAATCATAAGGTACTAAGCAATCAGCAGTTAAACATAGTTCTTCTTTGGCGCGGTTTAATTTATCTTCATTAATCCACGGACTATAATGAGGTTCGCCTATTGATTTTGCTAGTTCATTATAGTTTTTTATTTTTTCAACTAGTTCTCTGCACACTCTAGCTGTCCAATTAAGTTTATAGTAGTAACGACGAAATTGTGAGAAATTAGCTATTGGGTAAGATGTCAATCCTTCGAAGTCAATATTATTGTTAATAAATACTTGTCTTATAAAACTAATTCCTTCAATGGTTGCATCAAGTCTAATTGAAAAATCCGTTCCAATTTTTCTTTGTATATTTTCTGAAAGTTGTCTAATTCTTCTTTTATCATCAGGACTTTGTAAGAACTGTAGTCTGTAGTCAGCTATTAAATCTAAAAAGCTAGGGGTTTCTTCATTTAATTTCTTTAACCTCCAAATAAAATCATCCTTATGCCTTTCAATTTCTTTTTTCAGTAAATCTAATTCTTTTCCTGTCAAAAATTTATTTACTGAGGAAATACCGATGTAACCGGCTACTCCTGCTACTAGTCCAACAGTAGCAGTTTTTAAGAACTCTCTTCTATCTGTCTTATTAGCCTTTTGATTTTTCTTTGCAGCTACAAGATTTCTAAAATAAGGTTCAAGCCTATTATTTGGATCTGATGGGATCTCAAGCATATATTTCTATCTTATTTACTTATAGGTTAAAATAACATAGATAATTTCTAAAGTAAAGGGCTTGAGCTTCTAGGCACCATATCCAGACTCATTTTGAGCTTATGAAAAACGTTAACCAAACCAATAGCTAAAATTTAACTATGGAAATACTGTTCATAATATGGTTTTAGCTGAAATTGAATACGAATAATATTCTCATTCTTTTATTGCTTTTCTGCTGCCAATATAACTCTAGAACATAAATATGTCCAGCATAGTTTATAATTTTTAGTCTAACTTCTCATTATTCGTAAGCTTATAGACTCTTAATCATGGATGCCCTTTTAATAAAAAAACTAGACGACATTGAAAAGACTTATAACGAGCTTGATAAAAAGCTTGCTGATCCTGCAGTATATGGAGATCAAGAGCAGTTAAAAAAAGTATCAAAAGCTAAAAAATCACTACAAGAAACTTATGATCTATACCAAAAATTTAAATCCTATAACAAAGAACTAGAGGGTGCAAAAGAAATTATAAAAAATGAAGGAGATGCTTCACTAATAGACTTAGCCAGATCTGAGATAGAAGGAATAACAAAAGAGTTAATTGCTATTGAAGATAGGCTTAGAGTTTTACTTTTACCAAAAGATCCAAATGATGAAAAAGATATAATGCTTGAAATCCGTGCTGCAGCAGGCGGTGAAGAATCATCCATATTTGCAGGAGATCTTCTGAGGATGTATACAAGGTATGCAGATAAGCAGGGCTGGAGAACAAAAATCGTTGATTCTAATGCTGGAGATATTAGCGGATATAAATTAGTAATAGTAGAAATTACCGGTGAAAATGTTTACAGCAAACTGAAATTTGAATCCGGGGTACATAGAGTACAAAGAGTACCAGTGACTGAAGCTTCGGGGCGAGTTCATACAAGCACTGTCACTGTAGCAGTTATGCCTGAAGTGGATGAGGTAGATATAAAACTTGAGCCAAATGATCTTGAAATAACCACCATGAGATCAGGCGGTGCTGGCGGTCAAAACGTAAATAAGGTAGAAACTGCTGTAAGAATAGTTCATAAACCTACAGGAATAATGGTGCACTGTACAGAAGAAAGAAGTCAACTACAAAATAAAAACAAAGGGCTTCAATTACTTAGAACAAAACTATACGACATGGAGCTTCAAAGACAACAAAAAGAAATCTATGCTAAGCGTAAAATGCAGGTAGGCACTGGCGATCGTAGTGAAAAAATCAGAACTTACAATTATAAGGATAATCGCATTACCGATCACAGATTAAATGAAAATTTTACTTTAGATGCATCTCTTGAAGGAGATGCAGATCCTATTATTGAAGCCTGCATAGCAGAAGATCAAAGGCAGCAGTTACAAACCTTAGTGTAGATTAACTAACCAAATTCTCGAACTGTCCCATAAAGCGAGACTGGAACTGATTTATTCAGTCCAGTCGAGCGTTCTATACACAGCTGGCACGAGGAGCAACGTCACCGCAGTGCCAGCTGTGATCAAAAAACCAAAGGCAGCAGTTACAAACCTTAGTTTAGATTCCAAACCTTCTATGCCTTCTATTAAACTCTTCAATAGCTTTGTCCAGTTCATTTGAATCAAAAGCAGGCCACAATGCCTCAGTAGAGTAGAACTCAGTATATGCACACTGCCAGAGCAAATAATTACTAATTCTTTGTTCGCCACCTGTTCTAATTAAAAGATCCGGATCAGGAATATTTTTTGTTAGCAGATTTGCAGAAATCAATTCAGCATCTATATCTTCAACTTTAATTTCATTCGATAATATTTTTTTTCCAATTTCTTTTACTGCATGTACAATTTCAGCTCTGCTGCCATAGTTAATTGCTACTTGAAGATTTAAGCCACTATTATTTTTCGTTTTGTTCACAGCATCATTTAGTACTTTAGGGAGTGGCTTAGGTAAGTCTTCATAAAATCCAAGAACATTTAATTTCACATTATTTTGGTGCATTTCTTCAAATTCATTTTGAATAGCTTCTTGAATTAGATACATTAAAAAATCAACTTCATCTTTTTTCCTATTCCAGTTTTCGGTGGAAAAAGCATAAACAGTAAGGTACTTTATCCCTATATCACTTGCATATCTTGTAATTTTTTTTAATGCCTGAACCCCCTCTCTATGCCCAAACATAGCAGGAAAATTCTTGTTCTGAGCCCAGCGTCTATTACCATCCATGATGACAGCAATATGTACAGGTAATATTTTCTTAACTGATTCTGTATTTTTAAATTTTGGAAGAAGGTCTTTCATTTATGTGATATTCTAGCAGATTATGATCTCAACAAATAAATCAAAATATAAGAAAGTCATTCTGGCTTATTCAGGCGGTTTGGATACTTCAGTTGCAATACACTGGCTTCTTGAAAATAGAGCCCAAAAAGTAATTGCACTTGCAATTGATCTGGGGCAAGGTGATGAGCTTGGTCCCATACAAAAAAAAGCACTAAAAATTGGAGCGTCTGAATCGTTAGTCATAGATGCCAAGAAAGAGTTTGTAAACGAGTACATTTGGCCTGCGCTGTTTGCAAATGCAATTTACGGAGATTATCCTTTAGCTACAGCACTTGCTAGGCCACTAATTGCAAAGCTTTTAGTTCAAACAGCTAAGACAAAAAAAGCAGATGCAATTGCACATGGCTGTACCGGTAAAGGAAATGATCAGGTTCGCTTTGATGTCTCAACAATGGCACTGGCACCTCACTTAAAAATTATTGCTCCGGCACGTGAATGGAAAATGACAAGAGAAAAATCAATTGAATATGCAAAAAAACACAATATTCCAATATCAATAAAGAAAAAATCACCGTACAGTGTAGATTTAAACCTTTGGGGAAGATCTGTAGAATGCGGTATTTTAGAAGATGCATGGAAAGAGCCTCCTGAAGATGCTTATGCATTAACTAAAAATCAAAAACTTGCTCCTGCAAAGCCTGCTTATATAACCATTGGATTTAAAAATGGCGTACCTATAACACTAAATGGGAAAAAGTTAGATGGACTAAAGCTAATTCAAAGACTAAACCAGATTGCTGGAAATCACGGAATAGGCAGAATTGATCAAATCGAAAATAGAGTAGTCGGAATTAAAAGCAGGGAAGTCTATGAATCACCTGCAGCAGTTGTACTGCTAAAGGCTCACAAAGATCTAGAGTCACTAACAAATACTAGAGAAACCATTATATTTAAATCTTTTTTAGATCAAAAATATGCACAGCTAATTTATGATGGCCGCTGGTTTAATCCTCTTAGAAAAGCAATTGATGAATTTAATAAATATGTCCAAAAAAGAGTTACCGGAATAATTCGCTTAAAACTATTTAAAGGTAGCGTAACAATTGTAGGAAGAAAATCATCTTTTTCACTTTACAAACACAAATTAGCCACATATGGAAAAGGTGATTTATTTGATCAAAGTGCAGCAGAAGGTTTTATTAAAATTTTTGGACTAGATTTAAAATCAATATAATTGTTCAGATTATATCGTAGTGCCTAGACGCAATTAATTAGCCCATTTTACTGTACATCCTATAGCCTGAGTATTTGCTCTATCAACTGGTTTATTAGTAAGTATTGCTTCTAGTGCTTCTTTTAAATTTTGTTTTGTTACTTTACTTGGTTCTTGCCAGTTATCATCTATCCTTCCGTGATATTGAAGAATCCTATTTTGATCAAAAACAAAAACTTCCGGGGTGTAGCTTGCACCAAAAGTTTTTGCAACTTCCTGAGTTCTATCTCGAAGATATGGAAAGTTATATTTTTTTTCTTGAGCTCGTTTAATCATGTTCTCGAAACTATCTTCTGGATAATTTTTTTCATCATTTGCATTTATTGCAATGAAGTCCACACCATTAGCCTTAAAATCCTTCTGTAAATTAACTAGTCTGTTTTCATATGCTTGAACATATGGACAATGATTACATGTAAACATAATCACCAATATTTTTGATTTAGCGAATTCATCCGGAGAATAGTTTTTACCATCTACTCCAGGTAAATTAAAATCAGGTATTTTACTTCCAATTTCCAAATGTGCTTGAGTAATCATGTTTCTCCTTTTCTTTATTTTGCCAACCGCTTAACTGGTTTCGCTAATATTTTTGTCATTCCCGGCTTGACTGGGAATCCAACATTGAAATCCAATCTTCATTTTACTGGATTCCCACTTTTGTGGGAATGACATTTTCAGACTCAACACTAAATAACTGCAATGCTTCACCTACTAAATACAATGAGCCAGTAATAACTATTAAATCACATTTTATTTTTTTTGCCTTGCAGATAGCATCTTGTAAATTATCAGCTAAAGTTGCATGAGAACCACTATTCATAATTATCCTTGCAAGTATCTCCTTTTTTGTAGCTCTGTTTGATTTTGGTTCTGTACATACCACATGGCTACCTTGTGGGATTAAATTGTTTATAAAACTTTCGTAATCCTTGTCAAGTATTCCCAAGATATAAACAATCTTTTTATCATTAAATTTTTCACTTAGCAGTTTTCTAAGCTCTTCTGCTGCCTGTGGATTATGAGCGCCATCTAAAAGTAAATTATGTTCAGAAATAAATTGAAATCTCCCGGGAAATTGCAATAATTTTAAAAATTCTTTTTTATCAGCATGATTAGAGTTTGTTTTGATTTGTTTTGATATTACCTCCCATGCCTTAA
Organism: Candidatus Melainabacteria bacterium; assembly: GCA_016201905.1. GTDB lineage: Bacteria > Cyanobacteriota > Vampirovibrionia > 2-02-FULL-35-15 > 2-02-FULL-35-15 > JACQBQ01. Next base: position 14,625 of record JACQBQ010000014.1, on the reverse strand, counting down.
GTGCAATTTCAATATTTTTATCAATATAAAAGCTGTTTTTTCCATTGGCAATAAAAACCAGATTGGCATTTAAATTCTTTGCCTCTTCTTCTATTACCTTTAATGAAACTTTATCTGCTGCAGTTACGATATAGTTTTTTTCTTTAATGATTCCAGCTTTTTCATATGCGATTTTTTCAAGAGTGTTTCCCAGGTAATCTACATGCTCGAGCGATACATTAGTTATTATTGAACATAAAACATTTCTTGAATCTACAACATTTGTAGCATCTAGTCTTCCTCCCATACCAATTTCTAAAAATGCAATGTCAACTTTTTCTTTAGCAAATAGACAAAATGCAATTATCGTATAGATTTCAAACTCGGTAAGAATTTCATTACTGACTCTTTCAAATTCTTTAATTTTGCTTAAGACTTCTTTTGAAACTTCTTCGAGTAAACGAGAATCAACAGTTTTTTCATTAATTACGAATCTCTCATCCCACAAAATCAAATGAGGACTTATATATCTTCCTACTTTGTAGTCAGAATACTTACAACACAGGTTTGAAAGGTAATAAGTAACAGACCCTTTTCCATTAGTGCCTGTAATTAAAACAGATTTAAATTTTTCATGCGGATTTGAAAGAAAACCAAGACAGGCTTTAACTCTTTCAAGACCAAACCTTATAACCTGTCGGTCGCCAAGTGACAAGCCATTTTGCATTATTATTCACGATCTTCTTTTGGAGTCAATGTAAAAACACCAGAAACATCATCAGGTTTTACATTAAATTTTGCATCTTGAGAATATGAATCTTGTTCAGTTTCAGAATCTTCGCCAGCATCATCTTCATATTCATTTTCAGCATCCTGATCAAACTCATTATCAAATTCATTTTGAGATTCTGCTTGATCGGTATCTCCCTCTACAGTAGATTCGACAGAATCAACTAATTCTTCTTCCACTTGTGGTTCTGCTGCTTCATCTCTTGGTGGCTTAGCTTCGGAATCATCTACAGGGCTGCCTTGCGATCTATATGAGTCCTGCCTGCTGCGTCCTCCTCTTTGATCATATCTTCTGTTTTGCATTCCGCCTCTACGGTTTCTTTGATTACGCCAGTCATTGCGATCGTGCTGCCTGTCATCTTGACCTTGACCATCTTGTCTTTGTCTTCTTATTTCACCATTTAAATTAATTTCATAAGCTAGACCCGTACCACTACAACTATTACACTGATGTCCAAAGGTTTCAAGCAAACTTTGCCCTTGTCTTCTTCTGGTTAGCTCAACCAGACCAAGATCACTTAACTGACCAATTTGAGGTTTTGCCCTGTCAGTCATTAGTGCATTTTCAAATGCCTCAAGAACAGAAATCTGATCTTTTCTATCATCCATATCAATAAAATCAACTACTATTACACCACCAATATTTCGTAGCTTAAGCTGCCTTGCAACTTCATGAGCTGCTTCTAGGTTTGTCTTCAGGACAGTTTCTCTTAAAGTCCTGGAGCTTGTAAATCTTCCTGAGTTCACATCTACAACAGTCATTGCCTCAGTAGTCTGAATAAACAAATAACCACCACTTGGCAACTCAACCTTGGTTTGAAGAGCATTTAAAATTTCTCTTTCTACACCTCTAGCTGAAAGGATATTACCTTCTTTGTGTACAGTAATTTCTAAATCCTTGCCTGTCCAGTTTTTTAAGATTTGCTGGGTCCTGATTTGACCTTGCGTAGTATCTAAAACCACTTCATCAATTTCAGCGGTGTAAGCATCTCTAATTACCCTGTAAATAAAGTCTTGATCTCTATGGACCAGTCCTGAGTACTTATGATTTTCATGCTTGTCCGCTATTTCTTTCCATAGATCCCAAAGTGTCTTAAAATCTTCTTCAAGATCATATTCATCCTTACCTTCAGCTTCTGTTCTGACTACAATACCTACACCTGGTGGCTTCAGTAATGTAACCATAGCCTTTAAACGATTTCTTTCCTGATAGTCAACAATTTTTCTACTTACTGATACATTGGTATTCTCTGTGGTCAAAACCAAAAATCTTCCAGGCAGACTAATTGCAGTATTTACCCTGGGTCCTTTATTGCTTGTAGGTTCTTTTACTATTTGAACCATTAGTTTTTGATTTGGCTGTACCCTATCATACAAGTTCCCCTGACCAGGTATGTCACTTGCGTGTAAAAATCCCATCCTGTTATTTCCAAGATTGACAAAGACTGCCTCAATACTCGGCATAATATTTTCAACTTTTGCAGTATAAATATCACCTAACAATAAATCCCCTCTGTTTATAAAAAATTCGATTGCTTTTTCATTTTCCATGATTGCAGCAATTTTGTCCTTTTCAGATATAATTAACGATTTCATATTTTTTCTTTTTCCCTTTCCTTAATGTAAGCAGAATCAAAGCAACTCTTTATTACCTGATGCTCCTTCAATTTTTATTTACTTAAACCCAAAATTAATTCTTAGCTCCGATTAATAACTGTCTCTTTTTTTATCTTCCAATTTTCCTGCCATTGGAAAAAATTGTTTTGAAGATTTTCTACATTTTCTGTCTCAGTTTTTTCTGAACCTAAAACTTGTTTTGTGATGAAATCTAAAACCAACTCTGCTCTAGTGTTTCCGATTAACAACAACTCCAGTTCAAATGGATTTGAATTTAAAATTGTTATCCTTTCTACAAGAGGTCTAATATCTAATTGTTTCTCAGACTGATTTTTTTTATCCTGATGCTTTTTGAAAACTTTTAGAATTAAAGAGTTTTGCGCCAGAAAACTATCTATTGCAGTTTTAGCCTCACATATATATTTTTCCCATAAAACAGGGTTACAAGTCAAAACTTTATATAAAACCTTAACATTTTCAATATTAGGTAAATTTTCCCTCAAATCAACGTTTTTAGCAGTTCTGACTTGAATCTCTTCGGGTAATTGCTTATTTAGCAGAACCTGTAAGTCTAAATCCTTAACCAAGCCTGACAATTCTAAATGCATAAGTTCATGGTCACTCTCATAATAAAGCGGTAAAGGCATAAGCCATTGCATTTTTGGGCGAGGGTTAAAACCTTCCGAAAAAGAGATAGGAATTTCAGCTCTTCTCAATGCTCTTTCAAAAAGTCTTTGAATATCTAAATGAGAAATGAAACGAAGAGCAGAATTTTTAGTGTGAACAATTTCAATCTTCTGAACTGTTTTAACTGGCAAAGAAGTTTTAGATATTGATGGTAGTTTGTCATGAGAGATGGGCTTTGAATTGACGGTTGCTTGGCTTATTGTTTTTACAAACTTATTATTTTTTGACCTGTCAACTGTTACCTCATTTAAAACTCCAAGTTCAAAACAGACCCCGCATGCATGACAAGAGTTTTCTGTGCATGGAGCAGTTTCTGAAACTTTAACTGCTTTATTATATTCTTCAATTAAAAACTTATTTAAAAGTCCACTGTCAATTACATCCCAAGGACTTAAAGAACCAACCTCTCTATGCCTTGTCGCTTCACAATGCAAGTCCAAGCCTATTTCATTACCTGCCAACTGCCAGGCTTCCATATTTAAACACTCATCCCATGCATCAAACTTTGCACCATTTCTATATGCTTTATAAACCAGCTCTGACATTCTCCTGTCACCACGACTTAAAACTGCTTCAAGCAAAGCAATCTTTGGGTCAGTACAGTTAAGTTTTACATTTCTTAGTCTGTATTCTTTTACTTTTTGTTTTAAGTAATTTATTTTTTCCTGAAACTCTTCTTTTGTATTTTGACTAAACCACTGAAACGGTGTAAATGCTTTAGGAACAAAGGTAGATATTGTACAGGTTATATCCAAAGGTCTTTTATTTTTTATTTTTGAAAGATTAGAAGTCCATCTTAAAAGTTCAATTATGCCATCAAGGTCAGAAAATGTTTCTGTCGGCAGCCCTATCATAAAATACAGCTTCACGCGGTTAAACCCACTATCATAAACATTTTCAATTGCTTTTTTTATATCTTCTTCTTTAAGCCCTTTATTAATTACTTCACGTAGTCTTTCAGTACCAGCTTCAGGAGCCAGTGTAATCCCGGACTTTCTTACAGTATTTAACTCATTTGCAATTTTAAGATCAAACCTGTCTGCTCTCTGGGACGGCATCGATAACGAAATTCCTTTTTCTGCGTGAGCATTATTTAAACTAAGAGCTGCTTCATGCAGCTGAGTATAATCACTTGCTGAAAGTGAAAGCAAAGAATATTCATCATATCCAGTATTTTTTAAAGCTTCTGTAGAAAGCTTTACAAGCTGTTCCGGGGTTCGTTCACGAACAGGAAGGTATACATATCCTGGCTGACAAAATCTGCAGCCACGATCACATCCACGTCTGATTTCCATTGTTTGTCTGTCCTGGACGGAAGAAAGATAAGGCACAGGTCCACTAATAGGCTGATTTAAGTCAGTTAAACTTACAACTCTCTTTGTAATTTTCTTAGGGATTTTATTTTCTAAGTCAGGGACTGGTTTTGGCAAGTAATTTTCATTTGGATTAGGAGTATAAAACTTTGGAACATAAATACCGGATATTTGAGCAATCTTTAAAAGCAATTCATCTTTTGCAGTATTAAGATCATTTTGTTTTTCATTTTTTATTAACTCCAAAACTTCAATGATTACTTCCTCACCATCACCTACTATAAAAAAATCAATGAAATCAGCCATTGGTTCTGGATTAAATGTTGCAGGTCCACCTGCAAATATTAATGGAAACAAACTCTTTCTATCTTTTGACAAAACTTCAAGACCTGAAAGTTCAAGAATATTTAATACATTTGTATAAGAAAGTTCATAAGAAAGCGAAACACCCAAAAGATCAAATCTGTTTAATGGCTGAAAGCTTTCCCAGCCCCATAGTGGAAAATTGTTTTTTCTCAAGAGCTCTTCCATATCCTTCATGGGAGCATATGCTCTATCACATAAAAAATCTTTATGGCTGTTTATAATCTGGTACAAAATCTTTGTACCAAAATTGGCCATTCCAAGTTCATATAAATCAGGGTAAATTAATGCAGCATGTATTCTGGTGTCAGTCCAGGATTTTAAATTGTTTTTTTCTTGTACTTTTACTTCAGCTTCTCTTCCTACCAGATGTCCCCACTCAATCCCAAGATATTGACCTGGCTTTTGTACCTTTAGTAAAAGGTTATTAACCAGGTTGTAATAAGTATTTTTTTCCTGTGTATCCAAGAAATGTTGCATTTCATTATTTTTTAAAATTGTTTCCTGCATTTTTACTTCTTTTACTATGTTTTTTATAGACTTCGCTATAATATTACTCTTATATAAGGAAAGCAAATCATGAACGATCTTACTGATTCAAATTATTTAAAGTTTCCTATTACTATTGCAATTACTGGAGCAAGTGGAACTATCTATGGAATTAGAATACTTCAGTTTTTGCTTGAGAACAATTATAAGGTTGAACTGGTGATTTCTGAAAGTGCTTCTAAGGTTGCGCTTGATGAACTCAATGTAAGCTTATCACTAAACCCAGAAATATTAAAAGAACAAGTATTATCTTATTTAGAATTAAAAAATAATAAAAAAATACAGAGAGTGCTTCTAAATACTTGGGCACATAATGACATAGCAGCATCGATTTCAAGCGGGTCTTACAGAACGCTTGGCATGATTATAATTCCTACTTCAATGGGAACTCTTGGTGCTATTAGCAGCGGCACATCAGACAATTTAATAACCAGAGCAGCAGATGTTTGCTTAAAAGAAAGAAGGAAATTAGTTTTAGTACCACGTGAAATGCCATTTAACACTATTCACTTAGAAAATCTTTTAAAGCTAAGTAAAATGGGAGCCATAATTGCTCCAGCTTCACCTGCTTTTTACCATAAACCAAAAGAATTAATTCACTTAGTAGATTTTGTTGTGGGCAAAGCTTTAGATCTTTTTGGAATAGAACACAGCATGTTTAAACGCTGGAAGGAAGAATCCAGAGAACCAGCAATTTTTCAATGAACGATTTTACTTTTATAAATGAAGAGCTCCATTCATTAACCGAACAAGGTCTAAGACGTGAACTAAAAACAATTTTAACTGCAGGTGGCCCATGGGCAGAGCTGGCAGGTGGAAAAAGAGTTTTACAATTTGGTTCTAATAATTATTTAGGATTAGCAAATCATCCTGAAATTATTAATGCAAATAAATCAGCTGCCAGTAAGTATGGAGTAGGTTCTACAGGCTCAAGGCTGCTAAGTGGCACTACAGAACTTCATGTAAAGCTAGAAAAAGCAATAGCTGAATTCGAAGGAACTGAAAGTGCAATATTTTTTTCTTCGGGTTATGCAGCCAATGTAGGTGTTTTATCTGCACTTGTGAGTAAAGAAGATGCTATTTATTCTGATGAATTAAATCATGCCTCTATCATCGATGGCATAAAGCTGTCAGGAGCAAATAAATTTATTTACAATCATAATGACTGTAAGAATCTCGAAGAATTATTACTAAATAACAAAGACAAATACAAAAAAAGTTTTATAGTCACAGATTCAGTCTTTAGTATGGACGGTGATATTGCACCACTGGAAGAAATAGCAAAACTTGCTGAAAAATATAATTGCATAACACTTGTAGATGAAGCACATGCTACAGGTATCTTTGGAAAAAATAATTCAGGACTGCTTGAAGAGCTAAACCTACAACAATACTTTCCTCTTAAAATCGGGACTTGTTCAAAAGCTATTGGTATAGAAGGTGGATTCTGTGCCGGGCCAAAGGAAGTCATTGATCTTCTCCAGAACAAAGCTCGTTCATTTATGTTTTCTACAAGCACAAGCCCTGCAATAACAGGAGCAATATTAAAATCAATTGAATTAATAAAGGATGGTAATTGGAGAAAAGAAAAGCTCTGGCAAAATGCAAAACTTTTATATACTGGCTTAAAAAAGAATTATAAGTTAAAGCTCAATAAATTTATTACACCAATAATTTGCATTTATTTTAATACTACTGAAGAAGTCATGCATATTTCAGATAGGCTTTTTCATGAATACCACATCTGGGCACCAGCAATTAGACCACCATCTGTAAAAAAACCACGAATAAGACTTACACCAATAGCAACGCACAGTGAAGATGATATTAACTATGTTATTAAAGCATTTGATCACCTATCTAAAGATATAAAGGCGGAACCTCTCTCACTGGAAGTAAGGCATTAAGCATAACCTGATTTTTTACTTCAAAACTCTAACGCTGTAAAATAGAACAGTACTTTATTAAACCAACAGAAACTGGGATGACAAAACTTCAATTAAAAAATATTTCAAAGAGCTTTGGAGATACTAAAATCTTAGACGATATTAATATAACAGTCTCTGAAGGTGAATTTATAGTTCTGGTTGGTCCGTCAGGTTCAGGGAAATCAACAATTTTACGAATCATTGCAGGCTTAGAAACTCCGAGCATTGGTGAAATTGAAATCAATAGCAAAGGAATAAATAATCTCCCTCCAAAGGATCGTGATATAGCAATGGTTTTTCAAAATTATGCTCTGTATCCACATATGAATGTCTATGAAAATCTTGCTTTCCCTCTAAAAATGAAAAATACAAGTAAAGATTTAATCGATAAAGCAGTAAATGAAACCAGTGAGCTTCTTGGCATAAAAAATTATCTAATGAAAAAACCTAAAGAACTTTCCGGAGGTGAAAGACAGCGCGTCGCTCTTGGCAGAGCAATAATAAGGAAACCACAACTTTTTTTAATGGACGAACCTTTAAGTAACCTAGATGCAAAACTTAGAACACAGATGAGAGCAGAACTTTTAAAACTGCATAAAACCTTGTCTTCAACAGTTATCTACGTCACCCATGATCAAATCGAAGCCCTTACCATGGGAAATAAAATCGCTGTTTTAAATAAAGGAAGAATCCAACAGATAGGTACACCAAATGATATTTATAACAATCCTGTGAACACTTTTGTCGCTGGGTTTATTGGAAACCCTGCAATGAATTTTTTTGATTTCAAACTTATCGATGATTCAAAGGTTGCATTTCTTGGCAGGGTTCTTAAATTAAAAGTTAAGGATAATCTTGTTAAGTCTTTTCAGGAAAAAAATCTTCTGAATAAAAATATTATTTTAGGTATAAGGCCTGAGAATATTTCACTTCTGTCGATAGAAACCAGAAATGAACAAAAATCAGGAGAAATCATATTCCAGGCGACAATAGACCTGCTTGAAATGCTGGGCAACGAATATTTAATTTATGCAAATGCTATTTCTCCAGATTCCAAAAATAATAAAGCTCCATTCTCAATTAAAGTATTTGAAAATCACAGTTATGAAAGAAACATTCAAATCAATGTGTCAATTAATTTAGATAAGGCACATTATTTTCATGGTGATTCTGGTGCTCGAATAAACCTATGAGTATTATGTCATTATTTAGTTTTGAATTTTTAATTTCAGGATCATTAATCTTTGTAATAGCTTCCTGCTTAGGAAGTTTTTTTAAGGTTGTGGTTGATCGCTACGAAAGCAATGAATCATTTATTTTTAGACCTTCTTGCTGCTTTCACTGCAAAAAAAATCTATCGTGGTGGCAGAATATTCCTATTGTTAGTTTTTTATTATTAGGCGGAAGGTGTTTTTTTTGTAAGACTAAGATTGATGTTTATTGTTTTTATTCAGAAGTAGTTACTGCATTTGCAGCACTGGCAGTCTTTGTCGCCGGATGGACAAAAAATGACTGTTATCGGGAAATCACTGTTGCACTGGTTTTCACCATGGTTCTAATACTGCTTTCTATGTTTGATTTAAAGCACAGGATTATTCCCCATACAATTACTTACTCAGCAATTATATTTATTCTTATTTCTCGTTTTTTTCTACACAGAGAGACCCTGTACTTATCTTTTGCACATCTTGGTATTGCTTTTATTTTCATGGACTTACTTTACTTTTTTTCTACATTAATAAAACGATTTAAGCTCAATATAAACTTGGTTTCCATACCGCTAATAATCTGGCTTGTTTTTTTTCATTTTAACCAAAGCATTTATTTCATTTTCATACCACTAATTTCTTATTTTTTACTTGCCAAGCTTAAAATAAATTCTAAATTATCAATGGCTTCATGGTTAATATTACTTTTGGTTCTTTTATATCAATTTTATAAATTATTTTTCTTAGAACACAATATTGAAAAGTTACATTTCTTGTTTACTGGTGTTGGAATAATATATTTTGTCTGTGAGATATTAATTTATTTCTTTAACTCTTTTTCCAATAAAGACAAAGAGGAGGTAAGCCAACCCGACAACACTAAAGTAACAATAGGAGGAGGCGATATTACAGTTTTTGCTTTGATTAGTGTCTTTTTAGGCTTCAAGACTGCATTCTTAACGTTATTTATTGCATCTTTCTTAGCTATAATAAGTCATTTTACAATTAGAGCTGTTGAGGCTTCAACTAAAAGTTCAAAAGAAAAGCATTCACAATATATTCCTTTTGTTCCATTTCTTTCAGTAGCTTGTTTTATTATAATGATTACAATCTAATGGTTTTTAAATCTAACAATCCTAAAAAACTAAACAGAGTATTGGGCATAGAAATCTCAGAAAATGATATTGTTGCATCAGAAATTTTATTTGCAAAAAATACTATCAATATAACAAGCGGCTTTAGGTTAAATATTCCTGTTTTACAGGACATAAATAAAACAGTAACATTGTTTAAACAAAATCTTAAAGCCTTCAATATTAAAACCAAAGAGTGTGCCATCGGCTATTCAATGCAATATTTTAAATTGCTTCCGGTAACAATACCAGCTTCAATTCCACAAAATGAAATAATTTCGATAGTAGCGCAGGAAGCTAATGTAGATCCTGAAAATGAAATTGTTACATGGATACCATTAAACAACACTCGAAGACAGGATCTTGATGGGATCACAAGATTTGATGTTTTAGGAATTTCCATTAAAAGGACTCTGGTAGAAATTGCAAAACTTATTTCTAATAACAGCAATCTAAAACTCATTTCCTTAAGTCCTTCATTTTTAGGCTTAGGATCTTTTTTCAGTTCAACGCCCAGTAACAATTTAACTGCTACACTCTGGATTTCACAAATAAGATCAGAGCTGGTCGTTTGGTCAGGGCAAGAACCCATCTATGAACACTTATTCTTAACACACCAATTAAGTGATCAAGTCTTTCAATCGATGACTTATATTCAAGCTCAACTAGCAGGCGCGCAGATATCTAAAATCCTTACTGCCGGCACCTTTGTCAAGGAAACAAATCTATCTCAAATACCTTACAATATTCAGCCTTTCTCTCTTCCACAAAATATTATTGATTCTGGTAGAGTTCTGCAAGGAAACAGCCTCAGTGAAATTATTACTTCTCTTGGTATGGGTTTAGCAGCAAGCAATAACTTCCCATACTCAATACCTAATTTACTGCTTGCCAGTAAACCAAAAACTGAGAGTAAAACACAAGGAATAAAAGATCTTTTTAAAGATATTTCTAAAGCTCAGACCAACAAAGTCAAAGAGATGAAACTGCCTTTTACATTTATAAATTCACTTGATCCACTATTTTCAAAATTTATCCTGGCTTCGGCACTAGTAATTTTGTTCTCAATATTTATCAATCTGTTTATTCAAAACTTTTTAGCACCCAATGTCCAAGCCAAAGAGTCTATCTCTGAAAGCAGAATTAATTTAGTTCAAAATCACCTGACAAAATTGTTAAATTTCGAAAAGACAAATAAAGTTCTAAATCTTAAATCTGAATATTTTTCAGGATTGATTGATGAAAGAAAACCCTGGTCAAAGATATTGCGTGAAATTGGCGATATGGCTCCAAAAGAACTATGGATTGACAGACTGGAAGCCAGGAATGACACGATTAATATTTTTGGAAGAGCATTAAACGTCGATGCTGTTGCTAACTTTTCAATTAATTTAAATTATACTGCAAAGCTTCTAGATAAAGCTCAAATTATTGCATTGAAGAAGTCCCAAGAAGATGGAGTAGATATAATAGAGTTTCAGGTTTCTACAAATATAAATGTTCAAAAACAACTTGCCCTAAATAAAAATAAAGAAGACAAGCCATTAAAAACTGACCCGAAGACTTAATCACTATGAGATTTTCGACTAAACTCCTAACACATTTTTTTATGGTGTGCCTGAGCATATTGTTTCTGATTCCTTTATTCTGGATGATATCAACGTCATTAAAAACACCAGAACAAATTTATTCATATAACATTAAATGGATTCCAAATCCTATTGCCTGGGATAATTACATAAAAGCATTTCAATATGTTGATCTTTTGTGTGCATTTAAAAATACGCTTATACTTTCAGCAGTTAATGTTCTTGGTGTCTTATTTTCATGCTCTTTAGTAGCATATGCTTTTGCGGTTTTAAAATGGAAATTTCGAGATCTATTTTTTTACATAACACTGTCCACCATGATGCTTCCAGAGATGGTAACTTTAATACCACAGTTTATTATTTTTCAAAAGCTTGGCTGGTATGGAACTTACCTGCCATTAATAGCTCCATATTTTTGCGGCAATGCTTTTTACATATTTCTACTCAGACAGTTCTTCATGACCATTCCACATGAACTGCATGAAGCTGCCTCTATTGACGGATGTTCTGAATTTACAATTTACAGAAAAATTTATCTAGTGCTCTCAAAACCTGCTCTCTCAGTAGTAGCCCTCTTTCAATTTCTCATTTCCTGGAATGATTTAATGAAACCTTCAGTTTATCTAATTGATCAAAAACAATATACATTGTCACTTGTACTACAGCAGTTTAAAGCTCAGCATGGAGGGACCGAATGGGCAATGCTAATGGCTGCTACTACAATTATTATTCTTCCAATAATTCTAATATTTTTCATAGCTCAAAAAACTTTTGTGCAAGGAATTGCTATGACTGGGATTAAAGAATGATTTATATACATCATAAAGTTACAGTTTTTAATTTTTTTGCAGCAGGGTGCCCTTCAGTTTCTTTCACCCTTCGGGATACGAAACTTTCGGGCACACCTGCCTGCTAAGAAAATTAAGACAATTCATGTTTTATCCGAAAACTTTATTTCCTGCAATGCTTTATAAGCTTCACGAGCTAGAGCTGAATCAGGCTGCGATTTTACAATTTCCACAAGGAGTTTCACTGCATCTTTAAATTTATTTTGAATTATATAAACTTTAGCCAGTAAAAAATAAGATTGATCTCTTACCTGTGCAAAGTCTAATGCATGTGCTTTTTCAATCTTACTTTCAAACAATGTCTTAGAATGTTTACTTAGTGCCTGAAAAAGACTGTAATGAAAATCCGTCGCTTCAGTTAACCAGTTTTTTATTGATAGAAGTGTTTTTTCAGCTTCTTGAATATTTCCATCTCTAATAAGAGTAGATGCTTCTTCAATTTTTTTAACCGAATAGATTAAGCCTAATTGGTTTTGAGAATCTTCCTGAACACTAACAGGGAGATTTATTTTTTGATCTGGTTCTTTTTTTGGAACTTGAATTTGTTTTATATTGTTGCCTGATGAGGTTTGAGAGTATGAGTTACACCAAAAACCCAAATAAAATGTGCTTGCAATTAAAATGACTGTAAATACTATAGTTCTTGATTTCATTAGCTTAAGAGTAATTTTACATGTTTCATTGCAATCCGCTGTTAGTATGTTTTTTATCTTGCATTTATTTCTTTATTAATCTAGAATCATTTGTTTATGAAGCGCAAAACAAGTTTGCGCTTCTTTCGGCTAATTCCTTTCACAGGATCGGATTTACCGAATGAATCAGACAAATCCTATAATTGTTAATGCATTAGATTCTTCTGATTTTCTAATTCCCTGATTTCTGATTATTGAATTTTGCCCTCATCGTCTAGTGGCCTAGGACATCGCCCTTTCACGGCGGTAACACCGGTTCGAATCCGGTTGGGGGTATTTTCAGAGAATCAGAGGATGAGAAATCAGTGGTCAGAAAAATGAATTACACAAAAAATGGAAAACAAATATCTTACACAATTAAAAAAGCTTGTATTAGACGAGCTAAAAAGCCAAAATGTAAAAATATTTATATTTGGGTCTAGGGCAAGGGGGGACAATTATATTGGTTCAGATGTAGACATTGGATTAATATCTAAAGGTAAAATAGATAGTAGCAAGATTTCTTTACTTAAAGAAAAAATTGAAAATTCAAATATTCCTTATAAAGTAGAAATAGTAAACTTTAATGAGGTATCAGAAGATTTTAAAAATGAAGCATTGAAAGACATAGAAATATGGAAAGATTAGAATTAAAACAAACAGATGCTAAAAAAGCTCTAGTTTCATTAAAAGAAATTTTTAAAGAGCCTTATTCAGTCATTATTAGGGATGCAACTATTAAAAGGTTTGAGTATACATTTGATACCTTTTGGAAATATTTTAAAGAATATTTAAAAATTAAAAAAGGAATAAATATAAGATCTCCAAAAGATTGTTTTCGTGAAATGCTTTCTCAGGGGCTCTGTAACGAAGAAGAAACAGAAAGTCTTTTAAAAATGACAGATAGCAGAAATGAGACAACTCATACATATAAAGAAGAAGTTGCTAATGAGATTTATTCAAAGATTCAAACTTATACTATTTTAATGGAAAAAATACTTGGAAACATTAAAGATACCTAATTCAAATAGTGTGGACAAGACATCGCTCTTTCACGGCGGTAACACCAGTTCCCCACCAACAGGTCTGCCAAGGCAGAAAATCCGGTTGGGGGGTAATATAAAAATACTTGATTAAAAGTATAAACAGTAGTACTTTTAATAGATAAGATGAATCTAAAAAATTTAAGGAGGTAATATGTTTGGACTTAGTACTGTAACAGCTAGAAGAGCAAGTGGAGCTTTAGGTTGCAAATCAGAAGATAGAACTCTCCCTACTTGGTTTAAAGCATTTAGTCAAGAGATAGATCAGGAAGAATGTAGAAATGAGATTACCAAGCCAGTTGCTAATTTGGCTAAAAATATTTTGATAAAGTATATGAAAGGTACAAATAATGAAAAATTACGCTCATTAATTCATGACTTAAGGGAAGAATATATTAAGGATGAAACAGCTTCAGAAAATATAACAACTTCTGGTAACTTATATGTTCCACTTGCAGAGTCCCGGACTAGACCCTATATATTTATAGTATTTGATGAAGCAATAGAAGAATATTCTAAGAGTGCTGCAAAAACAGATGATGATGCAAAGTTATTTCTAGATATGTTGGATCGTGACAAGCTATTTCGTTTAGTGCAAAAAACTGTACATGGTGCGCTTGATCGCATCTAATGAAATATAAAAATGCATTAGCAATGCACTTTCTCAAGCAACCACTCTCAAAAATTCATTCACTTTAATATGATCTATTGGGTAAGCACAAGTTCCTCGCCCTTTTAGGGCGAAGTCTCGCTCACTCACCTTGTGACATCTGTGTCAACTTAAGGAAGGAATCTGACATGGTTTTATGCTCCTAAATCTTTCTTTTGATGAGAGTTGAAGATTTTCAAGTGATGTTCTTCTCGACCGCTGAATTAATTTTACACAATTTCTCAAACATCTTAGCACT
>JACQBQ010000028.1 GCA_016201905.1 Candidatus Melainabacteria bacterium | reverse complement strand
TTTAATGAGCAGAAACTTTTGCCGATACGCAATGAGATTAGGTTGGCAACCTGGCGTCCTGCCTTCACTTGGGCTTAATTAAAACCGTGACTCCTAGATACTATAAACGAATTAATAACTAGTTAAAATAGCTACAAATTATCAAAATTGTGCTCTTTTAAATAAGTCTTCAGCCTAGTTAATAAAACTCTGGATTCTCAAGCCTAAATTGTTTTCCGATTAAATGTCTTCTGTGAGAGAAAAACTTATTTGATACAGCAATTACCAAGTCATCTGTAATTGCTTTGATTTTTATGGAAAATATCTGTAAATATCTTTCCTGTGTAAAACTCTTTCTAAAACCAGAGTTTCACCCTCAAGCTTTAAACCTAATCTGTAATCTCTAAACCTAACTTTGTAAAAATTTTGATATCCTTTTAACTTCTCTATTTTCCTTATTTGACTTATGGAATTATGCTTAACTAAAGTCTCGAAAATAAAAGTTTCAATATTGACTCTTTCATTTTTGGGAATTGAGGCTAAATCTTTTAGAAACTTTTTACTGTAAAGAGTTTTCAATTTGCTTTGTCTAAGCCTTTATAAAATTCTTTGGCTTCGTTTAAATTAAGATATTCTTTTTCATTATCCTCTTGAATTAGCTTAAAGAGTCCATGGTCTTCAAGGATATTTTCTATTTTTTCAAAAGTACCAATATCAATTTGAACAGCTATTTTTTTGTTCTGTTCATCAAGAATATATTTTTTTTCAATTTCTTTCATAGCAATTTAAATATACCATTTGGTTTAAGTTTATATCAATGCTCTAATTTATTTAAGCTCTTCTTAATAGAATTTAAGCCACTTTTACAAAAATCCTAGGCTTAGTTAAGAAAGCCTGAATTACGCTTTTATTCCTTCATAATAAAACTCTGGATTTTCAAGCCTAAATTGTTTTCCGATTAAATGTCTTCTGTGAGAGAAAAACTTATTTGATACAGCAATTACCAAGTCATCTGTAATTGCTTTGATTTTTAATGGAAAATAATTTTCAATTTTTATTAGCTTCAAAGCTGTATTTATAATGCTCAGCGGCAAACAACTAAATCCTAGATATGAAAGCATTTTTTTTTCTTTGCAGAAATCTTTTAATTTTTTTATTTCCTCTTTTTTGTAATGGTTTCTTGTTTCTTGTTTTCTTAAAACATATTCTAATTCTTTTGTTTCTGTATACATAGGCATTATAATTTTTGGAAGATAAATCATTTGTTGTGATGTAAAAGATGTTGAGTTGACTGCATCAAAAAACTCACTTTCTGTTTTAAACAGCTTTAAGATGGAACCAATGCCATTTCCAATGGCTGATGCAAAAAATCCATACATGCCTAAAATTGGTGCAATGGTCTCAGCTAGCTTTTTAGAAGAGTTTCTTTGAATATTTATATCTCTACTAAATGTATTTTTAACTAGCTTAAAAAGTTGAGAAAAGAATTTAATAGGTTTTTGATCTTTTTTATCTGTTAGTCCTACATTTTTATAGTGCCTTTCCATTACATAATCTGGTTTTATATTTTCTTTTTCGTTAATTTTATTTATAACTCCAATGCTCTTTTTAACACCAAGTTTTGAAGGAATAAAATGAAACATCCATTTTAAAAGGTCTGTAAAAAATTGCTGGTTAATATGAGCTGGCATTCTGCCTCTCCACCAGAGCGATGTGGGGAGAGAAAGTATTTTCTTTACAGGTGTGCCATACTCTTCTGGTAAGAGTTCAGCCAGAGTATATGCCCATGAATTTATTTTAATTTCAGTAAACGTGGATGCTGTAGCAAGCTTCCCTGAGACTTCATTTCCATAAACATCTGCCTGATATCTATTCATAGCAGCATCGTCATCAGGTCTGTTGTAAATAGAATACTGAAAATAACTTCTTATACTTTTTGTAAAACCATAAGTGAGGTTTATTACGGTGTGTAGTAATCTTGGTGCTGGATTGCTATCTAGTAAATGCTTAGCTAAACACAGAATGATGTTTACTGTAGTAGCGTGAGAGGCGATTTTGCCAAGAGACTCTTGAGCAGTGGCGGAGGATTTGGCGCGATTAAAATGATAGATTGTTTGATCTAAAATATTTTTTGCTTCTATTTCAGTAAAACCGTCAGTTTTTAGGCAATCAATATATTCTTTATAGAAGTGTTTGTTTAAATAAATTTCCTTAATCCAGTTATTGTTATTTTTTTCTAATTGTTCTGGCTCAATAGATCTAGCTTGAGATTTATAAATATCTGTGAAAGATATTCTTTCAGTACCGTATTTAAATTCCCTAGGTTTAAATATTTCTACTTCAGCCTTAGTATTTGCTTTTTGGAATAGCTTTTTAGGGTGACTGAATATAGCTGAATCTTGAACTTTTGGCATTAATTTAATCCAAGCGATTTTTATGATTATTAGGGCTATACCCCTTTTGAAGAGCTTGTTATCAGAGAAAAAGTATTTGAAAGGATTAAGAAACTAACTTATTAGCAGATAAAGTTTCTTAAAGAAATACAAGATTTTATCTCTGATTTTGTTAAGCTTTGGGCTAGGATTGTTGTAGTTAATTGATTTGAGGATTTTTAAAAAGTGCAAGATATAAAAATTATAAGTAATAGCATAAATCAACAAAGTCTTGTAGACTTGGCAAAAAAACTAAGGGAGCAAAGATTAGCTCAACTTACGCCTGAGCAAAGACAAGAATATGAGCTTGCAGATATGCTTACAAAAACAATGACAAGTCATCAAGATCCTGCCACTAGTGGTGATTAGATAGCTACTGACTTTATTATAAACACTAAATCATCGAATTCATGCTTTACTAAGTCGCCCTTAATTTTTATCTTTTTATTGATGCCATCTACAGTTTTTAGATAATCAGATATGTTTTTCTTTTCAGTAAAGCCTTCTATACTACCTGTGTTGTCTTGGAGTATTATTTGATCACTTAAAAACTTATTGTTACTGGGCTCGAATTTCACCACTACCTCAAGATTGACATCCTTTGCTAGTGTTCTATCTGGTAATGAATCTCTAAATTGTTTCCAAAGATCTTTAATATTTGTCATGATTTTTTTATTGTTGTTTAAAAGGACTATCAACTAAAATACTATTAGCTTTCTCATTTGGATAACCAAAGTCTAGAAATGTAGTTGGTACAATGTATTGCAAGGGAAATTTTTTATCTGTTTCAAGATAAATTGCTCTAGTATCAATTACTACATCTATATAAGAACTTGCTCTGTCTGGTTCCAGTTCACCTGTACTATCTGGGTTGCCTGTCTCAAATGTGTCAGGCTTATATAGTCTTAAAGCGCTAGCAATTTCAGAAGAACTAGATTCTAGGCCTTACGGTGAGAAAGAAGTCAATTATTTAAAATAGTCAGCAATTAAGAGTTAAAAAGCATAAATAAATATTCAATTCATGGAACAGATTTAAGTGAAATAACGGCCAAGTTAAGTTGAAAGGACTTAACTTATGG
>JACQBQ010000013.1 GCA_016201905.1 Candidatus Melainabacteria bacterium | reverse complement strand
GTAGGAGCAATAACAGAGGAAGAAATAAAGGAATATATAGAGAATCATGTGGAGGATGAAGAAGATATAACGATCGGATCTTAAGCCGCCTTCAGGCGGTGACGATTAAAACCTGTGTGCTTCAGCACACAGTGGTTTAGTTAATCGGCAGGGTAAAAGTAAATTTACTACCTTTATTTAATTTACTTTCTACTTCAATTTTCCCGTTTAAGGTGGTAATAATTTCTTTGCAAATTGCCAGCCCTAACCCGGACCCTGCAATTTTTTGTACTTGTGGATTTGTTGAACGATAAAGTCTGTTGAAAATTTTTGGAATTTCTTCTTTGTCAATTCCTATTCCTTTATCACTTACTGAAATATTTAGCTCTTTGGTATTTGTCGAGATTTCAAGAGAAACAGTAACGCTATCTTTCCCTGGTGAATATTTAATAGCGTTTAAAATTAAATTATCCAGAACCTGACGAATCAACTTCGGGTCTGTTTTTAAGATCGGGTAATTATTTGAAATGATATAAGAGATCGTATGGCTCTTATACAAGGAATTAAATTCTTCAACAGACTGTTTAACTATTTCTCCAATATCGCTGGGTTCAAAATGTGCAACCCATCCTTCTGTGGTGGTCTTATTAATCTGCAAGAAATCACTGATAAGCGATGAAAGCCTGTTTGAGGCCTGTTGTATTTGTTCAACTATTTCTTTAGTGGAGTCTGATATATGGTTTTTGCTTGTTAGCATTTTGCTGAAACCTAAAATGCTTGCAAGTGGTGTTCTGAATTCATGGCTTATATTGTTAATGAAATTTGTTCTAAGCCTATCCAGCTCTCTGAGTTTGTTGTTTTGGTTGTAAAGTCTTTTTGTTTCTTCTTTATTTTTTTGTAGCATCTGTACCTTTTCAATGCTAACCTCAAGTTGGTTTTTTATTCTTATTAAAAAATTGATCTCAGTGTCATTTAATTTCTTGTTTTTTTCTTTTGAACTTAAAACCAAAACCCCGATTTTTTTCTCAGGGAGTTGAAACCCAACCCCAATTAATGATTTGATATTAAACCCAATTAATTTTTCATCTGTAATATTCAGGTATTCCCATAAAGTAACTTCTTGAAAAAGTCTTTTTGTAGATTCTGGTAAGGCTGACACTCTAAACTTAAGCATTGAAGTTTCATTCTCGGAGTAATATTCATAAAAAATTGACAACTCATTTAAGTCACTTACTTCTTCCCATAATTGAACCCTACTAACACTAAAAGCTTTTTGAATAATTTTAAAAGTATCTTTTAATAAAGACTCAATGTCTTGTGCTTTGTTTACACACTCTAAAAAATTAATGTAAGCCTCTTCTTTATTCAGGGTATTCATAATTTTAATTTCTTATTATTACTATACCCTTTTCTCTATAGTTTTAGAAACTGAAGGGTTGTCTTTTATGTACCACCTCCATGGATAGTGTGAAGCTTGCGAAATCCCAATCCTTTGTGTCTGGGTAATTGGAAAACAGTGTTTTTTATTTGAATTGTTATTTGTAACTATTAAAGAACTGTCTTCATTACAGCAGTCTAACTTGTTGTGATTTTTTGTAATTTTTAAATGTTTACAAAGTTTTCCTGGTCCACTTGCTATGCGTGGGTCTTCATCTGGAATCTCCAGTGCCCTTATTAATACTGCTCCTGGAATCCCTTCTTCTTCAGTTACGAAATTAAGACAATGATACATTCCATAAATAAAGTAAACATAACTAAATCCACCAGGCCCAAACATTACTTCGTTTCGCAAAGTTTTACCACGTGCAGCATGGCAAGCAGGATCATCATTTGTATATGCTTCTACTTCTACTATTATTCCTCGTCTTTCTTTCTTACGGCTTTGTCTTAATATGATATTTTTCCCAAGTAATTCAGGAGCTACTTCCAGGGTATTGCGTTCAAAGAATGATCTTTTTAAAGGCTTAAACATTTTGTAAGTAATTTTAATATAGACCTGTGAATCTATTTGTTACAATATATAAGATTATAATGACAAAAGAGCAAATTATAATTTGGTGAAAATAGATAAGCAAAGGATGTTCCGATAAAAATGATAACAAAAGAACAAGTTGAACATGTAGCTAAGCTGGCAAGGTTATCTTTGACTGGAGAAGAAATTGATCTATATTCAAAGCAACTTTCAAAGATTCTTGATTACATTGATCAATTAAATGAAGTAAATACTAAAGGTGTTGAACCAATGACTCAGCCAATTCCTACAGTAAATGTAATGAGGGAAGATCTTGTAAAAAAACAATTTGCCAGAGATGAAATACTTAAAAATGCCCCACATGAGGAATATGGATTTTTCAGAGTACCTAAGATAGGAGAATAAAAGTTGATTGCTATTTATGATAAATCAAAAGAGGTGATTACGAAGAGTAATCACCGAATGTCGAAAAATAAGGAATGGGAAATCTTCGGAAATGCGGAAGCCGAGATCTGCGAGGCTGAAGCATGTGAAAAAAGGTTATATGGATTTTTCAGAGTGCCTAAGATAGGAGGATAATGACTAAATATATATTTGTAACCGGGGGGGTGGTAAGCAGCCTAGGCAAAGGTATTTTAGCTGCTTCACTGGGATGTCTTTTAAGAGCTAGAAAATTTTCAGTGACCATTCAAAAGATGGATCCTTACTTAAATATAGATCCAGGTACAATGTCGCCTTATCAACATGGTGAAGTATTTGTTACTGAAGATGGTGCTGAAACAGATCTTGATCTTGGACATTATGAAAGATTTATAGGAACAGACTTAACTCAAATTAACAATGTTACCGCTGGTAGTATTTATCAGTCTGTGATAAGTCGTGAGAGAACAGGTGATTATCTCGGTGGTACGGTTCAAATGGTTCCACATGTTACAAATGAAATCAAGGAAAGAATTCGAAGAGCTGCAACTGGTTCAAATGCTGAAATAGTAATAGTAGAAGTAGGTGGAACGGTAGGTGACATTGAAGGTTTAATATTTTTAGAAGCTATAAGGCAGTTTAGAAATGATGTCGGTCGGGAAAATGTTGCTTATGTTCATGTAACATTACTTCCAAATTTAAAAGCTACAAATGAAATTAAGACAAAGCCAACACAGCATAGCGTTGAAATCCTTAGAGGAAAAGGTATTCAGCCTGATATTCTGGTATGTAGAACAGAAAAAGTAGTTCCTAAAGCTATAAAAGAAAAACTATCTCTTTATACTGATGTCCCGATTGAATCTGTAATTGAATGTAAAGATCAAAAATCAATTTATGAAGTCCCGCTTGCTTTAGAAAAAGAAGGACTGGCAGAAAGAATAATGGATAAGCTTTGCTTGGTTAGTGTTCCTCCAGATTTAGATAACTGGCAAGAGTTAGTAAACAAACTAAAAAAACCGGAAGGAGTAGGTGGTAAAAAATTAGCAAGGGTTGCAATAGTTGGTAAGTATATAAAACTTTCAGATTCTTATATAAGTGTTGTAGAAGCTATTAATCATGCTGGTGCACACTGTGGTGTAGATGTTGAGGTGAGATGGGTACTGTCAGATGACTTGGATAATACAGTTAATTTAAAAGAAATATTTCAGGGTGTAGAAGGTATTATTGTTCCAGGCGGTTTTGGAGATCGTGGCATTGAAGGAAAAATAAATGCCATAAAATATGCCAGAGAAAATAAACTGCCTTATCTTGGGCTTTGCCTTGGTATGCAGTGTGCGGTAATTGAGTTTGCAAGGAATGTATGTGGACTGACTGGAGCAAATAGCACTGAATTTGCGCCTGGAACATTACATCCTGTAATTGATTTAATGCCTGCTCAGGAAAACATTTCTCAAAAAGGCGGTACCATGCGCCTTGGGAAATACCCATGTGTTTTATTAAACGGAACAAAAGGAAGATCTGTATATGGGGAAGAACTGATTTATGAACGCCACAGGCACAGATATGAACTAAATAATTTTTATCGTGAAAGACTTTCTTTAAGTGGGATGGTTTTTAGTGGAACATCACCTGATAATACCCTAGTAGAGCTAATTGAGCTTAGAAATCATCCTTACTTTTTAGCAAGCCAGTTTCATCCAGAGTTTAAATCACGTCCTGAAAAACCACATCCTTTATTTTTTGGCTTTATAAAAACAATTTTAGGTTTACCTTTAACACAAGAACAACAATCATCTGCCAGTGAAAAATTGCGAGCAGAAAATTAAAAATGAAAAGTTATAAATATCTAGATATTGCAACAGTAACTTTTGTTGTTGTTTTATTACTTTCCAATTTTGTTGCTAATAATAAGTTTGCTCAGATCAGTAAGTTTGCTTTTGGTTCTGGCATTATATTTTTTCCGATTTCTTATTTACTCGGAGATATATTAACTGAGGTCTATGGATATGCAAAAAGTAGAAGGGTTATCTGGATTGGCTTTTCAGCTATGTTGATTTCTACTCTAGCGATTCAGATTGTTCTTTGCCTTCCGCCAGCACATGATTGGCCTAATCAAAAAGCTTATGAAACTGTTTTTAGTAATGCTCCACGGACAGTTTTTAGCTCAATGCTTGCTTTTTGGGCAGGAGAGTTTGCTAATTCTTTTACCCTTGCCAAAATGAAAATACTGACAGGTGGAAAATATCTCTGGACAAGAACTATTGGATCTACTGTTATAGGTGAAGCTGTTGACACTTTAATTTTTTATCCTTTAGCATTTGGTGGACTTATTGCTTTTCCATGGCATCTTATTTTTTCTGTTATGGCAGCAAATTATACTTTAAAAGTATTATGGGAAGTAATTGCTACGCCTTTTACATATAAAGCAGTTGCGTTTTTGAAAAAACAAGAGCATGAAGACTATTATGATTACAAGACTGATTTTAGTCCGTTTGCAATGTAGTAAACGTGTGCAGTAGAGAAGGTTACTTCGGTTAATAATTACTGTACTGTAATTTGCTAATGTTTTGAACGAGGTTGTTTTATGTCTTTATAGTAAACAAATAAAATAACAGCTAAAAGACACAAGAAAAATAACATAGAGAACCAGAATACTATTTCGCCTGAAATCATCTTTTCTTCCTTTCAGTCTCTTATGATTATATACCCTAAAACCAGAAATAAGATTCCAACAAAGAGAGAGCCGATTGAATAATAAAGGCTATCCGCAGAAATATCTTTTTTAAATACAATCCATTGAAATAACAAAGAGCCAAATGGTGTAAATAATGCTAAGCCAAGATTTTTTGAAATGCTTGATAAATAATCTTGCTTTCTGCTTATCATGAAGCAATTTTATCTGACACAGGTTTATTTTTTTAGCAGGTAAAATCTCTGATTTAGTTAAGCTTTTATCTTGAAATGATACTTTTGGTTACATGGCCCCTTTAGTAGATCTTGAACCTTTTATTCTATTGTCAATTTGTTTTGCACGATCAAATGCCAGAGCAAATGCTTTGAAGCCTGCTTCAATAATATGATGTGAGTTAATTCCTGAGGCTTGTTTTAAGTGAAGTGTAAATGGTGCATTAAATGCAAGTGCTTTCCAGAACTCAAGATTTAATTCAAGTTCAAAATTGTTTATTCTTTCTTTGTTAAACTTTAAATCATAGTAAATAAAAGGTCTTGTACAAAGATCTAAAACACACTCTACGCATGCTTCATCAAGTGGCACTTTAGTATTTGCATAACGTACTATTCCTTGGCGATCGCCAAGTGCTTCTTTTATAGCCATGCCTAAAACGATTCCTACATCTTCTACTGTATGGTGTGAATCTATTTCCAAATCTCCGCTGGCACTTAAATCCATATCTATAAAACTGTGTTTTTTTAATTGATTTAACATATGATCAAAAAATGGTATTCCGGTAGCAATTACACCCCGACCTGTACCATCTATATTTAGATTGCATGTAATGCTTGTCTCATTTGTTTTACGTTCTATTCTTGCTGTTCTGGATTTTATTGTTTTTTCTTGTCCTGGCATAATATCTATAATTTAACATATACAATTAACTTCATCAATGATTTATCGTGTTTTAATGATTGTAGTAGAAGCGCACCATGGCGCGCCTCTACAGTAAATTAAACAGAATCATCCTAAATTAAAGATCTATTATGCAAGATAAATCCTTCCTAATGATACCTGGCCCTACTCCTGTACCAGAGACAGTACTTGTAGAGCTAGCTAGGCACCCCATAGGGCACCGCTCTAAAGAGTTTTCAGATATTTTTATGTCCTGTATTGAAGACCTGAAATGGCTTGGAAAAACAAAAGACTCTGATGCATTTATCTATACTGCAAGTGGTACTGGTGCTATGGAAGCAGCTATTAGTAATGTAATTTCGCCAGGCGATAAAGTTTTATCTTTAGTTATAGGTGTTTTTGGAAAAAGATTTGGTCAGATTGCCCAGACTTTTGGAGCTGATGTAGAAATGTTTACGTGTGAGATGGGAAAAGTTATCGACCCAAAATTACTCGAACAAAGATTATCACTGGATAAAAACAAAGAAATAAAAGTGGTTACTGTTACTCATAGTGAAACATCTACAGGTGCTGCAAATGATCTAGAAAAAATCGCAAAGGTTGTAAAGAATCATGGTGCTTTGCTCTTAGTAGATGCAGTTACAAGTCTTGGCTGTATGAATGTAGAAATAGATAGCTGGGGGTTAGATATCGTTATCTCAGGTTCACAAAAAGGCTTTATGATTCCGCCTGGACTAAGTTTTATTTATGTGAGTAAGAAAGCTTGGGAATATTATAAGAAGTCTAAGTGTCCAAAGTTTTACTGGGATTTTGGCAAACATAAAAAATCTCTGGATGATGAGACTACACCGTTTACTCCAAATGTGTCTTTTATCTGTGCATTAAAAAAAGCTTTTGAAATGATGAAAAAAGAAGGCTTAGAAAATATTGTTAAACGCCATGAATGTTTGAAAAGTAATTTACGCGCTGGGTTGAAAGGATTGGGTCTAAAACTTTTAACTGAAGACAAGGATGCAAGTGCAGCCATTACAGCTATTTATCCGCCAGATGGAGTTTCAGTTCCAGATATTAGAGCTGCATATAAAAAAGACTGGGATATTACAGTGGCTAATGGACAGGATACCCTAAAAGATAAAATATTTCGCATAGGTCATCTGGGTTTTGTAAGTGATAGAGATATTGAGATGGCATTGGCTGTGACTGAGAAAGTAATTAAGAAATTAAGAATTAAGAGTTGATAATTAAGAATTGATAATTCTGCATTCTTAATCCTCAATTGTAAATTATAAGATTCTTGGATCGATTTTTTTATAGTGCTAAACAATTTCTAGAGCATCTTCTAACTTGCGTATTTTTACTAATTAATTATGTGCTGATTTGACATTTGTACTTGTGTAGACTTGTGGATTTCTTAAGCCAATCTTTTTAGCATTTTCTAACCCGTGTATTTTTACCAGTTCATCATGTGCTGATTTGACATTTGTACTTGTGTAGACTTGTGGATTTCTTAAGCCAATCTTTTTAGCATTTTCTAACTCATGTATTTTCACTAATTCATCATGTACTGGTTTGACAGTTGCACTTTTATAGACTTGTGGATTTCTTAAGCCAATCTTTATAGCATCTTCTAGCTTGTGTATTTCTACTAATTTGTCATATGCTGATTTGATAGTTGCACTTTTATAGACTTGTGGATCTTTAAAGACAATCTTTTTGGCATTTTCTAACCCGTGTATTTTTACTAACTCATCATGTGCTGATTTGATACTTGCACTTTTATAGACTTGTGGATCTTTAAAGCCAATCTTTATAGCATTTTCTAACCCGTGTATTTTTACCAGTTCATCATGTGCTGATTTGATAGTTGTACTTGTGTAGACTTGTGGATCTTTAAAGCCAATCTTTTTGGCATTTTCTAACCCGTGTATTTCTACTAATTTGTCATATGCTGATTTGACATTTGTACTTGTGTAGACTTGTGGATTTCTTAAGCCAATCTTTTTGGCATTTTCTAACCCGTGTATTTTTACCAGTTCATCATGTGCTGATTTGACATTTGTACTTGTGTAGACTTGTGGATCTTTAAAGCCAATCTTTTTAGCATTTTCTAACTCATGTATTTTCACTAATTCATCATGTGCTGATTTGACATTCGTACTTCTGTAGACCACAGGATTTTGAAAGCCGATTTCTTTAGCCTTTTCAAGTCCATATATTTTTACTAACTCATCATGTGCTGAAGTAATAGTATCTGGTCTTGCTGTTTGTAATAATTTATTTCTCTTGATTAATTCAAAGGCAATTTTCTTACCATGTATTTTTCTAAGCGCTCTTACTGAACCCTCTAAAGTTTCTGCTGAACTTTTTAATAATTGTTTATTATAGTTTTCATAGACTATATAATTAGTCTTGTAGCCAAAAGTATCTCTTATAGCGTTTAATTTTTCCAGGGTTTTAGGTTCACTTTGAATCTTTGCTCTAAATACAGCTATCTCTACTAATTCATCCGGATAAATTCCTTTTGAAGGCTGATTAAAATCTCTTACATTTGCAAGCCATTCATTAATAAACCAGTCTGTAAACTCATCTGGAGAGATTTTTATTTGTCCTTCTTTTGCTTTTTTAAAGTTATAATACCTAACAATAGATTTAATATCTTCAATAAAAAATCTTTCAAGCTCAAAAGCACAAACAGGAGCATTCTCAGAATGCCTTCTTTTAAAAGTATTTAGAGCTTGTAATTTATCTTGATTTAGAGGATTTTCAAGAGAAATCCTCCACCTTGCAGCTTCTACTAAAAACCTAGGAAAAGCAGATTCAAAAGTGCTATTTCCATTTAGAGCACTTTCTATAAAATGTTCTTCTTGAATACATTTAGGAGTATTAAGTAAAGAATATTTTCTATTAAAGAAGTATAGAAAAGTCTTAAGATCGCTTGTTAAAGTTGTATTAGAAATAATCATTTGGAGTATTTTGAATTATTAAATAAGGTTGTTTTATAGTAATCTACTTCAGTACTGAGATTGGTGATCTTTATATTTTTTTAATGTTAATAGAGTTTAAATTAAGAAGAAGGTCTCTCGTAAGGGCAATTCATGAATTGCCCTTACGAAATTCTAGGATCGATTTTTTTGTACAAGGCATCAATTGCCACATTTAACGTAGTTAAAATAAATGAAAAAACAATTGCAGTTCCAGTGATTAAAAAATAATCTCTGTTTGTAAAAGCAGTTATAAAATATCTCCCCATTCCTGGTATTGCAAAAATATATTCCACTACAAATGATCCAGTAATTAAGATAGCGATTATTGGACCAAGAATTGTAATGAGTGAAATTAAGCAGTTTTTAAAAGCATGTTTTAAAATTATTTGTGTTAATGGAAGCCCTTTTACAAGTGCAGTTTTTATATATTCTTCAGAAAGCTGCTCCAGCATTTGAGCTCTGATTATTCTGGCTATATATGCCATGGGTAAAAACGAAAGAGTAATAGTTGGCAGAATTATATGCCAAGGGCTTTCCCACAGCGCAACTGGTAGTATCTTTAATTTTAGTCCAAAGATATTTATGAGTAATGCCCCAATTAAAAAATTAGGCAATGATATTCCAATTGTTATTAAGATAATTAAGACTGAACCGGCTAGTTTCTTTGTGTAAACTGCTGAAAGTATTCCAAACATTATTCCAAGTGGTATTGAAATTAAAAGAGCAATAGAACCTAATGTTATTGATACAGGCAGTGCTGAAAATAGAATTTCATTTACAGATCTGTTTATATATTTTAGTGATGGTCCTAAGTCACCTCTAAATATTCCAGACATATATAACCAGTACTGTGAAATAATTGGTTCGTTTAAGTGATACTTTGCTTCAAGGTTAGCAATGATTTCCGGTGGCAGTGTTTTATTGCCTGTAAATGGACTGCCAGGTACTAAATGAAGCAATAAAAAAGTAATTGATGTAACCAAAAAAGTTGTGAGCAGGATTTTTATAATACCTAGAAATAAAGTCTTCATTTATAATTAAATGATAACTTATATAAATGGAGATATGTTGGATATTATGTCACTGCGAGCGTAAGCGAAGCAGTTCCGATCGTCTTGTATGTAGTGTTAATGGAATTGTATCTTTGTTTGGGATTGCTTCGTCGCTATTGCTCCTCGCAATGACGCATCAATAGTGAAAACTTTATGCACTTAGCCCGATAATATACTTTTGCCAATCCGGAAAACTGGATGTTGCAAGTCTTGTTGCTTCAAAATATAAGTGACCAAATGGTATTTTAGGTGTCCTTAAAATGTGCATGTTGGCTTCTTTTGGTGTTCTGTCTCCTTTTTTAACATTGCATTTTTGGCAGCAGGCTACTACATTTTCCCAGCTGTCAGAACCACCACGGCTTCTTGGGATTACATGATCAATAGTCAAATCATTTGTTTTAACGCTGCAATATTGGCATTTGTAATGATCTCTGTACATTAAATTTCTTCGTGTTAAAGGAATTTCTTTGTAAGGTATTTTTATGTATTTTCTTAAACGAATTACAGTTGGAACATGAAAATCTGGGTAAATTATTTTTCCATTATGTTCTACTTGTTCTGCTTTACCTTTGAAAATTAAAATTACCGCTCTTCTCCAATTGCATATATTTAAAGGTTCATAAGATGCATTTAAAACTAAAACTTTACTTTTTGATTTGCTCATCTTAAACTTCCATTAATTCATTTTTTAATCTCATACATTTTTACTATATAGACTAACTTGTATTAGTAAAAGTTGTCTAAACTTCTTATCAAATAGTTAAAACTGCTTTATTCTAAGTAAAACCAAGTAAAAGGCAACTTTATACTAATTTACCCAGTTATACTTTTGTTTTCACCTGTTTTGGTAAGCCGGACAGGCTATAATTGAGGTGTTTAAGCTTAAATTAAGTAATAAATTACAAAAAAATGGATTTTAAACAATTATACCCGCATTTTATTGAAGAATTTGATGATAAGCCAAAAGAAGCCTGTGGGGTTTTTGGAATGATTGCACCTGGTGAGGAGGTGGCAAGGTTAGCGTTTTTTGGACTGTATGCCTTACAACACCGTGGCCAAGAGAGTTGTGGCATTGCTACGTTTGATAATTCAAATGTATTTATTCACAAAGATGTTGGAATGGTTAGTCAGGTCTTTGATGAAAAAAATCTTTCAAAACTTAAGGGAGATATTGTTGTAGGTCATACCAGATATTCAACAACCGGTTCAAACAATGTTTGTAATGCTCAGCCTGTTTTAGTAAGTCATAAGGATAAAAAAATTGCTCTGGCTCACAATGGAAATCTGGTAAATGCCAACTTGCTTCGTGAGTCATTAATAAAAAACGGTTATAGCTTTGAGTCAACTACCGACAGTGAAGTAATGGCAAAGCTAATAGTTCAGGAGCTGGACAAAGGTAATGATTTGACGACTGCCATTAAAACAACTTTTTCTCAATGTAAGGGAGCTTACTCAATTGTCATTGGCACAAATGATTATTTAATTGCTATAAGAGATCCCGATGGTGTAAGGCCTTTATGTATTGGAAATACAAGTAGCGGGAAGTATGTTATTGCATCTGAGAGTTGTGCTCTGGATATTATTGGAGCAGCCTTTGTAAGAGATGTTGCGCCAGGTGAAATTATTTTTATAAACAGACAACAAAAACTAAATTCAAATTTATTTGTTTCATCTATAAAACCTCATCACTGTATATTTGAGCTTATTTATTTTTCAAGACCGGATAGTACTTTTAAAGGTTTGAGTATATATCATTTCAGGAAAGAACTTGGCAGACAATTAGCAAGAGAAGCTCCAGTGAAAGCTGATTATGTAATTTCTGTTCCTGACTCTGGAACCCCTGCAGCAATTGGTTTTGCGGAAGAATCCAAACTACCATTTGGAGAAGCATTAATAAAGAATAGATATATAGGCAGGACATTTATCCAGCCCTCTCAAATGCTAAGAGAACTAGGGATTAGATTAAAACTAAATCCAATTAGAGATATTATTGCTGGTAAAAAGATAGTGGTTGTAGATGATTCAATTGTCAGAGGCAATACCTCAAGAAAAATTGTAAGGCTTTTAAAAGATTCTGGTGCTAAAGAAGTTCATATGAGAATTAGCTCGCCTCCGGTTCAATGGCCTTGTTTTTATGGTATTGATATTGATTCACGAGAGCAGTTAATTGCAGCTAAAAGTAATTCTATTGATGAAATTACAAAATTTATTGAAGCAGATAGTTTAAAATATATAAGTCATGAAGGAATGATAAAATCTACTTCTTTACAGAGAGAAATCTTTTGTACTGCTTGTTTTAGTGGTGAATATCCAATTGAAATTCCTCCTGAACTTGAAGGAGCTAAATTAAGATATGAACAGGCAGCATCAAACTAATTTTGAAGACAATTCAATGAATGAATCAAATAAAAATGTTAAAAATATAAAGTCTTATAGGACAGTAAGATCAATTCAGAGCTTAAAGTTAAAAAAAGATACTAAAATAAATCGCCTTCATATAATTTTGGATCTTTATGAATGTGATGATAAAGCCTTGGCAAAAGCAAGTTTATTGGAACAAAAAGTAAAAAAGGTTTTAATTCAGGCTGAACTTGAACCAAAGATTCAGACGTTTTACCAGTTTCAACCATTTGGTGTTACTGCAATTGTTTGTGCTCAGGGATTACAGTTCACATTGCACACCTGGCCTGAGTATAAATCAGCAGCAATTGATCTTTATTCCTTCACTAACAGAAAAAAAGCTACTCAGATATGTGATCAACTTAAAACTGTTTTTAGATCTGGCGAGTATGAAATGAAGGTCAGGAAAAGATAATAGTTAATTTTTTAATTTTCTTAAAATTAAAATAGTATTATGTCCACCAAACCCAAGTGAAGATATCAGTGCAGTACTTACATCTTTTTCTCTAGCTTTATTTGGTACATAGTCTAAATCACAGTCAGGATCAGGTGTTTGATAATTAATAGTAGGAGCTACTATTCCAGTGTCAATGGTTAGGGCACAAACTGCAGTACCAATTGGGCCTGCAGCGCCAATTAAATGCCCGGTCATTGATTTGGTGCTGCTAACGGCAAGTTTTTTTGCATGAGAGCCAAAGACTCTTTTAATCGCAAACGTTTCCCTGGCATCGTTTAGTGGCGTTGAAGTACCATGGGCATGAATATAATCTATATTTTCTGGTTTTATTTCTGCATCCTTTATAGCCTCAATCATTGCACGTGCTGCACCATCACCTGTTTCATGTGGTGCTGTTATATGAGAAGCATCACAAGTACCAGCACCACCAATAACTTCAGCATAGATTTTTGCCCCGCGTTTTTTTGCATGTTCAAGTTCTTCAAACACTGTAATTAAAGAACCTTCACCCATAACAAAACCATCCCGCTCTTTGCTGAAAGGACATGAAGCTATTTCAGGAGGGCAGTCTCTTTTTGAAAGAGCACCCATATTGCTAAAAGAAGCCATGCTTAGAGGATTAAGGGTACATTCAGTTCCACCGGTAATTACTAAGTCAGCTTTATTTAATCTTATCCAATTTAAAGCGTCCAGCATTGAGTCCAGCCCGCTTGCACAGGCAGTAGAATCACTTTTTGCTCTCCCTTTTAAACCCCACAGTATTCCAATGAATCCTGAAGGTGCATTTGGCATAAGACGAATGATTGATCTGACCCCAATTTTTTTTTGGCCTCCTGTTACAAAAGCTACTTGGTCATTGCAGGTCGTTGTAATTCCCCCAATTCCTGTTCCTACAAATGTAGAAACCCGCTCAGTATCAATTTTTGAAAAATCTATTTTTGAGTCTTCAATTGCAAGTTTTGCTCCCGATACAGCAAATTGTGTAACTCTATCCATGTCTTTGTGCATGGATTTTAAGAGCTTTGGATCATTAAAAAAATTTTCTAAAGCAAAGTTCTTAACTTCTCCGCCTATTTTTACATCAACATTTTCCCATTCTCCAGAGTCGGCACTGGTAATTCTTTTGACACCACTTTTGCCTGATTTTAAGCTGTTCCAAAACTCATCTTTCCCATTTCCTATACAGGTAATAGGGCCTATTCCAGTTATTACAATTCTTCTTTTTCTGTCCATAATTTAATGAAAGCATTAAATATTATACAGAGGTAGGACCTCAGTGGTCAGAAGTATGACACAAGAGAAGGTGAAAATCTTTTATATGATTTTTCTGGATTACTATTGTTTTTGAACAGGTTCGTTGTTTAGATTGTTTATTAAGTGTGGCTTTTTGGTTAAGCTTTCTATGCCATGTCGTAAAGCATATAATACTGCTTGTGTTCGATCGTTTACACTCAATTTTGTAAATATATTGTTAATGTGTGTTTTTACTGTTGACTCACTTATAAACAGAAGCTTTGAAATTTGCTTATAGTTAATTCCTTGTGTTAAAGAAAGCAAAACTTCTGTTTCTCGTTCAGTTAAAAGTCCTAATAATCCTAAATCATTCTTTCCTTCAGCTTTTTGTTCTTGCAGTGCAGTTCTTAATTCATAAGTAGTCTTTCCACAGAGGAATACCTGTCCTTTTGTAATTTGTTTAAAAGCAGAATCTAATGATTCGTGCATATTTTCAAAGTAAATAATTGCATCTACATTGGAAAGAAGGTAATTTAAAATTCTTTTTGAGTCACATTCTTGAACCATTAAAATAAATTTTGTTTTTGGAGAAACTTGTTTTGCTTTTGAAATCAATTCTTTCAGCTCTATTGCACCTGACAAAGTTGAGGAAAGAAATAAAAAATTTGACTTGTTATTTTCTAGCTCTAGGAGTACCCCCTCTTTTGTATTGATTTGGGTTTTATTTATCACTTGAATTCTTAAATGACTTAAAAGTTGTAATAAACTTTGGCTGTTTAGGGATGGACTTAGTGCAATCAGGGCTGTACTGTATTGTTGAAGCATAGTAAAAACTCCTTATTTAAAAATACTCTTGCCTAATTTATGTTTTAGGCAATACTAAGAGTTTGCTATCAGGGTCATCCCTAAAATTACCTATATTATGCTTAAATGTTATTAAAGAATCTTTAAAGAAAGGATGCCAAGATTAAATTTTTTAAATCTTTGATTGTTAGCGTGTGGGTATTTCTAATATTTTTACTGATTTTTAGCGATATGGGCTTGACTTTCAAAGAAAAAGAACCAATTTCAGTTTTAAAAAGCTTAAAAACCAAAATAAAAGCAAAAATAAATTACAGTGAAAATCCTAATCAACCTGACTTTTTTAGGGCTTTTGAACTAGGTAAATATAAAGAAATTGGCCAAATTGAAAAATTGACTGGCTTCTGGACTGGTACATATGACTTAAAGAATGAGTCTGTTTTTTGGCTGAATCCTAATTTGGACAGATTAAAAGTTTTGAAACTAGTTGATTTCAAAACCTACAATGTTTATCTAAAGTTTTTTGTGCTTAATAATGAGAGGGTGCTTGGGTTGCA
Organism: Candidatus Melainabacteria bacterium; assembly: GCA_016201905.1. GTDB lineage: Bacteria > Cyanobacteriota > Vampirovibrionia > 2-02-FULL-35-15 > 2-02-FULL-35-15 > JACQBQ01. The sequence continues at coordinate 37,404 of JACQBQ010000013.1, read as the reverse complement.
GTTAAACCAGGAAGACATAAATTATCGTACTGTAAATATAGAGATAGCAAATGATAAACAAATTAATTATTGGGCAGAGGCAAGCAGTTCTGACTGGCTGGAAATCGTACGTGGGAAAATATTTAGATTAAACGATAATGAACTTTTTACAGTCTTCCAGACTACTGTTTATGAAGAAAAAAATCCTATTTACGCATTTCGTGGTGAGTTGGTTTTAAGAAAAGGTGGTTAGGTGATGGGTAGTTTAAGGAAGTAGGTTATAATAAAAAGCTCACGAGCTGCATTATAGTAGACGTGTATAAAGGAAAGGGAGCGTAAATTGAAAAAATATTATGACTGATAAGTTATCGGAGTTTGAAAAACTATTAAAAGAAGGGAAATACGATTATAAATTTAACCAGGGTGAAATTGTTAAAGGCAAAATTATACGGTTAGAAAAAGATGGTGCTTTAGTTGATATTGGTGGAAAAACAGAAGCATTTTTGCCTTATAAAGAATTAACGAATAGACCTAAGAGAGTAAAGATAGAAGAGCTTGTACAAATTGGCGAAGAACATGAATTTTTTATTCTTCGTGATGAATCAGATGATGAAACTATAGTTCTTTCGTTAAAGAAGGTGAATCAGGCTCAGGGCTGGAATAAACTTGAAGAAGCAAAAAAAGCTAATGAAACGCTAACGGGTCCTGTAACATCTGTAGTAAAGGGTGGAATCATTGTAGAGCTTTTTGGAATTAAAGGTTTTATTCCAAGTAGTCAACTTCGTTTAAAAAGCTCACAACAAGATAGTCTTCTTGGAAGTAATCTTTCTGTAAAAATTCTTGAAATTGATCAAAGAAAAAATAAACTTATTATTTCACAAAAGTTAGCAGCTCATGATGAGAAAGCAGATTTAAGAGAAAAGACCATGCAAAATCTAGAGCTTGGTCAAACTGTTGCTGGTGAAATAGTAAGGGTTACTGACTTTGGTGCATTTATTGATTTAGGGGGGATTGATGGACTTCTGCCAATTTCAGAGATTTCCTGGAAAAGGGTAAATAATCCACAGGATATTCTTAAGGTTGGCCAGCAAATTGAACTGAAAGTTTTAAAAATAGACAGGGATACAAGCAGAATCAGCTTAAGTTTAAAGAGAATGCATGGTGATCCTTGGGATGAACTGGCAGGGAAGATAAATGAAAATGAATTAATAAAAGGGACTGTAAGCAAGGTTGCAAATTTTGGAGCTTTTATTGAAGTATCTCCTGGAGTGGAAGGACTTTTGCCACGCTCTGAAATTACAAATGAAACAGAGTCACCAAAAGTTGAAGACTATCTAAAAGTAGGACAGGAAATTCAGGTTCTTGTAAAACGTTTTGCACCTGGTGAACATAGACTTAGTCTTAGTATGAAAGAAGTTAAAGAAAAAGAAACTGCTTAGCATTACAGCTGTTAAAATAACAGCTGAGTGCAAAGATGCAAATAACGGACGAAAGAGATTTTATTATACGCCGGTGGTCTGATTTAAATGATTTAGACTGGTATCTTTTAGCTCCTCTTTTAATTTTAATTTTTTCTGGATTGTTTTTGCTTGGCAGTGCAAATAGTGGAAGTTTTCTGCCAAGACAACTGATTTTTTTATTTATTGCGTTGTTTTTTGTAATTGTGGTTTTATTCGTCAGGATTCAGTTCTGGCAAGAAAATGCATTATGGATTTATTTGTTTAATATTTTTCTTTTGTTTATAGTTTTAGTTTTTGGTGCTACTAGCATGGGGGCTCAAAGATGGATTGATATTGGCATAATAAAAATTCAACCTTCAGAGATTGCAAAAATTGCAATAATCATTAGTTTAGCTGCCTGGTTTACCCGGCACCCCATAAAAAATTATTTTGATATTTTTACTTCAGCAGTTATAGTTCTTCCTCCATTCCTTTTAATTTTTAAGCAACCGGATTTAGGGACTTCGCTGGCATACATTGCAATTTATCTAGGAATGGCTTTTTGGACAGGTGCTACTATTACGCACTTGCTAGTGGTACTTTCTCCGGTTTTGAGCCTAATTTTTAATGCTTCCGGAGCAAATGTTTTTAGTATAGGCACCGTTCAAATTCAAAATAAAATAGTTGAACTGACACTTAGTCATTATTTTATTTTGTTTTTACTTTTCTTGCTTATATGGTTAATTGTTAATTACAAGCCATGGAAATCTCCATGGCTTGTTTTATGGCTGTCATCTATAATATTTTTAAATTTTGTAGTTGGATTTGTTCGACCAATTCTATGGGGACTGTTACACCCTTACCAGCAAAGAAGACTTACAATTTTTTTAAATCCAGAAAGCGATCCGCAGGGTGCAGGATATCATATTATTCAAAGTCTTTTAGCGATTGGCAATGGTGGTTTTTGGGGATATGGTTGGCAGCATGGTAGATTAACAAAAGGAAACTATGTTCCGGCTCAACACACTGATTTCATTTTTTCTATAGCTGGCGAGGAGTTTGGTTTTATTGGTGCATGTTTTTTGATCGTTATATTTGCACTTATTTTGTGGCGAACACTATATATAGCTAAAAATTCAAATAATCAGTTTGCAAGTTTAGTTTCTATAGGTATTTTTTCATTTTTTGCATTTCATATATTTGTAAATATTGGGATGACACTTGGAATTATGCCGGTAACAGGTGTTCCCTTACCTTTCCTGAGTTATGGTGGTACTGCTTTAATGTCAGATTTGTTCTCGGTATTTCTTTTATTATCAGTATCCTGGAGAACGTTGCCAAAGAAGATATTTTGAGTACAATTAGAATATGGCAGCTAAAAAAAATAAAAAGACTGAAAAAATTAAGGAGCAGATAGAACCAGCTTCATCATCTCTTAGAACTCGTAAAAGAGTTATATTAAGTTTTCCTCCTTCTCTTGTTCAAACTCCTGTTACTTATATGCTTGCAAAAGAATATGACATTGTAAGCAATATTCTTAGAGCAGAAATTGCTCCTGAAGAGTCAGGGAAACTGGTTATGGAAATGGATGGGTTACCTGAAAATCTTGATAAAGCAATAGAAAGAATAAAAGAGTCTGGAATAGAAATTACAGAAATAGCCAGGAAAGTTACCTTTGCTATGGACAAATGTATTCATTGTGGTGCTTGTATTTCTGTGTGTCTTGCTGGTGCTCTTAAATTAGATAAGGACTTTCACCTTGAGTTTATTGAACCCAAATGTACTGTATGTGAAATGTGCGTTACTTCCTGCCCAGTAGATGTTGTAAATATTGATATTTAAATAATTTAATTTTCTTCAATGTCTGTATAAACAGTGTCAGGATCAAATGCTGTAGGATTAAGTTTTTCTTGCTCTTCAAAGCTTGGGGCTACGACATTGTTATTGTTTGTGTTTTGATTTATATTCTCTAAAATAGTTGTTTGATCTGTTTCCTGAGTATTAGCCTGTGCACTAATACTAAACAGATTTGTTGCCAAAATCAGAGACAAACAAATAATAATATTTGTGATAAGATTCACGGTTACCTGCCCAATGCTCACGACAAACACAAGGTTCAATCACCCACTTGTGATAATCGCTGCAATTAAATTATCGGAATAAAAGTGTAGGCGACAAAAAATATAGGTTTAGTACTAGAAGAAAAGGTTTTATTTCTTGTGTATTTTTCTTTATTTGAAAATCATCTCGGGATAAACCTACACACTATGAGATGCTAGTCCTAGGGATAGTTTAGGGATAGTACTGTCATTGCGAGAAGGTGCAAAGCACCGACGAAGCAATCCCAAACTAAGATACAATCCCATCAATACCATGCAAGACGATCGGGACTGCTTCACTTACGCTCGCAGTGACATACTATTCTTAAGATATAATTAACTTTATGAAGTTGACAGATGAACAACTAGAACACTATTCGCGACAGATTATTTTGCCGGAGATAGGGGCTTCTGGTCAAAAGAAACTTCTTTCAAGTAAGGTTTTGGTTTTGGGTGCTGGGGGGCTTGGCTCAGCAGTTTTATGCTATCTGGCAAGTAGTGGCATTGGGACAATAGGCATAGTAGATTCTGATAAAGTTGATCTGTCAAATTTACATAGACAGATTATTCATAGTGCAGATGACTTAAAAAAGTCAAAAGTAATTTCAGCAAAAGAAAAAATAAATAAATTAAATTCTGATGTAAGGGTTGTAACTTATGAAACAAAATTAGATAAACATAACATTGAAAAAATATTTGGTGATTTTGAGGTAATTATTGATGGATTTGATAATTTTAAAGACAAGTTTTTAGTAAATGATTATTGTATTTCATTAAATAAAAAATTAGTTCATGCCGGGGTGGTTGGTTTTGAAGGGCAGATATTGACTGTAGTTCCGGGTAAATCAGCATGCCTCAGGTGCTATTTCCCGTATGATGAACCTGATGACTTTCGCCAAAGCTGTAAGGAAATTGGTGTGCTGGGAACCTGTGTAGGTGTTTTAAGTACACTACAGGCAAATGAAGTCTTGAAACTGGTTCTAGGAATTGGTGAACCTTATACTAATAGGGTTTTAAAATATAATGCTTTAGATGGGAAGTTTTATGAGTTTAAAATAGCCGAGAAAAATAAAGATTGTCCGGTTTGTAAAACTGGATTACTGCAGAATGTAAATTAATAGTTTTTTATTTCAAGACTATTTGCGGAATCAGTTCACCAGGAATATTTGATTTTAATCTGGCAAGTAAATTTTTAAATGCTATTACTTGTCCTGCACTTATACCCCCTTTATTTATACTATGATCCGAAAATTCTTCATCTACAAAGCTGGCTAAAGCAGGATCTAGTTTACAAGCCTCATCTCCTAAGTTTTCTATTGCAAGAATACCCGGCAGTTCTTCTCTTTTTATTCCTATAAATGGTTTGCCTGAAGGGTCTAAAATAGTTTCTCCATGAAGTAAATCAGCTCTTACATATGGCTGTACTAATGTAGCTAGATCTAATTCAGCTTCTTTTGTGAGATTTTTATCTGGATAATAAATGATAGTGTCATGTCTCCCTGAGCCAGGTTTTTTGTGAAATTTAAATGACCCCGGGTGTTTCAATAAAAAGTAATCCAGGGCTTCTATTAGTTCTTTTTCAACATAGACATTCATGGAATATCTATTTATATCCATGCCCAAAAAACCAGTTAGTATTTCATAAACAGATCTGCCTTTCTCTCCACTATAACCATGATGTACGAAATCATCATCAGGCTTATTGACTGCTTTAATTCTTGGATCAATTGGCTCTGTAAAACTTTTTACTGAAACATTTTTTCGAACAGGATATGGCTCTTCAGCTACTCTAATACTTTTGTATTCTTCTCTAAATAAATCAGGGTAAATTGTTTCTTTGAAAAACCAATCTTCTGCTATAAGATCTATAGCCTCTTCACTACAAGTACTTCCCAGATATAATGAAAATGCATTTAGTCTTGTAAGTAAGATAGTTTCAGGTTTTCTTTGATATTCACTTATGGGGTGTAAGGTACCTATTTGGCTTAATACCTGTCCGACCAGTGCTTGTGTGATTTCATTTGGATTTAAAGATTTTGTTTCTGAGTCTGGTGATTTGTAATCTAAATTTAAACGATCATATCTAGGGTTGGGGCTAGGCTTTTTAGAGCCACTTATAAAGTCATATATAACATCTTTTATGATTAGCATTATTGTGCCTTTTAATTCAATAATGAGCTATTTCTTATATTTAAGTCAATGGGTTTTTATTGAAAAAATCTAAAAAGTAGATTAAATATATTTAAGCTTTCCTTATTAAGCTGGTTTTGATTAAAGAAAGAATGAAATTTTCTCCTTAGTTAATCAGTTACGCTAAATGTTTAACCTTTAACCTAATAGCTATTAAAAACAAATACTTTCTTAAAAAATTAAGATGTTTATATTCCTGTGATAGACTTTCAAGCACCATACAATGGCGCAGCATACATCAACCTATTCAAAAATAATTTCTCCTGAGGAATACAACAGGATAATGACTAATGAGCATTTGTATATAGCTCTAGCAGACAAATCAATTAAAGATTTTGTAGAAAAAGAAGTTACTGGTAAAACAAATCCAGAGGTAATTGAAATTGGTTGTGGACCGGCAAGAATTACACCATTATTTCTCCAAATCCCTAACATACATTTAACTGCTATTGATTATGATTTGGATTTTATTGATCACGCTAAGAAGATACTTAAACCATACGATTCAAGAGTTAAAGCTATTAATGCAGATGTTTCTACATATGTTCATCCAAGACCTGTAGATGTCTTTTACAGTGAAGGCTTTCATCATCATGTACAAAAAGGAGAAGTAGTTAATAAATATTTGACAAATGTTTACAGCCAATTAAAAAATGGCGGAGCTTATATTCTCGGAGATGAAAACCTTTCTGAATATACTAGTTCTGAAGATAGATTAATTAAAGTAATAGTTTGGTATGCTCATATTATTTCTAATGCTAAGAAATCAGGATTTAATTATTTAGCTCAAGAAGAAGCTAAAACTTTACTTGACGATTTATATGAAAATTATGATGATGAAGCACTTAAATCAAAAGAACAAATTGATTTAGTTTTAAATTGGGTTGATAAGATTGATGAAACGTCTTCAGAAAATGTAAGTGAAGCCACGCTTTTAGCTAAAAACTTCTTAGAAATACTTAAACAAAAAAGAAACTTAAAAAAAATTGGTGACACTACAATTGATTTATCTAGAGGTGATTTTAAGGTTTCTGATAGTGTATTTAGAAAAGAAGTTCAGGGCATAGGATTCAAAGTGGAAAAAGTTGAGAGAATAGGACCATCTAAAGATGTTGGTGGTTTGTATGTGTATCTTTTAAGAAAATAGATTTTAAGTACCTGTAGATAAACTATTGGGAGGATAATTATGGACAGCAAACCCAGTCTTGAGGAGTTTGTGTAACTTTGCCACCATCATTTATACAGTTAAGCTCATTATATGTTGCACTTAGTGGTTTGCACGTCACAGTTGTTGATGAACAGCAAACCCAGCCTTGAGGAGTTTGTGTAACTTTGCCACCGTCATTTATACAGTTAAGCTCATTGTATGCTGCACTTAGCGGTTTGCATGTCACAGTTGTTGTTGAACAAGGAGTTCCATCATCTAGTATGCATTTTTTTGCAATTGCCATTTGAGTTGGAATAATAAATATTACAATCCACGCCAATGCACTTATGTTGCACAAAAATAAAAAAAACAAGTTTGTTTCTTTCTTGTTTCTGTAGTTTACTTCACTCATATTCTTTCAATTAAATCCAATCATTAAACAAGCATCTAACTACGTATATTCCCTTACATAAGTTAAAAGCCAACTAAGCAGTTTGCATTATGATAACAATTCCACAAGCTAATTATTGCTTAAGTTAGGGATATCACCATAATAGATTCAATTTTTCTAATAATTCCTAAGCAAGCTTTTAATAGATTCAATTTTTAGAAATGACAATTCTTCATGCTCAATGATTAATCTTTCTACATCATCTTTTACCTTTTTAAAATCTGTGGTTTCCAAATGATTTATGAGTTTTTCTTTAAAGTTATTTTCGTCAATCTTTTCCAGATTACCTTCTGTTTGTTTAATTGCATTATTAAGTAACTTGAAATTAGGTTTTACTTGCCTGCCAAGATACCAGATGAGATCATAATAGTCTCTGCCTTTTGTATATTTTCTATAAAAGATCGCATGAAGCTTTGTAGCAAAAAGAGATGGTAAATCAAAAACTGAAACAGAATATGAAACAGGAGAAGTGACAAGCAAAATCTCTTTATTTCCGCCTTTTGGTGGATTTTTATCGACTTCAAATTTTATGGTTAATTTTTGTTCTTTCAGTGGAGATAGGTTAAGCTCTTTTAAAATCTCCGGGAAGCGAAAGTCTGATTTAAAAACTACTTTCTCGTCCTTTGTATATGCTTCAAAGTGAATCCCAAGCAATAACAGATCATTCTGGATTTTAGAGATCAGGGTCTTTAATTTTATATCGCTCTTTCCTGTTTGCGAAAAGTCCAGATCTTCAGAAAATCTTCCAGTTTTATAAAGCAGCCTTAATGCAGTGCCACCGGTAAATGTAAGATATTTAAATGCATTTTGCCTGTACAAACTCTGCAAAACCAGGTGTTGAAGGAATTCTGTTAAAGCAAGTTTTTTAAACAGAGGCTGTGTGTATTTATTCATCTCTTTTTTTAGTAGTTCTTTCATTTAATTAACTCCTCAATAAACAAATCACAAATAGAGGTGAGTTTTTTTGAGCCAAACAAATTTCCATAGGCTTTAATCTTTTTTTTATTTAACTTTTCGCAATTTTGAAATCTGTATGATTCTGTAAAAATCTTTCTGTCGGAAATATTAAATTTTGACAAGTTCAAGTATAAAAAATCTACAACTGCTTTTTCTGGATTTGCAATTAATACACTTAAATCATTTAATTCTTTCATATTATTAAAGCCTGTAAAACATTTTGGATGTAAATGCTGATAGGAGAAAACCCCGACTTCATTTTTAAATTTACAAGTCTTTCTGCTTGTAACAGAGGTTACTTGTGCAACGAATTCAGGAATCAATCCATAATAAGCCAGTGCTGATTCCAGACTTACATAAGATGGAATAAACATTTGGTTTGCCAGGTAAAACAGTGAAGGTTCAATTTTTCTATCTTCTTTATTAAGTAGATAAAGTCCTCTCCTAATGGGTACAATGAGCCCTTTTTTCTTCCACATTGAAAGCTGGACCTTAAGTGTTTCTACATCATCTGTCAAAGAAGACAATAACCCTGTAGAAAATACTGGGAGTGTTTTGATTTTTTGTTTAAACTCAATAAATTTCATTTCAGTAAATTATAATAAACTATAACTTACGGAAATTATACCACATCCATTGAATAAGTTAACATTGGCTATAAGTCTAGTATTGTAGGTGATTGCAGGGTTTTAGTTCTGATATCTGCCTAAATCTTATCTTCTAAACCTCAAGACTTCTTTTCTTTTAATAAATGATAATGATGGTGTTCATAAGGCATTATTTTTACAATGTTGCTTGTTAATAAAACTAATCCCAGCGTATAAATTAAAACAGCGCTTATTACCCCGGATGATCTTTCAATATTGCTAATTGATTTTTGTAGAATTGATTTTAGAAATCCCTGCCCAAATATCATCGATAGTGCTACTAGTGTAAGTGCCATACCAAGCCCAACACTAAATGATAGAACATAAAAAAATCCATTTAAAAGATTTTTAAAACCACCAACTGCTGTAGCTGTCATAAATACTGTCAGTCCTCCAGAGCAGGGAAATAATCCTGCAGTTAGTCCGATTAATAAAATGCTTGTAGCTTTTAATTTCTTAGTCAGGACATCATGGACAGAACAATGATGTTCGTGTTCATGATGAAACAGTGGTTCAATCACTCTGTCCCACATAAGCCAAAGCCCGATTAAAAAAATTAAGATGCTTGCAGTAAAGCTTATAAACATTTCTTTTTCAATTGGTGAAATAAACTCTAAAAATTTTAAACTTAAAAAGCCAATTATATAAACACTTGCTGTATGGGTAATTGAAGCAATAAGCCCAATTAAAAATGCATCTCTTGTTCTGCTTGTATTTGAACTTAAGACAAATGTAGCCACAAGACTTTTTCCATGTCCTGGTTCCATTGCATGAACCATGCCAAATAATAGTGCTGTAAATATGTAAAATAGGTTTAGCTCAGTCATTTTCTCTAGTAGTCGGTAATTTAGTTGTGAATTACGCAGTCACTCTAAAATCTTGCAACTGCATGAATCATATTGTTTGTAAGTCTTGCTTAAGTAACAATCTGGATTTTATCACGTTATAAAGTGCTATTATAGAAAATACAGTTTACAGCAACTTTGTTATGTATTAAAAAATCCTGTAAGGAGGGTTGTTATGCTTGTTGTACGCGTACTAGGTCAGGGATTACAATTATCTAATCAGCAAGGGAAGATAGCAATGCGGACAGAAAAAGATTCAATGGGAGAATTCGAACTACCAGATGATGCTTACTGGGGGGTTCAAACAGCAAGAGCACTTTCTAACTATCCGATTTCAGGAATAGTAGTTGATTCTGACTTTATTCGTGCAAGTGTTTTTATAAAAAAAGCTGCAGCAAAAGTAAATTCTGATCTTGGTCAAATCGATAAAGAAATTGCTGCTGCAATTATAAAAGCATGTGATGAAATCTTGTCAGGTAAACTCTTAGATAATTTTGTAGTGGATGTTTATCAGGCAGGAGCAGGTACCTCTCATAATATGAATACAAATGAGGTCCTGGCTAATAGAGCCATTGAAATTCTGGGTGGAAAAAGAGGAGATTATAAAGTCGTTAATCCAAATGATCATGTAAATTGTGCTCAATCTACCAATGACTTTATTCCAACTGCAATTAGAATAGCTACTCTTATTAAGAGTGTTGATCTTGTAAAAAAAATGGAAGAATGTTCAAAATCACTTGAACAGAAGGGTACTGAGTTTTATGGAATCATAAAATCTGGTAGAACACATTTACAGGATGCAGTTCCTGTCAGGTTAGGAAGAGAGTTTCAGGTTTACTCGAAAATATTTCATGATCACAGTGTAAGAATAAAAAATGCATTAGAAGAGTTAAAGGTGCTTGGTATTGGTGGTACTGCAACAGGAACTGGCTTAAATGCTCATCCTGAATACCAGCCTAAAATTGTAGCTGAATTAAGCAAACTAACATCCTTTGATTTAAAAAGTGCTATTGATCTTATGGTAGCAATGCAGAGCATGGCACCTTTTGTCTCTGTGTCAAATGCTATTAAAAACTTTGTCTTGGATCTTACCAAGATTTGTAATGATTTGCGTTTAATGGATTCAGGTCCTACTACAGGATTATCTGAGATTAAATTACCTGCAGTTCAGCCTGGTTCTTCCATTATGCCTGGAAAAGTAAATCCCTCAATGGTTGAGATGGTAAATCAGGTTTGTATAGATGTAAGAGGAAATTGTTCGAAAATTGAGGATGCATCTCAGGCAGGGCAGTTTGAACTAAATGTCATGATGCCAATACTTGGGTTTAATTTATTACATAGCATAAACATACTAACAAATGCTTTAAATGTCTGGAATGAAAAATGCCTGAAAGGGATCACTGCAAATCCTGAAAGATGTAAAAGATATGCTGAAAGCAGCCTGTCTAATGTAACCGCCTTAAATCCTCTCATTGGTTATCTTAAGGCAGCTGAAGTTGCAAAGAAAGTTTTATCCACTGGAAAAACTATTAAAGAAATTTGTCTTGAAGAAAAACTAGTGGATAAAAATAAATTAGATGATGTGCTAAATCTTGAAAAGCAAGTAGGGAAGTGATAACTAGCACTGTCATTGCGAGGAACGCAGTGACGAAGCAATCTCAAAAACGTAAAAGTTAGTGAGATTGCCACGCCTCACTTTGTTCGGCTCGCAATGACATTAATTGCTTAAGATCTTTCTTCCCATCTCACAATCTTTTTTAATTTGTTTTATAAGTTCTTCTTTTGATGAGAACTTTTCTTCATTTCTTAGTCTCTCCACAAACTCAAGTTTTACTTGTTCGTTGTAGAGTTCTCTATATGGAAAATCCATAATATGTGCCTCTACTTTTAATTCACTTGTCTCTTCTTTAAAAGTCGGACAGTGTCCAATGTTTATTACACATGGAAGGTGAGGTCGCGCAACCTCACTTTCCATAAGAGTAACCCAGCCAGCATAAACACCAGCACCTGGAATGACAAGTCCGCTTAGTGGCATAAGATTTGCTGTAGGAAAACCAAGCTCTGTACCTCGCTTAAGACCTTGTGTGACTTTTCCAGATATAGAATAATATCTTCCAAGCAATTTACTTGCTGATTTTACCTGTCCTGCACTTAGATTTTTTCTAATCCTTGTGCTGCTTACAGGCTCATCATGAATATTTATAGGGGGGGTGACATGAATAATAATTCCTACCTTTTTACCCCATTCTTTTAATTTGTCTGGGTTTCCTTCCTGATTAAACCCGAACTTATGATCGTAGCCTATGCTTATAAACTTTGAATTTAAACAATCAATCAACACTTTTGTAAAATAATCCTGAGCACTCATATGTCTTAATTTTGAATCAAACTCTAATGCAAAAATAGCATCAACACCCAGCTTTTCAATTAGCTTTGCTCTTTCTTCAAATGTAGTAAGTAGCGCTGGAGCCTGTCCAGTAATTTCAGTATGAGGATGATTTGAAAAAGTAGCTACAGCAGAGGTTAATCCTTTTTCTTTAGCATATTTAATTGCATTGTTAATGATTTCAGTATGACCTAAATGAACGCCGTCAAAAACTCCAAGGGCAATGCTTGAACCTTTAGGGAAAATGTTTTGTTTAATTTCAGTGTAGATTTTCATCTGACTAGTGACGTCATTGCGAGGAGCGGTAGTGACGAAGCAATCTGATTTTGTGAAGTGTTAGGAGATTGCCACGCCTCATTTTATTCGGCTCGCAATGACGTGAAGAATTTACCTTATTGCCTATACCTACATCAGGTAACAATATAGCATTTATGGTTTGATTCTGATATCTTATACAAAGGTTTTTAGAAAAGTTTAAGGCAACAATGGCAATCCTACTATCAGAAGATGAACAAGTAAAAAGCAGTTTTAAATTACTTTTCATAAAAGATCAAATCGCAAATAAGCCATCTATGTCTTGGGTTCCTTATAAGATTTTCTTGAAGAGTGATGAAAAAGAACTGGTCTTTGAAAAAAAGAGTAAGAACAATGGTGCTGGTGATTATGTCTTTGCTCTAAAACCAATTAATGAAATTGAAAATATAATCAATGGTATCAAAGTCTTTCTTGAGAGTAAAACAAATAACATGTTTTCATTTGAACCAATCGAACCTTCTTTTGAGCTGATTCTAGAAAGAGCGCATAAAGGATACTCTGTGATTTGCTGGATGGATGCAGGAAATGTTGTATCAGATCATTATACGTGGGATGGATTTGGAGTTAGATTTTTTACAAGCGAAGAAAAAATAGCTTTGTTTGTAAAGGAATTGGAGAGTGAAAATAAAATTATGCTTTAGAGGGGAGGTTGAACTTGATTTAAAGTGTAGGTTTTTCCTTAAGCGAAAAACCGAAACGTCGTAGAATAATGGAAATGAATTGGAGTTTAATAAATTTCTGGAAGTCAAAGCCAATTTTACACTTGTTGTAAAATTGACTTTGCGTGATAAAAATGCCTAAAAGAAAAGACATTAAAAAGATTTTACTCATTGGTGCAGGGCCAATTGTTATAGGTCAGGCATGCGAGTTTGATTATTCTGGAACCCAGGCTACAAGAGCTTTGAAAGAAGAAGGATATGAAGTTATTCTTGTAAACTCAAACCCGGCTACGATTATGACTGATCCGGAGTTTGCAGATAAGACTTACATTGAGCCTATTACTGCTGAGTTTATCCAGGCTATTATAAGAAAAGAAAGACCAGATGCAATTTTGCCGACAATGGGAGGACAGACAGCGTTAAATATTGTTGTTGAACTAAACAACAGTGGAATCTTAAATGAGTTTGGAGTTGAACTTATAGGTGCAAAAATCGATGCAATTAAACTTGCAGAAGACAGAGATCTTTTTAAAAAGAAAATGCAGGAAATTGGTTTAGAAGTACCAAAGTCTTATATAGCTAGGTCAAAATCTGATGGGATTTGTTTAGCAAATGAACTTGGTTATCCTCTTGTACTAAGGCCTGCATTTACTTTAGGTGGATCAGGTGGAGGAATTGCATATAACCAGGGTGAGCTTGAAATGATGTTAGATAAAGCTCTTGAAAGCAGTCCAATTCACCAGGTTCTTCTTGAAGAGAGTGTTTTAGGCTTTAAAGAATATGAACTGGAAGTAATGAGAGATTTAGCTGACAATGTAGTGATTATTTGCTCCATTGAAAACTTTGATCCTATGGGTATTCATACTGGGGACTCTATAACAGTTGCACCAGCGCAGACTTTATCAGATAAGGAATATCAGATCCTACGTGATGCGTCTATAAAAATCATCCGTGCAGTAGGAGTAGAAACCGGCGGAAGTAATATTCAATTTGCTGTAAATCCTAAAGATGGACGTGTAGTAGTTATAGAGATGAATCCACGAGTATCCAGGTCCAGTGCTTTAGCCAGCAAAGCCACTGGGTTTCCCATTGCTAAGATTGCTGCCAAGCTTGCTGTTGGATACACGCTGGATGAAATACCAAACGATATTACTAAAACCACCTTTGCAAGCTTTGAACCTACGATTGACTATGTGGTTACGAAAATACCACGCTGGGCTCAGGAAAAATTCCCTGGAGCAGATCATACGCTTACTACACAGATGAAATCTGTCGGTGAAGTTATGGCAATCGGTAGAACTTTTAAAGAATCATTCCAGAAAGCTTTAAGGGGTCTTGAAATAAAAATGGTAGGCTTTTATGACAGGATTTTTTTAAATTTACCCGTTAAAGAAATAATAAAACGCATACAAACACCAACTCCTGACAGAGTGAGATATCTCTATGCTGCTCTATACAAAGGTGTTCCAATCTCAGAACTAAACTTACTTACTGGCATTGATAAGTGGTTCTTAAAACATTTAGAAGAAATTGTTTTTGAAATAAAAAAACTTGAAGAAATAAAAATAAATGAACTTGATAATAAAGAATATTTATTTAAATTAAAAAGCATGGGTTTTAGTGATAAGCAACTTGCACAATGTGTCACTGCGAGGAGCAAGAGCGACGAAGCAGTCCAGATCGAGATTGCTTCGCCTTTGGCTCGCAATGACAAAACCATCTCAGAATATACAATTAGGCAATTGAGAGAAAAACATGCTGTGTGTCCAGTCTTTAAAACAGTTGATACCTGTGCAGGTGAGTTTGAATCATATACACCTTACTATTATTCTACATATGAATCAGACTCTGAAGTCAAGCCTACAAAGAATAAAAAAGTAATGATTCTTGGCGGTGGTCCAAATCGAATCGGACAGGGCATAGAGTTTGATTACTGCTGTGTGCATGCATCGCTTGCACTGCGTGGAGAAGGCTATGAAACTATAATGGTCAATTCAAACCCTGAAACAGTTTCTACAGATTATAATGTTTCAGATCGTTTATATTTTGAACCGCTTACGACTGAAGATGTTTTAAATATTTATAACCTTGAAAATCCACAAGGGGTTATAGTTCAGTTTGGTGGTCAGACACCTTTGAATATTGCCAGGTCATTAGAAGAGCAAGGTGTAAAAATACTTGGTACGCCTCCAAAAAGTATTCAGCTTGCTGAAGATAGAAAATTGTTTAGTGAAGTGATAAAAAAACTTAACTTGAATCAGCCTAAGTCTGCTTCAGCAATGAGTGTTGAAGAGGCTATTAAAATTGCAAAGCAGTTAGGGTTTCCGCTTTTAGTTAGACCCAGTTTTGTACTTGGCGGTAGAGCAATGGAAATATTTTATAGCCTTTCTGAGATGGAAAAGTTTATTGAAAAAGTTTTTGAAGTGGAGCCAGAACATCCTGTGCTTATTGATACGTTTCTGGAAAATGCTACTGAGATAGATGTAGATGCAATCTCTGATGGAAAAGAAGTTTTAATTTGTGGAATTATGGAGCATATTGAAGAAGCTGGGGTTCATAGCGGAGATAGTGCGTGCACTTTACCTCCTCAAAATATTCCAAAAGAAAAAATCCAGGCAATTAAAGATGCCACAATAAAACTTGCT
Organism: Candidatus Melainabacteria bacterium; assembly: GCA_016201905.1. Classification (GTDB taxonomy): domain Bacteria; phylum Cyanobacteriota; class Vampirovibrionia; order 2-02-FULL-35-15; family 2-02-FULL-35-15; genus JACQBQ01. The sequence continues at coordinate 21,645 of JACQBQ010000013.1, read as the reverse complement.
AAAGAGCTAAATGTAGTTGGTCTTATGAACGTACAATTTGCTATTAAAGATGATGTTCTTTATGTTTTAGAAGTTAATCCGCGTGCTAGCAGAACCATACCGTTTGTGTCTAAAGCGACCGGTATTCCATGGGCTAAAGCTGCAAGTAAAATCATGCTTGGTAAAACCATAGCTGAATTAAAACTAAAAGAAATTGTCCCGGATTATATTTCTGTAAAAGAAGTAGTTTTACCTTTTAGCAAGTTCCCGGGTTCAGATATAATCCTGGGTCCAGAGATGAAATCAACAGGTGAAGTAATGGGTATTAGCAATGATTTTAGTAAATCATATGCAAAATCACAGCTGGCTGCAAGCCAGATTTTACCTGTAAGAGGAAATATTTTTATAAGTGTTAATGACAAAGATAAAAATGCAATAATTTCTGCAGCAAAAGAATTGTATGAGCTGGGTCTTGGAATCTATTCGACAAGCGGTACAGCAAAAGTTTTAAAAGACCATGGTATAGAAGTTAAAGAAGTAAAAAAAGTTTATGAAGGCAGGCCAAATATTATTGATCATATAAAAAATAAAGAAGTTCAATTAATAATAAATACTCCAATAGGAAGAGAAGCCAGAGAAGATGACAGATATATAAGACAAGCTGCAATTCAATATTCAATTCCGGTAGTGACTACCACTCGTGGTGCTAAAGCTACAGCACTTGCAATTAAGTCTTTAAAATCAGGAATTGCAGATGTAAAGCCTTTGCAGGAGTATTATTCTTTTAAAGCTCAATCAAAAGTTAATTAAAAGTATTAATGCTTACTTGAGACTTTGTAATACTGCAAGCCTCATGGCTCCAAGTGGAGCTATGTCCTGCTCAAGCCATATACGAAGTGAGTAGGCACCTTGTCTAATTAGCATCTCTATTCCATTTATGGTTTTTAGGTTTAGTGATCTTGCGTCTTTTAAAAGCTTTGTTTCGGAAGGGTTGTATATGATGTCATAGACAATTGCATCAGCAGGTAGTTTTTTTAATTCTTGTATTGAAATTAGCGAGTTATTTGTTTTCGGGTGCATTCCTACTGGTGTTGTATTAACCAGCATGGATGTTTTAGAAAGATCAATATTTTTCAATAAATCTATTTCAATTCTTGAGTCAAGAAAATTTTTAAAATTAGTAAGCTTTTCTTCATCTCGTCCGTATACCTTTATATGTTTTGTGTCATTTAGTAATAAAGCAGCCACAATTGCTTTAGCAGATCCACCACAACCAAGAATTGAAACAGATTTTCCTGGAATTATTTTTCTTAGATTTTCTGGTATTGCTTCCCAAAAACCCATAGCATCAGTATTGTCACCGATTGATTTTCCGTTTTCTTTAAAAGTTACAGTATTGACTGCACCAACAAGTTTTGCGGTCTCTGTTAATTCATCTAAGAGTGGAATAATATTTATTTTATGTGGAATAGTTACGTTAAAACCTTTCATGCCAGATCCTTTTAGCTGTTCAAATATTCCTTTTAATTCATTTTCTGAGACTTCATAAGCTCTGTAATGCCCATTGATATTTAAATACTGTAAAGCAGCTGTATGCATTACTGGTGAGAGTGAATGTTCTAGTGGATAACCGATTATTCCAAGTTTTAGCATTTTATTATTTTTGTCATTGCGAGCCGAACAAAGTGAGGCGTGGCAATCTCGATCGATTTATTAAGTCTGGGATTGCTTCGTCACTGTGTTCCTCGCAATGACATGACCTCCTCTAGTGCTTTCTTTGCTTCTTCTCTGTCATCAAAATGAATTGTTCTGTCTTTTAAAATCTGATAATCTTCATGTCCTTTTCCTGCAATAACAATAACATCATTATTTGAAGCTTTTTTTACAGCAATCTTAATTGCAGCTCCTCTATCTGCCTCTACAACTATATTTGATGTATTTTTAATTCCACTTAAAATATCGTTTATAATTTGTTTTGGATCTTCTGAGCGCGGGTTATCAGATGTTACGATTACCAGATTAGCTAATTCCTCAGCGATTTTCCCCATTTTAGGACGCTTAGTAGGATCACGATCTCCACCACATCCAAAAACACAGATAAGTTTACTTTCCTTTCCTGTTGTATTTCTTTTTTTTGTGATTAATTGTGCTGCTTTTAAAATATTTTCAAGTCCGTCAGGTGTATGTGCATAGTCTACTATGCACATGACAGATTCAGTGTTTTTTCCGTTTTTTGTACTTTGGATGATTTGAAATCTTCCGCTGACTTCTTTTGCATCTTTTAAGGATTCAATAATCTTTTCTATTTTAATTCCTTCAGCGTAAGCCACTGTAATGCTGGCTAAAATATTGTAAACATTAAACATGCCGTTTAGTTTTGATTTGACTTTATATTCACCTTTAGGAGAAATTAATATAAATGAAAGTCCATCAGATTCAAAATTTATTTCCTTTGCCTGAAAGTCAGATTTTTCTTTAATGCTGTAGGTTAATAGATTTATTTCCTTTGAGATTGATTTACTAAACTCTGAATAACTCTTGTCATCTTTATTTAGAACTGCATATTTCTTTTTCCAAAAAGAATTATTTAGCATTTTAAAAAGCTTTCTTTTAGCGCTGGAGTATTCATCCATGGTCAGGTGAAAATCCAAGTGATCTTGAGTAATATTTGTAAGTACAGCGCCAGAAAAATTACATTCATCTACTCTGTGCAGACTAAGAGCATGAGAGCTTACTTCAATAGCAAGATGTGTAAAACCATTGTCAGAAAGAGTGCTTAACTGCTTTTGCAAGTCAGATGCCTGTGGAGTTGTGTGTTTTGAATCATAATAGCCGGATGTAATATTTTCTTTGGTGCCAAGTGTGCCTATCAGTGCAGTTTTTAAACCATTCTTTTCAAAGATGTGTTGAATTAGATGAGTGGTAGTGGTTTTCCCATTTGTACCTGTTACACCTATAAATTTAATTTTTTTACTGGGTTCCTTATAAAAATGACTTGCTAGTTTTGCAATTGCAATTTGTGTGTCATTTACGTATATTATGGGTAATGATGAATCAATATTTTTTTTAGCCAAGATTGCTTTTGCTCCTTTTTGACTGGCTTCCTTTACAAAATTATGCCCATCTGTTTTTTCACCAATTAAGCATACGAAAATATCACCTTCTTTTACCTCTCTTGAATCATATGAAATTCCTGTAATGGGAGTATTGTTTTCAATGTTTATTCCAAAGAGGCTTGATATTTCTTTAATGGTTAGTTGGTAATTCATTTTATATTCTTTTTTCAGCAAGGCTATAAACAAAAAAATTATCTCTTTTACCTATTGCAATGATTAGTATGATTAGCTGATCATTAATTATTTTATACACTATCCTATATTTGCTGATTTTTAATTTAAAATATCCTGAAAGCTTACCTTTAAGCGGAAAGCCTAGCAATGGCTCTTCAATCAACCTTTCAACCTTTCTTTTTATTAAATCTTTTATTTCTTTATTTAACCCTAATAAATCTTTATTGATAACTTGTGGTAAGTATTCAATTAGATATTTATTTTTATTTCCAGGCATCTTTGTGACTAATAGTTTTTAGTTTCTTTTTTTTAAATTCTTTCATTCTTTTTTCTGCTAATTTTGAAAGTTGTTCATCTTCTTTTTCTTCAAGAAAATCCTTAATAAAGTTTAATATTATAGTTTTTTTCTGGGCGCCAAGTTCAGCGCAAAGAATAGAAAACTGTTTAAATAAATTATCATCTAATTGTATACTTATGTTTCTCATGGTTACATTATACCCCGCTAGCGTTAAATAACGTTAAAATCTAAATTTAGGTATCCTGTTAACATTAAGTAAATCCTGTTTGGGTATAATTGTAGTAACCATGAGTTCAAAGCCAAAGAAAAGAAAAAAAAATGAAGAAGATGACTGGATTTATGATCCAATAGTTGTTAAAAGCGTTCTTCGTGCAAAAAAAGAAATGGATGAAATCTTAAAAAAGGGTGGTCATTTAACTACTATGGAAGAATTATTAGAAAAATTTCATAAGGAAGATGCAAAGAAGATATACGATTAGCTATACACCACGTGCTGAAAGAGATTTAGAAAAATTTCGTAAGCGTTACTGGAAGTCATATAGAGATTTCCTTACCATACTGGCTACCTTAGAGCTTGATCCATATGCTGTAGGAATTCCATTAAAAGGTAATTACAAAGGCTTATATGCCCTTCATTTTGGCAGGAAACCAGAATGTCGTGCTATTTATGAAATAAAAGATGAATTGATTATAGTCATTGTATTAAAAATAGGTACTAGAGAAAATTTTTATGATTTGTTTTAATTAAAATAAGCTTTATGAAAGAATTATCCCTTGGTAAAAGTGTTAAAGGAATTGAAATAAAAGGTTATTCCTTTGGGAATGAAAATGCTTTTAATAAAACTCTGATAATTGGTGCTATACATGGTGTGGAACCACAGTCAAAAGAAGTCTGTGATATGTACATTGAAGAAGTTAAAGATAAACTATTTCCTGAAGATTGTTATTTGCTTTTAATTCCATGTATTAACCCTGATGGTCTTTCCTTAAAAACCAGAGGCAATGCAAACGGTGTTGACTTAAATAGAAACTTTCCTTCAAGTACCTGGAAAAGTGTTCCCGTATCAGGAAATAATTCATATCATCCTGGAAGAGAACCAGCTTCAGAGCCTGAAACAAAAATCATCGTTAATTTACTAAAGAAGTATAACTTTAAAAAAATCATTGCAATTCACACAAATCACACTATTCAGTTTCCAAATGTTCCAATGATAAATTATGATGGTGAACAGTCCAGAGAACTGGCAGAAAAACTAAGTAATGCTACTGGTCTTCTGGCACATGCTGATGTAGGCTATCCTACGCCGGGTTCTTTAGGAGTGTGGCTAGGAAAAGATTTAAAAAAGATTTCAACTACAGTAGAGCTGGATGATAAGAAAACATCTGAAGAACTTTATAAAAAACATGTAAGGTTGTTTGAGGTAGGGGTAATTTGCTAAATATTATTATGAAGGAGCGTAATACTCCGTGGCTTGCCCCAGGGATAGCAAAGTTAAAAGGGAGTCGGTTTATTTTTCTGTTAGGGAAAAACAAAAGCCTGTAGAAAAATTCCTACAAGCTTTTATATATGAAAAAAGATTGATAGTTTGAAAATCAAACTAATATCTAACCAAATAACCATCTGCAAAGTTTAATTGCGCCAACTACAAGGCCTCCTGCTGCAGCTCCAACTAGAGTTCCCACAACTGGGATTGGAATAAAAATGCTTCCTAGAACAGCTCCTGCAGTAACAAGAGTTGCACCTGCAACACAATCAAACGCAGCGCAATTCCTTTCGCTTTCTTTGGCCCTTCTTGCTATGGCTGCATCTGTAGTTGCCTTTATAATCTGGTCTATTGCACCAGCTTCTATACCACAGCTACTTAGATGTGTCCTTAAAGCTAATTGATTGTCCCTTGTTGTTAAATCTGCTCGAGCTAATGCTAAAGCTCGGGTTTTTTGAGCCTCTGTAATCATGACACCAGTCTGCATTAATGCTGTAAGTGATGCATCAACCATTCTTTCTGTAGTTGGCATTTCATCAAGTTGTTGATTTGCCCTTGACCAGTTTATACCGTCACTTACTACCTGTGCTACTGACAATACAGCACCTACTCCTGGTACCCAGCGACCTCCTATGTTTGCAATAGCACATGCTACTGTAGCGGCCTGAGAACCTGTAGAGAGGACTTGTATTGTAGTACTTTGAGTTGTTCTATTTGGAGTTGTTGGTCCTGCAGGATTATTTGGATTATTTGGATCACGAGTGAAAGTATCTGGATTTGTGGTCGGTCCACCTACAGGAGTATTGCGTAAGTCTCTTCGAAATTTTTCAAAATCTGCTTGTCCCGCATTGTTTCCTAGATTTACTGGATTTGGTGGGGGTGCTGGATTTGCTGGACGTGCCTCCTCTCCAGGTGCTTGCCCTATGGCGAGTCCGGCTGTTAATGTAGATAGTGGTAAATTGACGCTCATTTTTTTAATCTCCTTTATTGTTATTTACAAATATATAAAGAGTTTGGTTAAGAAAATTTGCTACCAGTAAGATGTTTATTAGAAATAATTAATCAAAAAGGTTAATCGTAATTTAATTAAGAAAGTAAAAAATCCCATAGAAATTTAATCCATAGGATTTTTTATTATGAAGATACTAAGATAGTTACTTGATTTTTTTAACTGGCAGGTGGTGTCCAACTTCTGTTAGTTCTTGATGTAAGTATTTGAATTATGGCTTGGTTAATTTCATTATTTGCATGATGTCTGTGAGTTTCAATATTTGCTCCACTAGGAGGTAAGGTTCTTGCTTGGGCTAAGTCCTCCCAACCTGCAGTACTACCTCTTATATTAATAGATACAGTAGTGTTGCTAGCATTGGAGTGTAGCATTATAACGTCACCATTACTTAGTATGTATGCTGAATCGTTTCTTGAAGGACCATGACCACCGCTGTAAAGCCAGGTTCCGCTTCCATCGGTTGCTGGTCCAGATAAATAACTATAAGTGCTTGCTGTTCCTCTAATCCATCTAGGATTGTTTGGATTTGATGAATCATAAAACTGATTACCAGTTACGGTACTGTTTGGAGGAGTACCAGTACCGGTGTACTGTACTAAACCATTTGTTGCATTAACAGTAAAAGTACCCTGTACAGTAGGATGGGTATAATTTCCATCAATACCACGACGCAGATCAAGTGCGGCTATTGCATCTAATCCTGCCGGACGATTTGGACAGTCTACCCAGGTTTCCCCATCCTGGGAAATGCTTGGACCTGTTGCACCATTTTCTCTTCTTCTATTTGGAGAATAAATTCTTCCATCTGGTGTTATGTGATATGCTGTTTCATCATTTAGTGAGGTTCTATAAATACCTGACCGATCTCTAAAAAGCCTTAGCCTGTTAATTGCAATTAACCACTGTGGGGTAGCAGTTCCTGCTGGCAGTCTGTCATATACTGTTCTTCCATTTTGACTTCTAAATAAAAGAGGTATTGTTTCTGTGTCAGCTCTTGCTGTTTCTCCCGGTCGTAGTGTATATGCTTCATAAAAAACAGTACCATTTTCTGGATTTACAAAATATCTTCCTCTATTTCTATTAGCCTGGCTGTCTAATAAACCAATTCCATTTGGATTTGGAACTAGACTCATGCTGTTTGCCAGTGCTGTTGCATTTAAAGAAGAAGGAGCTCCTCTTAAAGACATTCGAAAACGATTAAAGGCGTCATCAGTCCCACTGCTTGGATTTCCTGTATTTGTGCTTACTGGATTTGTACTTTCTGGATTTCTTAAACTTTCTCTGAAGCTGTCAAAATCGTTACCACCTGGACTACCGGTACCACCAGTACCTGGAGTAGGCTGTCTCAAGCTACGTCTAAAGTTTTGAAACCATTCGTCGTTGTTAGGTGCTTGTCCGATAAACCATGGATTCATTATATAAAAAGGTGATGTATATGGCATTTTGCTCCTCTTAACTTCTTAATCTATATAAAGGGATACTCTTATAAAAATTGATATGATAAAAGTTCTTTTTTATTATGAAGGAGCGTAATACTCCCCGTGGCTTGCCACGAGAGATATAAGCGACGAATAACAAACCGACTTTTCCGACGACTGGTGACGAAGTCATTAACTTCGCGAAATACCCTGCGGGCTTGCCCCAGGGATAGCGAAGTTAAAAAGAAGTCGGTTTATTTTTCACTATCAACTTTTTCTTTAATGTCTCTTTGTAGATATGAGGCAAGGTCTTAAAAAAATCTTGCTTCAAATAAGCTTATATAGGATTTATGTCCTATAGCAGCTTTGTTAAAGACTCTTTAATAGAGATTTATTAGGAATTGCCTTTTAGCTTTTCTTTTTAAGTCTTTGTTAAAAATATTTAACTGCATATTAAAGAATAAATTATTGAGGATAAGATAATGGTTATCGGTGCTATCGGTAATGTACTTAGTTTGCCATTTAAAGTTGTGGGAGGTGTACTTGCTGGTGGTGGACCTGCCTTTGCACAAGGTGCTGTAGAGACTGATCCAGCATATTTTGCAAAGAAAGGCATGTTTTTTAGTCCAAGAGGTGTAACTAATAGATTTGTCGGAGATGGACTGACACAAATTAGAACAAGTGGAATCCTTGGAGATTTTGCAAATATATTTAAAACAGGTGGATTTAATAAGTTCTTAGACAAGCTGCTGAACTCAAGTTTACTAAGAGGTCAAGGTAAAGGATTATTAATAGGTGGAGTAGCAATGGCAGGTTTTGCAGCAATAATGGGGTATCAGGCACTAACAAGTGAGTATAAGAAAACCAGTGAGTTATTAAAAGGGTATTCAACTGCTGATTATAGCCAGAGCCCGCTTGTTCATGGTATTTGTGCAGCAGGTGGACTAGGAATGCTTGCAGGTGCTATAGCATTAATTCCAGGACTAGGACTAAGTGCAATGGCTTTACCGCTTATATTAGGTGGAGCTGGTGTTTACTTTGTAACAAGAAAAACTGTTGATTTCTGCGGAAGCGATTTAGTCAAATATCCAAGAAATTCGTTACCATGGCCTTTCTATTTGCCATTTGAGACTACAGCTTCAAATTATAGGAATACTACTGGTAGTCTGGGATAATTTTTACGCTAAATTTTCTAGTTGAATAATTTTTTGCCCTTATAAAAAATAAGGGCCTTTATTAGTTATCCCCTGGCAGGTCAACAGTAACTGTCTAGGGATATTATTAATGGCAATAGTTAAGAAGTAAGATTAACTTTAATTTAAGTTTACCTCTTGTTAATTAAGTCTTAAATTTGCTATAAACATAGTAAGAGGTAAACAAAATGAGTGAATCTTCACTGCAGATTTTTATAGGAGGAAGCCCAAATGAAATAGCAATGAATGCTAAAAAGATGTATGGTCCTTATACTAATAGGATCTTAGAAAGATATCAGAAAAGAACAATGGTTAATGATTCAGAAATAGAGTCAATAAAAGCACCATACAGAAAACCACTAATATCGGATCTTCGTAAGGCTCAAAGAGAGATAATAAAACTTAAAAAACAATCAGTAATAAAAGATAAAAAACAGAAAGAAGAGCTAGTAAAACAAATAAGTGGAAAGCAAACACAAATTGACTCTTTAAATAAACAAATTGAATCTGCAGGTGAAGGTGATAAGCGTGTGATTGGTATAGCAGCTGAAAGTGGACTCTATAATAAAGCAATTTTAGAAGCTCAGGCTATACTTCAAGGCCAAGACCCTAGCTTATATCAAATGACCACAAGTAAAATAAGTGCAGACAATAGAGAGGCAAAAAATGCAAGTACTAGAACAGATATAACAATGCCGTCATTCCTACCGTTTATGGGTGCATTAACATCTTCATCATAATATGGCTCGCTTAGAAAACCGAATAAAATAGAAACCCCAGATACTTTACCCGGGGTTTCTGCTTTATGATTTTTAATAGATTTTTAATTAACCGGCATTACTTGGTCTAGCTAAATCACCTAGTGATTTTACCGATGCGAAGAAATCTTGCAGTGCTTTCTTAAAGAACTCTACACCATCCTTGAATAAGCTTATAAGTGCATCAATTCTAGCCATATCAGCACGAAGTTCTACGGGTGGCTCCCCCCCCTTCATTACTCTAGCTTGTATTTCAGCTAATTTAAAAGCCTTATCTGACTCCAGTAGCGGTATTTTTGATGTGAATTCAGCGATTTTATTTATGGCAAGCATCAGTTTATTCCTTTACAATAATAAAAAGCAAATAGTTAAAATAATTTGATAGTAAAGTAAGACTGTCTTAAAATCTTAATCTTTGTTTTAAGAATGAGTTAAGAGTGCTAAAGATTTATGGGTGAATATAAAATTTTAAATAGTTATCTTTTTGTATGATTAGAGAATTTTAATAAAGTATGTGTAATAAAAATTATGGGTAAGTTATGAAAAAATCACTTGATTTATTATTATCTGCGTTATCCGGAGCGATAAGTCCTATGAAGACAGATACTCTTATATTAACTGATGACATTCTTTTACAAGAAGCAAGAAAAATAAGTAATCAGGCTGATAGAATAAACCATATAAAAAAAACTTTAGAAAAAAGCCCCGGGCTTTACTTAAATTCAGCAATATATTTAATTAAAGAAACTAAAAAAAGCGATCCAATCTATGCATATGATCTGGCATTTAAACTTTCACACAAGTCAATAGGGAACTCTTTTCCTTATTTTTTAATGGCTGAAATAGCAGTAGAAAATAAGGCATGGCAAGTTGCTAAAAGTGCATTAGAGGTAGCAAAATGGTTTTCATTTGGACATAAAAATAAAGTAGAAAAAGCTAATAATCTTTTGCAGCTTGTACTTAAAAAGATAATTAATAATGAAAAGGATAATTCTGTAAGTGAAATATGGTCTGGGAAGCTAATTGATAAGTCTTATGTTTTGCTGCTGATATTTGATGCATTATCTGAAGAGTCTTTCTTTCAATATTCAATACAGTTAATTAAATCGTTTCCTGGTGAGTTGGAAAATTATGACAGGGTTTATCAGACTTTATATTTGGTAGAGGATAAAGACACAGTTAAAAAATTTGCAGATTTTATAAAGAATGATAATTGTATAAGTATTGAACATAAAAATTTATGCTTAGGAATTGCTTATTATAATTTACACGAAAATGATATTTCAATTAACCTTTTGGAAGAAGTATTAAAAATAAATAGCGAAAACTTAAATGCAAGATTTTATATGACCTTAAATTACCTTATTAAGGGTAATGAAACCAAATTTACACAAAGCTTTGAAAAGTTATTGCCGAGCCCAAATCTTTCACAAGAAGTTTTTAGTGAATTAATAAAAACTGCAAGTCCTTTGTTTCTTGCTGCTTTTTTTATTTGGTGTTCTGTTTTAAACATAGAAACTCAGGTAGTTAACATTACACAAGAAAAAAATATTTCTGTGGAAATGGCGAAATTAATAATAGAAGTTTATAAGCAGGCAGGTGAAGCTGAAGTCGATAATTTACTAAGTAAATTCAAAACATTAAACTACTTTTCACTATTACCCATGCTTTCTCTTTATCTTTCTGAACTTTTTATTAAGGAAAACCAATTTAAAAAAGCAAAAGAATTGCTTACCCTTTCACAAGATATTGAAGTACATAGATTGTTGGCATGGATATATAGGCTGGAAGGAAAAGAAAGTGAATCAGAAAAAGAGTTAGTGGAGTATAGAAAAAATCTAGGCTTAAGCACTGATAGAAATATAGCTTATAAAATGGTTAGACTAAGCTTGCCGGAAGAAGTACCAGGTGATACTGAAAAAATAATGAAGTTATTAGAAGATGCTTATCTTCAGACTGCAGCAATAAAAGAAAAAATCGCACTTGAATATGGAATACTTAAAAACACTTGTTTTGAAGCTAAATGTAATGAATGTTGTAAAAAAACCTTTCCTATTATTTCTTACACTGAGTATTTTTATTTAAATAACTGGCTTGAAAAACAATCTGAAGATTTAAGAAAACAGGTTCGTGCCAATTCCTTAAATATTGTAAATGCTTATAAGCAAAAATATAAAAAAGATCCTCCATTTCTAACTGCTACTGAAGCATCAATAAACAGAGTTAAACATTATCCGGCAGATTTTGTTTTTGATTGCCCTGCACTTGTACCTGAAGGTTGTAGTGTTTATGAAGCTCAACCATTTATATGCAGAGCATATGGTTATGCTAGTCCCGATCGTATATCGTTTATGGGCTGTAATTTTTATATAGAACAATTTAAAGTAGCAACAACTTTGACACCGATGAGAAAAGTTATAGATATGCTTACCTTTGGTGCTTTTGTAAAATTAACTGATGAAAAATTACTTGGGATTGATGTTGTTGCACCAATACCAGTTTGGTTTGCACAAGATCATAAGAGAACAGCATGGCTTGCAAGAGGGCGTCGCTTGTCAAAAGGACTCTTTGCACCTGTATTTTCTTTTATGACAAGGCTGTATTTTGACATGTTAGATAAAAAAGCTTTAAGTAAACAGTAATGTCTTAAATTATGCTTGTAAAGTTTTAAACAGGCTATGCGAGCAAGAACTTGTGCTGATTTAGATTTTCAATTGTGTCTGCAAATTCTTTTATGGCTTCCTTCTTAATATATTCTTTTGGAGACAAGCATTTGATTTTTGCAACCTTGCTCAGATCATAACCTACAGAAATCAAAGTTTCATTAGGTATGAAGTCAGGGAAAATAAAATAGTTATGCTCGTAAGTATAATGCAGGTCGCAGATTTTAGCCATGTATTCATCAGTAAATAAAATAGTAGTTATATTGTTATACATGCAGGTATAAAATAAAGGGAATGAACCAAATGACAATGCCACATTTATATTTTTATATTTAACATATTCATAAAGTTGGAATGAGCGTATTATCCTTGATTGATTGATAAATAATCCATAAAAAGAAAAGATTTTTCCAATACATTTAACATTTATATTATGTTGTAAGAGAACATCTTTTATCTCTTTCTTATTTTCAGTGGTAATAACAACATAATGGTTTCTGGATTGAAGCTCTTCTAAAAGAGCTTCTAAAAGAGGTAGAAATTTCAGTTCATCAATATCTACCCAAATGTTCATAAATTAATGCTATCCCTACACCATATTAAATTAAATCTTTGTTTTTTCAAGAATTGTTTAGAAAACAATGTTTTTGCCGATAAAAGTGACGAAGTGTAAGGTATTTCACCTACGGTAAGTTGCCGATAGCTTAACTATATGGAAATAGATATTTCAAAAAGAAAAACAGACTTCCATTTGAATGCTAAAAAGTATGAAAAATTCCATGTAAAAAACGGCTCTCATTTATTAGATAGTCCAAATATCCCAGTTAATTTTCAAAGTGAGTTTTTGATTTTATTAAAAAATATAGGTTTAGCTATATTGATTTTTTTGCTTACACCTGTAGCTTTATTAATTAAACTGGATTCATATTTAGATAACATATCTGCAAGGCAGAAATGAAAACATTGTGGGGAATTGTGGTATATAGAAACAAACCTTATGAAAAAGACAAAACCGTTTGATTTTAGTTTATAATCACCTGAATATGGGGGAATCTTTAATTATAATAAGGACTAGTAAATAAAAAGGAAGCAATGAAAGCCATTATATTAGCAGGGGGGAAAGGAGAAAGGCTTAGTCCTTTTACAAACAATTGCCCCAAAGGCATGCTAAAGATTGAAGGTAAGCCTATCCTTGAGTATCAGTTGCAATGGTTAGTTAAGTACGGTGTCACCCAAGTTATTTTTGCTTGTGGGTATTTAAATGAAGTAATAAAAGATTATTTTGGTAATGGGGAAAGATTTTCCGTTGAGATTGAGTACTCTGTTGAAAGTGAGCCTTTAGGTAGAGGTGGAGCAGTTAAAAAAGCCTGGGACAAAATACTTTCAGATGAAGCTATTATAGTTACTAATGGAGATATTTATACTGAAATGAACTTACAGAATGCTATTATTGCACATAAAAATAATAAACCTGCAATTGCAACGATTTGTTTATTTCCTTATAAAAGTCCATATGGCATAGTAAGAATGGATGCAAATGGTTTTGTAGACGGATTTGATGAAAAGCGTACTTTGCCTTACTGGGTAAACGGCGGCATTTATATTTTTGAACATGAAGTAAAAAAATATTTGCCGGACAGAGGAGATCATGAAACCACGACATTTCCTCAGCTTGCTAAAGAAAAGCTAATGTTTGGTTATAAATCTATGGATTATTGGCGGGGGATTGATACAGTAAAAGATTTAAATGAATTTACCTGCTATACAAAGATTCTTTCAATAAGGTAAAATCTTACTCATTTGGAATCATTTTATTTATTAGTAATTTCTAACCTATGTGTAGAATTGTTGGCATAGCAGACTTTAAGGAAAAATTAGGTGCCAAGTTGGAGCCTCTTGTTATATCAATGAGAGATTCTATGTTGCATGGTGGTCCAGATGATGCTGGAATTTACATTTCGGAAGATAAAAAAATTGCATTAGGACACAGACGGCTTTCAATAATTGATTTGTCTTCTTCAGGTCATCAACCAATGGCTAATTCTGATAAAACTATTTGGATAACATATAATGGTGAAATTTATAATTTTCAAGAGTTACGTGGACAGTTAGCAGATAAGGGATATAAATTCCAATCAAAGTCAGATACTGAGGTAATAATTTATGGTTATGAGGAATGGGGAATAGAAGGTCTTCTTTTACGATTGCGAGGCATGTTTGCTTTTGCTATTTATGATTCAAGAGAGACTCAAGGTGGTAATCGTCTGATTTTAGCAAGAGATAGACTTGGAATTAAACCACTTTATTATTATTTGGATGATGAAAAATTAATTTTTGCTTCTGAGGTTAAAGCCATAGTTAAAAATAATTTGGTCTCAAAAAGTGTTAATGAAGAAGCCATGGTTAAGTTTTTACAGTTAGGCTCTGTTCCTGCACCTATGACTACTATAAAAAATATATTTTCACTTCCTGCTGCTAGCTATATGATCGTCGATGAAAGAAGCAGAAATATAAAACAATATTGGAACCTTTTAGATTGTTTTAAAATTTCTACTTTAGATTCTTTTGATGAAGCTGCAAATGAAGCCAGGGATTTGCTATTAGATGTTGCTAAGATTCATTTGGTAAGCGATGCTCCTCTTGGGGTTTTTTTAAGTGGTGGAATTGATTCTTCATCTCTTGTAGCATTAGCAAGTGGTTTTAGAGATATGCCTCTTAAGACACTTTCAGTTATCTTCCAGGAAAAGGATTACAGTGAGGCTCATTATGCTAAAGAAGTAGCTAAAAAATATAATACAGAACACCATGAGGTCTTACTCTCTACAAATGATTTTCAAAATGAACTTCCCCTAATATTAAAGGCTATGGATCAGCCTACTGTTGATGGTGTTAACACTTACTTTATAGCTAAAGCAGCTAAAGAGGTTGGACTCAAAGTAGTATTGTCAGGGATTGGCGGTGACGAGATTTTTATGGGTTATAGTTATTTTAAAAAAGCGAACATTTTAAATTTTGCCAGACAAGCTTTAAATGCTCTGCCGCCTTTTGCAAGAAAAGGCTTAGTAAATAGTTATTTAGGGATGGAAAAGTTGACAGGCAGGATTGCTCATGAAAAATTGTGTTATATGGCAAACCCGACAAATGAAAATAGTTATCTTATGTTTAGAGGACTTTTTACTCCAGAAGAAATTCAAAGAGCTATGGGTATGTCAACAAAAGAATTGGAAACTTTAGCCTCTTTTACACTATCAAGAAATCTTCCCCTGGCTTTAACTTTTAATTTGTTGGATTTCAAACACTATCTTCAAAATCAACTGCTCAAAGATGCTGATTTTATGGGGATGAGACATTCAGTTGAAATTAGAGTGCCATTTCTTGATCATATTTTAGTGGAAAAAATTCTTAGCTTAAACCCCTCTTTAAAGCTGAGCAATGGTGTCAACAAACCACTGTTAGTGAAAGCAATGGGTGAAGCTCTTCCAAAAAGTGTATATAAAAGGACAAAAATGGGCTTTACCTTCCCATTTGAAAAATGGATTTATGATAATTGGGAAAACATGCAAGAAATATCCCTGTTAAATAACAATCTTGAACAGAAATTTGTAAAGAAGATCTGGAATGATTTTAAAGATGGTAAAGTTCATTGGTCGAGGGTTTGGGCACTTGTAGTTTTGGGTAATTTTTAAATTAGGAGCAAGTTATAAATGAAAAAAGCACTTATTACAGGAATTACAGGTCAAGATGGCTCATATCTTGCTGAGCTATTGCTTGAAAAAGGATATGACGTTCATGGAATTGTTAGGCATACGGCTATTGAAAATCCTGAGCATAAGTTCTGCAGAATAAAACATATCACTGAAAAATTGACTCTTCACTCAGCATCATTAGAAAACTATGCAAGTATTTACAATGTAATAGAAAAAGTAAAACCGGATGAATGCTATCATCTGGCAGCGCTTAGTTTTGTCAGCCACTCCTTTGAAGATCCATTTTCAACAATGAACTCAAATGTTAATGGTACACTTTCGATTTTATCAGCTATAAAAGAAAGAGCTCCTCATTGCAAATTTTATTTTGCTGGAACAAGTGAAATGTTTGGCAATGTTGGTCAGATACCTCAAAATGAAAATACTCCATTTTATCCACGTTCTCCATATGGGATTTCAAAAGTAGCTGGTTATCATTTAACAAGAAATTTCAGAGAGTCCTATAATATGTTTGCTTTAAGTGGAATTTTATTTAATCATGAATCTCCAAGACGAGGACATGAGTTTGTAACTAGAAAAATCACCACCACGGTTGCAAAAATCAAACTTGGATTAGCAAAAGAATTGAGATTAGGTAGTCTTGAACCAAAGAGAGACTGGGGTTTTGCAGGAGATTATGTTAAAGCTATGTGGCAGATGCTCCAGCAGAATGAGCCGGAAGATTTCGTAGTAGCTTCAGGTGAATGTCATTCAGTGAAAGAATTTGTGGAAATTGCATTTAAGAGTGTTGGTCTTAAGTGGACTGATTATGTAAAGGTTGATGAAAAGTTCTATAGGCCTGCTGAAATCTTTGAGTTAAGAGGGGACTATTCGAAGGCAAAGAAAAAGCTTAGCTGGGAGCCAAAAGTTTCTTTTGAAGAGCTGGTGAAAAGTATGATAGATTCAGATTTATCCTTATTGAGGGAACAAATTTCAGGTGTGCCTGTAAACAAATAATGAACTTTTACTTCTGCGGAAAGGTAAAAAAGAAATTATTAAATGCATATTCTTGTTTTATTGACTGATCTTTTCGATAAGTTAGGTGGTATACAAACTTTTAATCGTTCACTTGTAAAGTCTCTTAGTAATATAGCTGAACATAGAGGTTGGAAAGTTACATTATTGGTTTTAAATGATAAGGGAAATAATACAATAAGTGATTTTTATATAAATCGAAGTAAAGTCAAGTATTTGTCATTTAATGGCTCTAAGTTTAAATTTATTATCTCAGCTATATTAAATGCTTTACATTCTTCAATTATAGTAATAGGTCATGTAAATTATTCTCCTTTGGCAGGTATTTTAAGATTGTTTTCTGTAAAAGCAAAACTTTATCTAATAGTTTTTGGTATTGATGTTGCAGGGAAATTACCTTGTTTTCAGAGATTTAGTTTGAGGCACCTTACAAAAATTGTGTCTATAAGTGAATATACTAAAAATCAAATTTTATTGTTTAACTCATTTGAAAAATCAAAATTTTGTATTATGCCATGCACTTTAGAACCGTTTTTTGATGAAAAATCTTCTTATAAGGATAGAAATGATCTGTCACTGCCTTCTGGCAAGATGATTCTTACAGTATCAAGGCTTGAAGCGCATGAAAGATATAAAAACATTGATTTAGTTATAGAGGCAATGCCGGGAATTCTTAAAGAAGTGCCAGATGCATTTTATGTAGTAGTGGGCGATGGCTCGGATAAAAAAAGATTAGAAAAATTAGCGAAGAATTTAAGCTTAGCTGGGAAAATAATTTTTACCGGAAAAGTATCAAATGAACTGTTGATATCCTATTACAAGTTATGTGATCTCTTTATTCTTCCAAGTACACAGGAAGGATTTGGTATAGTTTTTTTGGAAGCCATGTACTTTGCTAAGCCCTGTATTGGTGCTAATGCTGGAGCTGTACCGGAGGTTGTTAAGGATAGAGAAACAGGTTATCTTGTAGAGCCGGAGAAGAAAGCTATATCAAGGTCAGTTACTAATCTTTTACAAGATGATTTGCTAAGAGATAAAATAGGCAAGGCTGGGAAAGAAAGATTTGAAAAGGAGTTTTCTTTTGTAGAATTTCAAAAAAAAATAATAGCTATTTTATGTGAATAATTATGCTAGCAAAGAATACTTCTAAGAATGGATTAAGATTAAACTTGGGCTGCGGTACAATTGCTCCAGAAGGATGGATTAATGTTGATTCTTCTCCTAATGTATTGCTGGCTAAAATACCTTTATGTAATGTGATTAAAAAAGTTTTATTTTCTTTTAATATTCTTTCAAAAGAGGCTTATAATGCTGAATATAATCCTAGAATTATATTTTGTGATCTGACTAAACACTTTCCTGAAATTTTGCCTAGCAGTTGTGGTGTTATTTATACTTCACATTTTCTTGAGCATGTTTTATATGATGATTGTTTGAAACTACTTGAGAAGTGTTATGTTGTCTTGTCAGATGGGGGGATTTTGAGGATAGCTGTTCCAGACCTTTTTACAGAAGCAAAAGAGTATGTAGAAAGAATTGAAAGAGCTAAACAAGAACAGCGTGAAGATTCTGAAGCTAGTAGGCAATTTATACAACTCTTGTTTTTAAGAACTTCACGGCAAGCACACTTATGGATGTATGACTTTTTCTCCCTTTCTTTACTCCTTAAGCAAACCGGTTTTGTAAATATTGTACAAAAATCATTTAGAGAAAGTATGATTGAAGACATCGATTTGGTTGAACATAGGCAGGATTCATTATTTATTGAATGTAGAAAAAATTAGTATGGAAAAAAATGATGTCAACAATAAATTTCATCTGGCAGTGATTACCTCTCATCCTATTCAATATCAGGCTCCTTTTTTTAGAGAAATAGCAAAATACCCAGAAATTGATCTAAAAGTTTTTTTCTGTTCTGACTGGGGGCTTAAATTATATAAGGACTCAGGATTTGGTCAAGAAATAAAATGGGATATACTCTTATTGGATGGCTATAATTTTGAATTTTTGCCGAATAAAAGTCCTTTTCCAAATGTCTCAAGGTTTTGGGGTTTGATTAATCCACAGATTATAAGAAAAATAAAAGAAGAAAATTTTGATGCTGTTTGGGTACATGGCTGGTCAAGTTTTACAAATTTGTTGACTGTTTTAACAGCATATGCAAAAGGTGTGCCTGTTTTGCTTCGTGGAGAGTCAAACTTATTGCATTTTACTAATAGCCCAGTAAAAAATTGGCTAAAAGAAAAAATACTGAAAATGCTTTTTAAGAAAATATCAGCCTTTCTTGCAATTGGTAAGTATAATTCAGAGTTCTATGAGAGCTATGGAGTACCCAAAGAAAAAATTTATCTTGTGCCGTATACGGTTGATAATGATTTCTTCTTTTCAAAAGCCCAAGCCCTTCTGCCTAAAAAAAATGAATTGAAAAAAAAGTTTAATATTCCAGTTGATCTTCCTGTCATTCTTTTTTCCGGAAAATTTATATCAAAGAAAAATCCCATGGATCTTCTTTCTGCATATGTAGAAGTTGAAAAAAAAACAAAAGCTGCCTTGGTTTTTGTGGGTGATGGAGTTTTACGTAATGAAATGGAAGCTTTTGCTAGAGAAAACCAGCTTCAATATGTTTACTTTATGGGTTTCAGAAATCAATCTGAGTTGCCTGAATTCTATGCTATGTCAGATGTTTTTGTTCTGCCGTCAGAATTTGAACCATGGGGCTTAGTTGTAAATGAGGCCATGTGTTTTAATCTTCCAATTATTGTAAGTGATAAAGTTGGAGCAGGAGGAGATCTGCTTAGAGATGGTGAAAATGGTTTTGTTTATCCTTCAGGAAATGTAAGAGAGCTCGTAGTGATTTTAAGTAAACTTCTCTCTAACCCAGAATTGATAAAAAAAATGGGAAGATGTTCTGCTGATATTATTAAATACTGGTCTTATAATGAAGGGGTAAAAGGTATATTGAAATATTATGAACAGTATAAAAAGTTGAAACACTAAATTTATATAATGATGAAAATTCTTCTTATAAGTGAGTTTCCAAAGGGTTCCTTAGGGTTGTCTTATTACAATGCTTTTAAGCAAATAGGTTGTGATGTTAGTCGGTTTGATTTAGTTAAGGAATATCAATCTATTAATCCATTTGCAAAATATAAGTATGTAAATTGGATTCTTGATAATTTTTTCTGCAGTGTTTTAAATAGCAAATTACTAGAAAGAGTTAAAGCACTTAACCCTGAACTTGTTTTTGTTATAAAAGGAATATTTATCTCCCCCCAAACTCTAAAAAAAGTTAAAGAGCTTAATAATATAGTGCTGATCAATTTTAACCCCGATAATCCATTTAATTTAAATCGTGGCGCATCAAATAATTTAATCAGAAGCGCAATCCCATACTATGACTGTTACTTCACTTGGGGGAAATTTCTTGTACCACAGCTAAAAAGTGCAGGTGCAAAATGTGTTGAATACTTGCCTTTTGCATATGATCCTACTCTTCATTACCCAATGAATATTTCAAATGATGAGAAAAATATTTATGGAAGTGACATTGCTTTTATTGGTTCATGGGATAAAGAGCGTGAAGAATGTCTTGAGCAGGTTCAGTCTTATGATATTGCAATTTGGGGTAATAGTTGGGAGAAATTAAAAACTGGTTCACCACTGAGGAGAAAATGGAAAGAGAGAGATGTAATAGGTGAGGATTTTGCTAAGGTATGCAGTGCTTCAAAAATTATTTTAAATTTGGTAAGGAAACAAAATGATAATGCTCATAATATGAGAACATTTGAGATACCGGCTTGTAAGGGATTTATGCTAACTGTAAGGACAGTAGAACAGTGTGAATTTTTTGAAGAAGGGAAAGATATTTCTTGCTTTGAGGATCCTAATGAGCTTAAAGTAAAAATAGATGAGTTTCTTAAAAATGAAAATGCAATAGAAAGATTTAAAATGGAAGCAAATAAAAAAGTGCAAGTTCATACATACTTTGAAAGAGCTAAAAGGATACTAGAAGTTTATCGTAATCTGAAGGCTTTATGAAAAATGCAATAATAAAATTATTTGGTTTAACCTCTTTGGTCTTATTTGGTGATCCTCCTTCTTTTGATCGATTTATCTGGTTAAAAAAATACCTTAAGCCTGGCTTTCTTAGAACACTTGACGCTGGTTGTGGCTCAGGAACATTTACGCTTTATGCTGCTAAGCTTGGTAATGATGCCCTTGGGATTTCCTTTGATAAAAGAAACAATAGTGTTGCACAGGAAAGAGCTATGCTATTAGGAATCCAAAATGCAAATTTTATTGAATGGGACCTTAGAAATTTGTCATCACTTTCAAATGATATAGGCTTATTTGATCAAATAATTTGTTTTGAAACAATTGAACATATTAAGGAAGATTGTAAATTACTGTCTGCTCTTTCAAAACTTTTAAATCCAGGTGGTCGTATTTTATTGACAGCACCTTATAAGTACTATAATCATCTCTTTACTGACAAAGTGTCTGAATATGAGGATGGAGGACATGTGAGGTGGGGCTATACTCATGAGGAGATGGGTGATATTTTTACTGATGCTGGTCTAGAGCTTGAAACTAAAGAATACATCAGCGGCTTTTTCTCGCAGCAGATATGTAATCTTCAGAGGATTTTAAGCTTTGTATTCGGCGATTTATCTTGGTTTATGGTTTTTCCTCTTAGAACGAGATGTGAATAATTCACAAAAGGCCACTTTTCAATAAAAAAGCCTGTCAAAAGCTTTGAAAGTGAGCTAGACAGGCATATGATTTTAATTAACGAAAAAGACCTTTTAAGGGTCTTTCACAAGATAGAAGCT
>JACQBQ010000022.1 GCA_016201905.1 Candidatus Melainabacteria bacterium | reverse complement strand
TCCATTGCTTTTCAGAAAGTTCATGACGACGTGGCATATTTTTATCCTCCCACATGTCATGATGTTTTGTTAGAAAAATAGTGGCCTTTCATTACAGAGTTTTGAGATAGCCTCCAAGCGGGAATCCAGAAAATTGCCGCAAGCGTAACTATGCTGGATTTCCTCGCCTCGTCTCCGACAAGGTGGAGCGGGCAGGTCAAGCCTGGAATGACATGAAAGAATTCAAAGCTTTAGGGCTATCCCTCTTTCAGAAATAAGGAACAAGAAATTCTTGGGTTTAGCTTCTGTTCTTTACTCTAGTACAAACAGTCTAGTTATAAATTCTCGGGGGGGGGGGTAAAAATGACTTAGCTAGGAGCAAGAATGAAATGAAAAAATATTTGGTTTTTATAGCACTTTCAATTGTCCTTGGAGCAGGGGTTTCCCTGCAAACAAAAGCAAGTTATGGAGATCCTTGTACTGAAGCTTATGAGAGTAGTGTAGTGCCTATATGTCCCTGGAAACAAAAGTGTAAAACATCAAAAGGACAACCAGGTGAATGTAGTCAAGGTTGCTCTGGTGCACCAATTTGCATTTGCATTGCATACCCATTACCAAATTGTGATCCACCTCCCTGCACATATAATGAAGGCATTTGTATTAAGTCAAGTCTTCCTTGCCCCCTACCTGGTGACCTACCTAATGTTCCTACAGGAAAATGCATCCAAAACTCAACATCACCATACTGTGCTTGTGTTCCACAATCAACACCAACGCCGTAAAGCTTTTTAAGAGAACAAATTGAAAAAGGTAATGGACGTAAAAAATGTCTTAAACTTATCAGAGATTTTACCTGTGATCACTAAATAAGAGATCACATTCTTAATTAAGGTTTAATATTTTTCTTTTGTTTTGATACCTTTGGTTACATCTTAAAAGAAAACTTAGTGATATTTTTATGTAGTGGTTACAGAAAAACAAAAATATGTTTCAAGTGTATTTAAAAATTTAGGCTTTTCTTTTCTTGTTCCTATAGGTTCGATGACTTTTCAATATTTACTTTTAGAAAAGAGATTTTCAATCAACAAAGTGATAATATGTTCTGTTATTTCTTTGCTTAGCTGGTTTTTATTCTATGTAGGATATAATACTGTTAAGGAGAGCAAGAATGACCAATGATTATGTCGGATTATTAATGATTGCGGTAATTATAGTTCCAGCTATGCTCCTTGTATCCTATTTTTTGTATGATCTAAACAGGCAAAAACAAAAAAAGAAAAACTAAAGTAAAAGATTTTTTAACTGTGAAATCCTTCCACCAACTCTTAAAAGAACAAAAAATTGTTGTTATACCAGGTGCATTTAATGCAGCATCTGCTCTACTGGCAAAAAATGCTGGATTTAGTGCACTGTATCTTTCTGGTTCTGGTATTGCAACTGGATGTTTTGGTGTACCGGATTTAGGGATTACGACATTAGATGATGTTGTAACAGAAACAAAGAGAATTACAAATATTGAAACGTTAAATGTAACATCTCTATTGGTCGATGCAGACACTGGGTTTGGAAATGAAACAGAGACAGTTAGACGACTAGAATCTGCTGGTGCAGCAGGTATTCATTTAGAAGATCAAGTCTTTCCAAAACGCTGTGGTCACAGATCTGGTAAAGAAGTTATTTCTCCAGATGAAATGGCTTTGAAAATTCAAAATGCTACTAGGGCCAGAACAAATCCTGATTTTTTTATAATTGCTCGTGTTGATTCAAGAAATGTTCTAGGCTTTGATGATGCTTTGGAGCGTGCTAAGAAATATCAAAGCGCAGGTGCAGATGCAATATTTGCTGAAGCACTTGAGAGCAAAGATGAGTATAAGAGGTTTGTAGATTCTCTCAGGATTCCTGTATTAGCTAATATGACAGAGTTTGGCAAGACTCCATACATATCAGTTTATGAATTTGAGCTTATAGGAGTGAGGTTTGTTATCTTCCCGTTAACTGCCTTCAGGCGTATGATGAAAGCTGTTGAAGAGGTATATCAGACTCTTAAAAAGGAAGGTACCCAGAAATCAATTTTAAATAATTTACAGACCAGGGATGAGCTATACAGACTCCTGAATTATTATGAAATGGAGAAAGGGTTAAGCCTTAATAAAGACTAGTTAATAGAGCGAGGCTTGACCAATTATTTGGCAAGCCGAGCGGTTGATGGAAAGCTGGCTCGAGGAGCAACGTCACCACAGAGCCAGCTGTAATAAATAACCAATTGATAAAAAATGACAAATGCTTTATTATAGCTAAATAACTGAGGAGAAAAAGATGTCAACAACGCTTACTGAACAATTTACAAAGGGACTGGAAGATGTCATTGCTGGAAGTACTTCTATCTGTACGATAAATCCTGAAAATGAAAGCCTTCTGTATAGAGGCTATAGTGCAACTGCTCTTTCTGAAAATGCAAATTTTGAAGAAGTTGCACATTTGTTAATCGAGGGAAGACTTCCAAAGAAAAGAGAACTTAAAAGACTTACAAAATTATTTATTCAGGAAAGAAAAATCCCAAAACCACTTGTTAAAGTTTTAAAACAAATTCCACAAGCAGCAAGTCCTATGGATGTTTTAAGGACATCGGTTTCCTTTATTGGTGCTATTGAAGAAAATAAGCAGTATTCTGTTGAAGAAACCAAACAAATTGCTTATTCACTTATAGCTAAACTACCTTTTGCACTTATGACATGGTTTCATCTTTCCAAAAATCAGCCAGTGCCAAAAATTACGAAAACCTTATCTTATGCAGGTAGGTTTTTACAGTTGGTTACAGGTGTAGAGCCGGATTCATTTGAAGAAAAAGTAATAAATGCCAGCTTTATTCTTTATGCAGAACATGAGTTTAATGCATCTACTTTTTGTGCCAGGGTTACTGCTTCAACTATGTCTGATATTTATTCAGCCATTACCTCTGGGATTGGTGCTTTAAAGGGCCCTCTCCATGGTGGTGCAAATGAAGCAGCAATGGAATTAATGTTAAAGTTTTCAAGCCCATCTGATGCTGAAGCCGGCATACTGGATATGTTAAACAGAAAAGAAAAAATCATGGGTTTTGGTCACAGAGTTTATAAAAAAGGTGATGGCAGATCTAATGTCATGAAAAAATATGCCCAGGAACTAGCTGTAAAAAAAGGAACCCCAAAGTATTATGAAATAGCAGAAAGAATAGAAAAAATAGTAAAGGAGAAGAAAGGACTTCCTCCTAATGCTGACTTTTATTCTGCACTTGTTTATTACTTGCTTGGAATTCCAATTCCACTTTATACACCAATCTTTGTCTTAAGTAGAATGGCTGGCTGGTCAGCTCATATCCTTGAGCAGCTCTCTGATAATCGATTAATTAGGCCCAGAGCGTTTTATCAAGGCCCACCTCAAAGAGAATTTGTACCAATTGATAGAAGGTAAAAATAATCCCGTTTGTAGGTTCGTAGCATGCTACGAACCTACATGAATGATGAATAAATTATTGCAATTACAAAAGCAAGTCACATTGTGTAAAAAATGTCCTCGCCTTGTTAAGTATTTAAACCAGATCAAAGAAAAATATTCCACGTATTGGTGCAAACCTGTTCCAAGTTTTGGAGATCATGATGCAGAAATTTTAATTTTAGGGCTTGCACCGGGAAGATTTGGGTCAAATAGAACGGGAAGAATGTTTACCGGGGATTCCTCAGGAGACTTTATGTACAAAATTTTGCATGAAGTTGGTCTTTGTAATAAACCTGTAGGGGCAGGGTTTAACCCTGCTCTTATCCATGCCAATGACGGCCTCATTCTAAAAAACTGCTATATAACAGCAGTAGGCAGATGTGCTCCACCTCAAAATAAGCCCACGCCGAAAGAATTGGAGAATTGCTTTCCATATTTTGAAGAAGAAATAAAATTATTGAAAAATGTAAAAGTAATCATTGCACTTGGGAAGATAGCATTTGATGGGTATTTAAAATGGTTGTTTTCTGCAGGGGTGTGTCACTGGCACGTCCTTCCTAGAAAGAAGGATTTTAAATTTTCTCACGGAGCAATTTATAAATCAAAAGACTTGCCTCACACTTTAATAGCAAGTTATCATCCAAGCAGACAAAATACACAAACTGGAAAGCTAACACCTGTAATGTTTAGACAAATATTTAGGGAAGCGGTAGAATATTGTTCTCTGTAGGGGCGGGATTTATCCCGCCCTTTCAACCATAAATTGAAAAGAATAACAAATGAAATTCATTGACACCGCTAAAATCAAAATCTCCTCTGGTAAGGGCGGCAATGGCATTGTTGCCTGGAGGCGGGAAAAGTTTGAACCGCGAGGAGGTCCAGCTGGTGGGGATGGTGGCAGAGGCGGGAATGTCTACATTGAAGCAGATGAGAATCTGGGCACGCTTCTTGATTTTAAATACAAATCAATTTTTAAAGCTGGTGATGGTCAAAAAGGCGGACCAAAAAATATGAGTGGTAAAGCTGGAGAAGATCTTGTTATAAAAGCTCCACGCGGTACAGTTGTAAAAGATTTTTTAACTAAAGAAATTATTGCAGATCTAGTTATTGATAAACAAAAAGTTCTAGTTGCTGAAGGAGGAAAAGGCGGCAGGGGTAATTCACATTTTACGACCAGTTCAAGACAGGCACCACATTTTTGTGAACCTGGAGAGCCGGTTATAGAACGCGAGCTTGAACTAGAACTTAAGCTAATTGCAGAAGTTGGGATTATTGGAATGCCCAATGCTGGTAAGTCTACCCTTATAAGTGTTATAAGCCATGCAAAACCAAAAATTGCTGACTATCCTTTTACTACACTTGTACCGAATCTAGGTGTGCTTAGAAAGCCTGATGGTGATGGTGTTGTAATAGCTGATATACCAGGACTTATTAAAGGTGCTTCGCTTGGCTCTGGATTAGGACATGATTTTATACGACATATTGAAAGAACAAGATTATTGATTCATATTATTGATGCAGGTGGAGTAAATGGTACAGAGCCTCTTAGTGCTTATGAAATCATTCAGAATGAACTTAAAGAATATGATAAATCTCTTTTAAAACGTAAACAGTTACTAGTTTTGAATAAAATTGATCTTTTATCAGAGGATGAATGTGAGAAATTAAAAGAAAGATTTAAAAAGAAAAAACTAAATCCTTTATTTATTTCAGCAGCTACTAAGAAAAATCTGAATAATATGCTTAATCAATTGTTTGAGATGCTTGAAAAATATCCGAAAGAAGAAAACCTTGAAGTTCAGACGTTTTATGATCCGCAGGCAACTGATCATGGGTTAGATGAATTTACTGTGTATAAAGAAAAAAAGAAATTTTACGTCGAGGGTAAAAAAATTGAAGGACTACTTTCTGTAACTGACTTAAAGGATTACCAGTCTGTTGCTCATCTGATGAGAATATTAAAAAGCATTGGTATTTTTGATGAGTTAGAAAAATCAGGAGCAAAAGAGGGTGATACTGTATATATTTCAGGAGTACAGTTTGAATATAGCCCGGAAACAATGGTGATGAGTTAATTTATGTCATTGCGAGCCTGCCTTGGCGGGCGAAGCAATCCCAAATGATTTTTTAAAAGACGATCGAGATTGCTTCGTCAGCCCTTCAGGCTTCCTCGCAATGACACCCTACACTAGATCTATTTAGCATTCCTGCATGCACAATGTTAAAATGAAAACTATGCCGGTAAGACATTTTAATGCTTGTAAAAATCATACTGTTGGAGTTGAATTAGAGCTTCAGCTAATTGATCCAAATACAAAAGAGCTTACTACCGGAACAACTAAACTCTTAAAATCATTAAACGGTTACCCACATGTAAAACATGAACTTTTTGAATCTGTTATTGAGATAAATAGTGTTCCTTGCCTCACAATTGATGAACTTAAAAATGATTTGATAAAACATGTCAGGGTTTTATATGAGCATGCAAGTAAGCTTGGCATAAAGCTTACAATGGCAGGCACTCATCCCACTACGAACTGGGCACTGCAGAAAATATCTCCTCTAAAAAGATACCAGGATATAGTAGATAAAATTCAAATGCCTGTAAAACGAATGCTGATTTTTGGTCTTCATGTTCATATTGGGGTTGGTAGTGGTGATGAGGCAATAGTAATTAATAATGCGCTTATGGATTACCTCCCGCATCTTTTAGCACTCTCTGCCAGCTCACCATTCTGGGTAAAAAGAGACTCAGGAATGGAATCTTATCGGGTAAAGATCCTTGAAACATTACCGACTACAGGGCTACCGTTTAAATTACACAGCTATGAAGAGTTCAATGATTTAGTCAGTGTTTTAAAAAAGGCAGGAACTATTGAATCAATACGTGAGCTTTGGTGGGATGTAAGGCCGCATCCTGATTTTGGAACTATAGAAGTTAGGGTATGTGATGCAATGCCTTTGCTTGATGATGTTATATCTATAGCAGCTTTTATACAGGCGCTTATTGCCGATCTTGCCAAAAAATATCGCTGTCGGGATGAAATTGGTCATCTGCCATCATTTTTAATCCGGGAAAATAAATGGCGTGCAGCAAGGTATGGCATAGATGGAGTACTAATTATGGATTCACTTGGTAAAACAGTTTCAGTAAAAGATGCCATTGAAAAACTTATATTTGAACTTGAACCGACAGCAAAAGAATTAAAAGCAGATAAGGAACTGAGAAATCTAAAAGAAATTTTTAAACGTGGTACAAGTAGTAAAAGACAAAGAAAAGTTTTAAAAGAAACAAATAAAAATTGGAACATGCTTGTAGACAGCTTGATTGATGAGTTTGAAAGTAGTTGGGGACTAAAGAAAAGCTTAACTGGCGCTAGTCTTAAATAAATTTCATATTTGATGTATGCCGGATGTAAGGTATTTGTTTTGTAATTGTAAAAAATTAAAATCTATTTTCTTAATCTCTATAACCTTATTTACATACTGTTATCTTTACATCTTTCTTTAATTCCTTTTTACTTAAACTAAGGTTACTTTTTACTCTCGATAGGTAGAGGGTAAAGGTAAGTACAAGGTAAATAGAAAGTAAAGAGAGGTTAACCATGGTAGTAGAAGCAGTAAACAAAACAACAACAGGAAAATGGGATTTTAAAGCTCTTGCTCCTCTTCGTCGCAACACTCCTCCTCAAACAGTTGAGTTACGAAAAGAGCAGCAAGAACGCATTCCTATATACGAACAAGCTCTTACTGTTTCTGTTAATTCAAAAGTAGCACATCCAAAGTTTTCAAATTATTTTGTTAAAGAAGGAGTTATAACTAACTCTCACGCTTTGCCCGCAGGAAATGTAGAGTATGGATCTTGTCAGGCTCTCCATGGAGAAGAATCTGCAGTTGCAGCACATAGATCTAGCTTGTCACTATCAGGAGAGAATCCTGATGACCTTGTTCTTGGAATTATTGCAGGTAATCCAGGAAATGTTCCTAGTCCATGTGGAAATTGCAGGGATATTATGAGAGATACTTTCGGTACTAATTTTGAAATAGCATCTGGTGCTCCTGAAGGAGGGCTTGCTGTAGTGGTGCCAATGTCAACGTTTACCTTTGATACTCCTCGTGAAGTAAACATAGGTGCTAGAAAGAGACTTGAAGTATATTCTGCTTTAGGAATGAATAAAGGTGACTTTAATAGTTTAGTTGCTAAGACAATAAAAGAAGGAAAATTTCTAACAAATGATCCTTACTGCCCGCCAAAGATTCATCCTGAGAGAAGATACTATGCAACCATAGTTACAAATCGTGGTTTACATCATGGCGGTAGAGACGTAATGGTAGAATATCACCCTATTTATGCACTAAGAGATGCAGTAAGACAAGGAAGAAGGGAAGACGATTCTTCAGGTATACAAAGCGTGATTGTTGTAGCTGAAGATCCAAATATGATGCCTGATGTAATGTACAAAGATAGGCAACACTTACTTGAATATAACTTGCAAGGAGAACTGGTAAGAGAAGAAGAACATGATCCGCCAGTATTTCTAGTAAGTCATGACGAAGAAGGAAAAATTACAGGCATAGGAAAAACCAGCATTAAAGAGTGGTTGCCCCTGGCATTTAGTCCAGCTAACTTTGGAGATGAGTTTGTTAACTATTTAGCTAGTTATCATAAAAACAGAACTAATAAATAATTAAATAGTTGTAAGTTTCAAATAAATTTTTATATTTGATGTAACCTTTGGTTACATGATTTTATAAAGTTGTGTTATATACTTGCCATATTTTATATGGTTACTGAAGAACAAAAATTTAGATCAAGAATAATAGAATTAGGAGGAATTGCTTTACTCGCTCCAATGGGTAAAATACTTTTATATCCATTTCAAACCTTTAGTGAATATGGAGCAACTATGTTTTTAATTTCTTTTGGCTATTCATTATTGCTAGCTTACTTTGGATTAAATTTTATTTTTCAAAGCTATGATATAATCAACACCGAAAGAAGAGATTTATAGATGGAGATCTGGAAAGTTGTCTTGGTTTATGTGGCTTGCTTCTTTGCAGCAATGTCTATATTCTTGCCTCTTTATTTTATTTTTACAAAACCGGAACGCGAAGGAAAAAAGAAGAAGCAATTGAGTCTAAAGTAATCTGAGCTTTATGGAACAAGCTCATTTAACAATTTCAGGAAGAGTTCAGGGAGTTTTTTATAGGGCTTCATGCCAGGAAGTGGCTCAAAGGTTGGGTTTGAGGGGGTGGGTAAGAAATGCACCTACTGGTCAAGTAGAAGTTTTGGCTCAAGGTGAAAAAGAAAAAATTGAAAAGCTCATTGAATGGTGTAAAAAAGGTCCACCAAGTGCAAAGGTTAGCGATGTGAAAATTGAATGGGAAAAAATACTAGAACAATTTAATGTTTTTGAAGTCAGCTAATTTTTTCTAAGCAAATCTGAACTTGCTCCATTTTAAAATTTGAAGAATAATTAAAACTATAAATGCTGCACTTAACGGAATAAAAGTAATTTCTGTCTCCTGTGGAATAAGCTTAATAGCTTTTCTGATTTTTTTATAAATTTTATTTAAGTCTTGTAAGTTTTGAGCATTGAAATAGTAGCCATCGGTAAGTGAGGTGATCTCTTGTAAAGTATATTCATCTAGTCTTGTAAGTATTCCTCCTCTGATTATCGTCCCAAGCGGATTTCCAATCCCAATTGCCTGAATGGTTATATTATTTACTTTTGCCTGAGCTGCTGCAAATACTGGATCAGCACCTACATTTGCTTCTCCATCTGTAATTAATACTAAGATTCTATTGTTTTTAAGCTTATTTCTACTGGTAATATCATCAAATGATATTGCTTCTGTTCCAGCCAGGATTGCATCTCCTATAGCTGTTCCTGGCTCAAGATTTTTTGCGTTTAATTTATTTAGGATGTGCAATACTTTGGATTTATCTATAGTAGGATTTACAAGGACTCTTACATTTCCGCTGAATAAACCAATTCCAACTTGAATACCTCTTGGTAAATCATGTATAAATTTTTTAGCTGCTTCTTTTGCTGCAGTAATTCTGTCTGGTTTTATATCACTTGCTTCCATGCTAATTGAAATATCAATCAGTAACATTACCTTTGTATCTCTTATGGGCATGTATATTGTGCTTGTTGGCCTTGCAAGTGCAAAAATTAAGAGAAAAAATACTAAGGTCTTTAAAATTAATGGTAAGTGTTTTAAGAGATCTATTTTTTTTGTTTTGGAAATAGCTTCAACAAGAACCTCAAGGTTTCCAAATGGAATAATATCTTTTTTCTTTTTTCTGTCAAAATAAAAATGTAATAGAACATAAACTGGTATAAGTATAAGTAAAAACAATGCTTGAGGATAGATGAAATTCATATATAAGAATTATATCTTTTTATGTTGGAGCGATAGATGGTGCTCCAAGTTTTGCTTTTTTTGCTTTTCTTTCTTTTACTCTTTGCCAGATAGTTCTTACTAAGAGTTCTTTAACTTCTACTTGCAAAAATCCTGACTTAGTCAAGACCTCAGTTAGATCAGTTAAGTAATCAAAGGCTTTTACTATTACGTTACAGTTATTAGCCTTAATGGTATATTCGGAAATTATGGTATTTAAAAACTCTTCGTATAAATGAGTCCAGCCTGGACTAAGCAAAATCTCAATGCAGTTACTTTCACCTGACAGTTCAATCTGGCCCCAGCCAATAATCAGGTTTCTGGATTTATCTATTAAAACGGTTGTATTTTTCTTTTGTTTAAAATATTCTTTTGCTCTTCCTAAGGCAGGCCTTAAATCAGGTGGAATTGATGCAAGTTCCAATTTTTCGATTTCTGCAAGGTCATTATTTGTCTGTGGTCTAAGGGTAAAATCTTTGTCCAGTAGAGATGTTGCATTCAACGCTTCTACGTTTTTCTTATAAAAGCCTACCTTTGCATACCTTCTGAAACCGCACTGATGAAACAGTGAAAGTGCTGGAAAGTTTTGTGAATCAACTTCAGCTAAAAAATGCTCTACGCCATGACTGCCATAAACTGAAAGCACATATCGTAAAAGCTCCTCTCCGATTCCTTTATTTCTGCTTTCATCTAATACAAAAACTTCATCAATTTGCCAGCAGTTGTTTGATTTGGAAAGACTTTCTAAAATTACAAAACCAAGAATATTTTTTTCTTCAACTGCAATATGAATACTTGGAAAGAAGCGTAAATTATAAGGGATTAAATTTTGAATGAAGTAAGCAAACTTATATAGTGGTAATTCATGAATTATTACATGTGGATTATTGCAGATTATCTCTTTAATTTTTTTTAAATCATCAAATTGTGGGGATCTAATCTTGAACATGTATCTTATATACCACTTTTAACGTATAGGAAGGACTAAGGAAGTTTTAAGAGTCACATATTTATTACTATTTGCTAAGTGTTATTCGCTATACGCTAAAATTATAAAGAATTGCATTTGTTGAAATGCTTTCTTTGTAAAAAGCTCCTATGAAAGCAGCAGTTTTTGAAATATAAATGTTTTAAAAATTTTATACGGCCCAAGTAAAGGAGAAATAAATGAGTACAGTAACTGGCGCAAAAACCATGAACATATCAAAAGAACCTACAAACGAAGAAATTATAAAGCAAGCAAAAGCAAATGATGTAAAGTTTGTCCGTATGCAGTTTATAGATATTTATGGCATTGTTAAAAATTTAGCCATCCCAATATCTCAGTTAGAAAAAGCACTAAACAATGAACTGATGTTAGATGGCAGCTCTGTAAAAGGTTTTCAAAGGATTGAAAAATCAGATCTTTATTTTTATCCAGATAAAAGAACTTTTAGAATATTGCCGTGGAGACCTTCTGAAGGTAGAGTTGCAAGATTAGTGTGTGATATCTATGATCCTGATGGTAAGCCATTTCCAGGCTGTCCTCGTAATAATCTGAAAAGAGTTTTGGCACTGGTAGAAAAAGAACATGGTTATATGATGAACATTGGACCTGAGTGTGAGTTCTTTTTATTTAATAAAGATGCTAACGGAAACCCGACGATTGACCCGAGTGATGTTGCTGCATATTTTGATGTGGAACCACTTGATATAGGTCAGTCAGTTAGAAGAGAAATTATTTATA
The DNA here is from genome assembly GCA_016201905.1 of Candidatus Melainabacteria bacterium. Taxonomy (GTDB): domain Bacteria; phylum Cyanobacteriota; class Vampirovibrionia; order 2-02-FULL-35-15; family 2-02-FULL-35-15; genus JACQBQ01. The sequence goes on along the minus strand of JACQBQ010000022.1, from coordinate 47,860 downwards.
CTCTTGAAGAGATGGGTTTTGAAATCGAAGCTTCACACCATGAAGTTGCAATCGGACAGCATGAAATTGATTTTAAATATGAAGATGCTTTGAGTGCAGCAGATAATATTGCTACTTTTAGATGGGTGACAAAAGCTGTTGCAGCCAAACATGGTATGCATGCTACTTTTATGCCAAAGCCGATTTTTGGTCAAAATGGTTCAGGTATGCACTGCAACCAATCACTTTCTAAAGATGGGAAAAACATTTTCTTTGATGCAAGTACACCAGATAAACTAAGCAAAGAAATGAAATGGTACATTGGCGGACTTTTAAAAAATATTCGTGGTATCTGTGCTGTGACTAACCCACTTGTGAACAGCTATAAGAGACTTGTCCCGGGCTATGAAGCACCGGTTTATATTGCATGGTCTCCAGGAAACAGATCAGCTCTTTGTAGGGTGCCGGATAAAAGAGGCAGCTCTACACGTGTAGAGTTAAGATCTCCTGATCCAGCTGCAAATCCATATCTGGTTGCTGCATGTATGCTTTATGCCGGGCTTGATGGAATAAAAAATAAAATTGAGCCACCTTCTCCGGTAAATAGAAATATTTATCATCTGAATCCAAAAGAAAAAGCAGAACTAAAAGTGGATAGCCTACCTGGCACATTAGAAGAAGCACTAAGAGAGCTGGAAAAAAGCAAAATTGCAAAAGATGCTTTAGGTGAACATATCTACACTCAGTTTCTTGCTCTTAAATGGGATGAATGGGATGAATATAGAATTCAGGTAACTGCATGGGAAGAGTCTAGGTATCTGAGAACTTATTAATTTTTACTTAGATTTTTCAACTAATCTTTGAACAGTAGTTTCTATAACACTTGCTGGAATACTGAAACCTATATTTTGACTATGACGGAGCTCTCCAAAATTTAAACCTATAACCTCGCCATTCATATTTAAAAGAGGACCTCCAGAATTACCTGGGTTAATTGCTGCATCAGTTTGTAAAAGCGCATTATCCTCTTCTAAAATCCCTTTTCTTTCATTGTCACTTAAAATTCCAACGGTTATACTCCAACCTAAATCTCTAGGGTTACCAATAGCCATAACAAGCTCTCCAGCTTGTGATTTATTCTTTGCTAATTTTAAGACTGGCAAATTATCTTGATTAACTTTAATAACTGCAAGATCTGTTTTTGAATCAGCTCCAAGAATACTTCCAGTAAGCTCTGTACCATCATATAGTGTAACTAATACAGTTTTTGCTCCACTTACTACATGGTTATTGGTAACAATGATGCCATCTGAAGAATAGATAAGCCCGCTACCAAGCATGTTGCCGTTAGATATAATGTGGACAACTGCTGGTTTAGCATAATTACTTAAAGCACTAAGATGCTTAGAAAGAGAATTAACAGTACCAGTAGTATTCTTTAGTGATTCATAAATGTCATCTCTTTCTTTAAGGCGTTTTGGGTTTAATGAGTCATGATCAAAGGTTTGAATAGGTGATATAGGATTTTGAATAGGTGACATGGGATTATAATTATTTGTAGGTGGAGAGGATTGTGAAGGAAGTGACTGAAAAAGTACCCAGAGCAATAGTGAACAAGAACCTATAGCTATTACTGGAAGTCCTAGCATGTCACAACTATCTAATAACCACTCCTTAAATGAATTTTGCTCTGGTTTTAATAAATCAGAGCTTTGATTAATCCCAGGATCATCTTCATTTATAGTTTCTTGTCCTTCAGAAATACTATTTGGTTCAACTGCTTGTTCTAAATCCATTGCTTGATTATGTATGTTGCTTACCAAATATTGGCTAATAATATTTGGATTTATAGAATTCCCTGTATATGGACTAATAGTAATTTGCATATTTAATTATCAGTAATTTTAACTAATCACTTGAAATATTGGGTTAAGAAGATCTTTTTCAAGGAAGGATGCTAAATTATTTTTATGATGTCGCAATACAGGAAGTTTTTAAACTTTGAAGTTCCTAAAGATCTTGAACCTATTATTCAAAAAGAGCTTGAAAAAACTCTCCTTAGAGCTATTAATGGCCTAGAAATTGCTATAAAAAAAGATATTCAACCTCCTTTGAATAAAAATAAAAAACTTCTTTACCAAGAAAAATATTTAACCCTTTATCACTATCTGCCTTCACAAGAAAATGTTTATGATGTGCCGGTTATACTTGTGCCGCCACTTATGACTACAACAGATATTTTTGATCTTGTGCCTGAGCATAGTCTTGTAAATGAGCTGGTGAACAATGGCTTTAATGTTTATCTTGTGGATTTTGGTAAGCCTGACAGAGATGATTCGCATTTAAAAATCGACGACTATATATTAAACTTTCTTTATCGTGCAGTGCACATGACTAAAAAACATGCTGACGCAAAACAGGTTTCACTGCTTGGTTTTTGTCTGGGTGGTACATTTAGTATTATTTATGGAAGTGTTTCCTTAGATATAAAAAATGATGTTAAAAATGTGATTAACATTGCAGGTCCAGTTGATTTAAAATGCTTACCGTTCTTTAATTTATTATTTAAACCTTTTAAGAAGGAATGGTTTAATTTAGTCGACAAGTTTGGGTGTATTCCCAAAGAGCTTTTAACATTTATTTTTCAATTGTCTGATCCGATAGGTTATTTAAGAAGACCTATTCATGTAATTGATAAAGCATGGGACAGGGATTTTTTGGTAAAGCATCAGGCACTAAATAATTTCTTTAACAATTTTCAAAATCTTCCAGGAACTGCTTTCAAACAAAGCTTTGAAATAATAGTTTCAAATGAACTTGTCTCAGGTAAATTAAAACTATTGGATCAAAAAGTAAATCTAGCAAACTTTCAGTCAAACCTTTTAGCGTTTAGTGGATCAAAAGATACATTTATTCCGCCTGATTCAGTAAGAGAGGTCCACAAGCATATTTCAACAAAAGACTTTCAGTATTCTGAATTACCATTTGGACATATATCGATAATGGGAAGTGATAAAGCGAGGGATACTACATGGAAAACATGTGTTGATTGGTTGAAGATTAGGAGTGGGGAATTTATAAATTCAAAATCTAGTACAGCTGAAGTGGTAAACTAATTCTTATGCCAAAGACATTTAACTTAAAATTAATCACTCCAAATGCAACAGTTCTTGATGCTGATGTTGAACAAATCATTGCTAGAGCTGTAGATGGCGAAGTTGGGATTTTACCTGATCATATCCCTTTAATTACTCCTCTTACTGTTGCGCCATTTCAGTACTGGGCAGGTGGTGAAAGAAAAGTTGCTGCAGTATTAGGTGGCATGATGGAAGTCTCTAAAGAAGGCGTAACGATTATTTCAGATCATGCTGCTCTTGCTGAAGATATAGATGTCGTTATAGCCGAAAAAGAAAAAGAGCTGGCTGAAGCAAAACTGGCTCAGAAAAAAGATAAACTGGATGTGCAAAAAGCAGAATTAGAATTAAGTAGATTGCTGGTTATGTTAGAAGTTGCAGAGCTTGCAAAGAAATTAAAGAATATAAGAATGGGATAGAAAGGAATTAATTATGCAAGTACCAAAGCCTACATCTAGAATACTGTCTTTGCCATTAGTAAAATCACCGGTGTCACATAATAATAATGGAGATCGAGCTATATCTGTATTAGACAAATTAGCACAAAATGTTGATAATGAAATAAAAACTAGTGTGGCAGAAGCGTATATAGGGTTAGGACAAAAAGAAAAAGCCATGCTTATATTAAGGGAATTGGAATCTGATACGTTTGTTTATACAAGAGAGAGAGTATTAAAAGCATACTTAAGCCTAAATCAAGTAGAAAAAGTCATCTCTGTATTAGAAGAATTAATGAAATCCGATGTTCGTTCTTTAATAAGTCATTCACCAGATGTACTAAGACAAATAGTGCAAATAGCAGGAGAAAAAGCTTTGCCTGTCTTAGAGCGATTAGCAAAATATGATGCTGGCAATATAAAAGCAACAGCAGCAGATGGATATATAGAATTGGGACGAATAGAAAAAGCTCTGCCTATATTAGAGGAATTGTTAGTAAAAAGAAACATTTATAATTATATGGAACAAGTTTCTATTTGGGTATTAAAAAGAGCAGGAGAAAAAGCTCTACCACTATTAGAAGCATTAGCAAAAAATGATGATATTTATGTAAGAAATATTGCAGTAGATGCATGTGGAGATATAGGGGAAAAAGCTTTGCCTTTATTGAAGGCATTAGCAAATGATAATGAATCTTATGTAAGAAAAGCTGTAGCAAAGGCATTGGGAAAAGTTGGAGAAAAGGCTTTGCCTGTATTAGAAGTCTTAGCAAAAGATAATGAAGCGTATGTAAAAACTAATGTAATAGAAGCATTGGGAAATGTGGGAGAAAAAGCTCTACCAATATTAGAAGAATTAGCTAATGATAGTCATCCATCTGTAAGAAGTTCGGTAGCAAAGGCATTAGGAGTAGTTATAAAGAGTTTGTGAAATAAAAGATTCTATATTAAGCATTAGGAGATTGCTTCGTCGTCCGCCTAGGTGGACTCCTCGCAATGACGTATAACAATCAGTTTCCTCTCAACCCCATTTATCTCTTTTGAAAATATTTTTAACTTTAATTTATTTTTTTTAATTATTTCTTCAGCTGTTTTTATTTCATCATCAATATCTTTTGCTTTGTAAGCTAAGAGGTGTCCATCCTTCTTTAATAGTGGCAAAGCATATTTTATAAGGATATCTAATTTTGCAATAGCTCTGGCAGTGATGAAATCAAATTGGTTATTAGATAATGTCTCAACCCGATCATTGATAATGGTTACACGTTTTTCAAGATTCAATTCTTTTACAAGGGTTGTTAAAAACCCCGCCTTCTTTTTGATAGATTCACATAAAACAAAATCCCAATCTGGTTTCATAATTGCAAGGGGTATAGCAGGAAATCCTCCGCCAGAGCCAATATCAAGTAAATTTGTAGGAGCAGGATTTATCCTGCCCTGATTGTGATTAATTAAATTCTCTATCTCAGGCAGAAATACAATTGAATCTAGGAAATGCTTTTCAATTATGCTGTCTTCTCCCCTTCGAGATATCAAATTAATTTTCTTATTCCACTCTAATAATATTTTGTAATATCTTTTAAAAAGATCTAATTGATTATTATTGATTTCAATGTTGTAACCTTTGGTTACATGCTGAAAATTTTCGAAACTGTCTATTTGTCTTGTATTCATTGGTTTTAATAGGGTAATACTTTACCTTATTAACAAACTTTTTGCTTTATTTTATAATCTTTCAAATGTTTTATATTGAATTTGAATGGGACGATGGTAATGAATATAAAATTAGCCAAAGAGCTAGTTTAGAGGAAGTTGAGTCAGCGTTTTATGACTCTAGAAAGAAAACCAGAAGGACATTCTTTAATCGTTATATTTCGCTAGCAAGAACATCCAGCGGGCGTTATCTCTTTATAGTTTATCAACGGAAAGCCGGAGGTATAATTAGGGTAATTAGTGTAAGAGATATGAATTGGAATGATAGATTGATGTATAGAAGGAAATGAAGAAAAGAAAAAAAAGTAAAAAACTAATAACAGTAAAGTCTTTATCAGAAGTGCCAGATTTTCATTCTGAAGATGCTGAAAGACGTTATTGGGAGACCCATGATATTAGTAAAAAATTATGGGATAGGCTTTATGACCCAAAAATTGAAAAAGAAGCTAATAGTATGATTAAAAGATTGAAAATGACAGATAGAAGAAAATAATTTTTTAATGTCGACTGAAGAAAATATTATCTCAGTTCTTTCAGAAAAGCGAACTTTTAGTCCGCATGAATCTTTTATAAAACAAGCAAATCTAAATAAAAGTGAATATGACAGATTGATTTTAAAAGCCAATACAGACCTGGAAGGCTTTTGGGATGAGCTTGCAGAAAACAATATTTTTTGGTTTAAGAAGTGGGAAAAGGTATTGGATTGGAATGAGCCGTTTAGCAAATGGTTTGTAGGTGCTAAGACAAATATTTCTTATAACTGCTTGGATAGGCACCTTAGAAATAAAGCTAATAAAACAGCACTGATCTGGATTGGAGAAAATGGAGAAAAGAAAGAATTAACTTATAAAGAACTTTTTAGTGAGGTTTGTAAGTTTAGTAATTCGCTTTTAAAACTGGGAATTAAAGAATTAGATCGTGTAATTATTTATATGCCCTTAATTCCTGAAGCAGTTGTAGCAATGCTAGCTTGTGCAAGGATCGGTGCAATTCACAGTGTAGTGTTTGGAGGTTTTAGTAAGGAAGCATTGGCTGACAGAATAAATGATGCTAAAGCCAGATTAGTTATCACAGCTGACGGTGGTTATCGCAGAGGACAAGTTGTACCGCTAAAATCGAATGTAGATGAGGCTTTAAAAAAATGCCCTACCATTGAGAATGTAATCGTTGTACAACGTGTAGGGGTTTGTCACGACAAGCCCTTGCATTTCAATGTGTCCATAAATCGTGGACGAGATATTTTCTATCATGATTTGGTTTCAAAAGAGAGTGAAGTTAGTGAACCTCATCTTTTGGATTCGGAACATCCTTTATTTACTCTTTATACTTCAGGCACTACTGGAAAACCAAAAGGAATTTTACATACGACAGGTGGCTATATACTTTGGGCTACAGTAACCACTAAGTGGATCTTTGATATTAAAGATACAGATGTCTACTGGTGTACAGCAGATATTGGTTGGATTACTGGGCATACTTATGTAGTTTATGGACCACTTAGCTGTGGTGCTACTGTTCTTTTATATGAAGGTGCACCAAATTATCCTGACTGGGCAATATTCTGGAAGATTATTAATGAAAATAAAGTAAGTGTTTTTTATACAGCGCCAACTGCTATTCGATCTTTTATGAAAGCCGGAGATGAATGGGTAAAAAAATATAATCTCTCAAGCTTGCGGTTACTTGGATCTGTAGGTGAGCCTATAAATCCTGAAGCATGGATGTGGTATCACGAAAATATTGGAGCTAAGAAGTGTCCTATAGTTGACACTTGGTGGCAGACTGAAACAGGCGGCATTTTAATTTCTCCACTGCCTGGCATTACAGTTACAAAGCCCGGCTCAGCCACTTTTCCATTGCCGGGAATTTTTGCTAGTGTGGTCGACCAGGATGGTAATTCTGTAGGTCCAAATGAAGGTGGAAGCCTGGTGATTAAAAAGCCATGGCCATCAATGCTAAGAACGATTTATGGTGATGACGAGAGGTATAAAAAAAACTACTGGAGCCAGATAAAAGGAGCATACTTTGCTGGTGATGGAGCCAGGTGTGATGAAGATGGATATTTCTGGATCCTTGGTAGAGTGGATGATGTAATAAAAGTTTCAGGACATCGTTTAAGTACTATGGAAATAGAATCAGCACTGGTTAGCCATCATGATGTGGCTGAAGCAGCTGTAGTTGGGTATCCGCATGATATAAAAGGGGAAGCGATCTGTGCTTTTGTAGTACTTAAAAGTAATGTCACTGCGAGGAGCGTAGGCGACGAAGCAGTCCCGATCGGGATTGCTTCGCCTTCGGCTCGCAATGACATAAAACTCATTGAAAAATTAAAGCAACACGTTGTAAAAGAAATAGGACCTATTGCAAAACCAGATCAGATCAAGTTTACAGATAGTCTGCCCAAAACCCGTTCTGGGAAAATAATGCGAAGACTATTACGTGATATAGCAAGTGGTAAACAAACAACAGGAGATACTACTACTTTAGAAGATGTAAGTGTTTTAGAAAAACTAAGGATAGAAGAAGAGTAAATTAAGTCTTAGATTGTCTTCTTTTATCTAATGCAAAAATTAATGCAAGCAATGCGCCGACAGAACCCAAAGATCCACCCAGTAACATTCCTGGTCCCATTGGATAATAATGGCTAGAGAGATAATTTTTTGGATCTTGATTCTGGGCATAATGCTCAGTCCCTTCTTCTACCCCTTTAACAACAGCATTTTTTGTAGCTGCAAAGTCAACGTAATCAGTGCTTGTAAGTGCTGCACCTCCAAGCAAGCATGCTGATGCAACGACAATATTTTTTGCTATGCCCTTACTTTTTGGTTGTGCTGCCATTTGTGGCTGAACATGTGCAACTTCTAAACTCATAAAAGCCTCCTTGTAATAAAATATAAATTATAAACCAGACTTTTATTTTAACTGAAAAACCTTAGTCCGTGAATTTGATATATGGAATACAATGTCTCAATACATGATGAAATCATTTATGTGCTTTATGGAAGAAAAAACAATCTTGTCAGAACCTAATAATATAAAAATACACGCATACAGGATGTAAGTGTTTTAGAGAAATTAAGAATAGAGGAAGAGTAAAAAATTATATTTGATATTCACCAGTAGATTCTTGAGCTTCTGTCTTGAATTGCTCTTTTTTGCTACTTTTGTTTTCTTCGATATTCAAAATAACTTTTACGCTTACAGCAAATCCTGCAAGACCTAGAGCCATCAGTGAAAGAAGTAGTAGAGGATCTATTTTTCTACTATCTCCATTTTCTAGCCCTACAATCTTTCTTGCAAAATCCTCAGACAATATTTCTGCTTTTCTTTGCAATTCTGCTTCAGGCACACCTAGTTTTCTTAATCTATCGATTTCTTGTTTTGCCTCTATTATTTCTTGATCTAATATTTGCCTTTGCCTTTCTTTTTGTGTTATAGGTGGTCTTCCATCACCATCAGCTTTAGCAGGGCCTGCTATTCCTAAAGCACCAAGTCCGATTGCAGCAGATGCAGCTAGATTTTTAAAACTTGTTCCTATTCTCATAAATTTCTCCTTTAAATATTTCTCTTAATTCCAGGTAATTCTAACAATAATGACTCACCTCTTTAGATTTATTAGAAAAATTTAATTTTGGTGAAGAGGAAAAAGCTTAAAGCCTTCTCCTCTTCATTAGTCTAGACTATTAATCTTTTAACTCTTGTTTTTCTGGTGTAATTTTTCAAGCAAGTGTCCCATTATTGCACCAGTAATATAACCGAAAAGAAATTTGTGAGGTGAACAATTTTCATCTTTTTTATTTTCAGCTGGTACATTATTGTTTGGGTTAGGTTGCTCAGCTTCAGCTGCAATAACTGGCGCAGTACCTCCAAGAGCTAATGCAGTACCAAGAACTAGCGGAGCAAATAACCTGGTGAACTTATTTGGCTTATTGGCTTTTTGAGATGGTAGTATATTGACTGGATGTGTTGTTAAGCTCATAATTACCCCCTTTTCTTAAGTTGTTAGAATGTAATACAATATATTAACACAATACAAGATTGTGTAATATAATTTAGAAATTAATTTACAAATGATTTACAAAGATTTTTTCAAAGATCTTTGAGTAGAAGTTAATGTGCAAATCTCTAGCTAGAAATTTTTATTTGGATTTAAGATTTTAATAGCAGTGCTACCTATATTGTTTTGAGGTTGATTAACTTTATCTTCTTTATCTAAACCAAGAGATATCCATAATTCATTCAATAAATCATCAAGCTTAAAAAATATTTCTTCAAGTTGATTTTTATTGCCGACTGTCAGCTCTTTTTTAGCTTTAATTTGTTGTAATTTACGAACTGTAGGAGCTATATCAGTCAGCACCTTTTTTATTTCAAGTTCTTCTTCTTTTGGCAAAGGTTGCTTATTTAAAAATTCTCTTAATGATTTAGCAACTTTATCAATATCAACAGGGTTATTAAAGTTTATATCAGCAAGTACTTTTTCTACTTCTTGGTTTCCTTTTGAGATAATCTTTTCAATTTCAGATGTAAATTTTTTTCTATCTTTTATACTAGAGTAAATCAAAAAAATTATACTAGATAAAAGTAAACCTAAGGACATAAAAAGTGGAACTGCATCCTCGTCAATACTTCTGTTAAAGTTATTACGAAGTCTTTCTAAAAAATTATCTTCTTTTTTTTGTACGTTGTTTGCTATGTTTTCCTGTGGAGCTTGTGCAATAGCCTGCTCTGGTATAGCAGTACTGCTTAACCCAAGAGCAGCACCCAGCGCAATGTTTCTAAAAGTTGATCCTAATAATTTCATTGTTTTCTTTTATTTGACCTTTCTAATAAGTCGCTTAAAAAAATAAAAAGTAAAGCTGAACCACCAAACCCAAGCACAACCCCACCTCCAATATTTACAAAATCTGGTGAAGTAGATGTAAATTCATTACTCACTTTATGATTCTGGTTAGCCGCAACAGTTTGTTCATTATTTGCTTTTACTGGACTTACTGTCCCTAATGTACTTAAACCAATTAAAGCTGTTCCTAATGTAGTCCTTAAACTCATAAATTTCTCCTTTAACTTTTTTAATTAGTGCTTTTAATTCTAACAAAGATAACTCAATGCTTTGTATGTATTAGCTAATAACTTTTTGCTCTTCCCTGTCCGTAAAAAGCTTTCCAGAGCAGGTTATTATAAAGATCCCTGCCAATATCAGAATTAACTTTTATAAGTTCAGTTAGTAAATTAGTAAATTGATCTGGTGTGAAAATAGCAGTACGTCCAGGACCTATATCTCCTAACCATCTCAGGGCAATATTGTTTCCTAATTTTTCAACTGGATAGTTTAGTGGGCAATTAAAATCATCTCTTTCTACAATAAATGGTGTGAGATCTACAAGTCGTTTGATTTTTTGATAGTAAGGATCACCGATACAAAAAGTTTTACCCTGCATGTAAAAAACAAGGAGGTTTATGTCTTTTTCAATTTGTTCTTGCTTAGGGCTTGAGTGTTTTTGATTTGTTTCGAGTACATGACTCTCTAAGCAACCCAGTCCTACTGCTCTTTGTACCTGCATATTGGTATTTGTTGAAGATTATCGTAACACAAATAGATTAAGTTAGTTTTTTCTCAAACATACAATTCTGTCAATTTGTAATCCTTGATTAACTGTAAGAAAAGATGAGTTATATCTTTTAGTTGGCGGTATATCATCGTTAATTATTAAGTCAACTTCAAATCCAGCTTTTTTTGCTTCTGTTGTAATTACATTGCTTGTTTTAATAATTATTTTTTCATTGCCGGATTTTTTAGTGACATCTCCTACTATTACAAAAGCTCTCTTTCCTCTCTTTAAAACCCTGTGTGCTTCTTTTAAAAATTCATACATTGCCTGTGAGTATTTTTCATAGCTTGCTGTTTGTGTAGTTTGCTTTCTTACTTCTTTAAAATCAAATCCTAGAAGCCATTCCCGAAGCCAATTGTCCCAGGCATAACTTTGAGCTGTAAAATATGGCGGGGAAGTTACAATCAGATCAAATTTTTCTTCCCAGCTATCTGGCAACTCCTGTGCTTTACCCAGATATGCTTTCCCGCTGACCCTGGGAATACCTGCACTCTGTAAAGAGTAAGATTTTTCAATCATGCATTCTTTAACATTGCGATCTGGTTTTTTCAAGTCATGTTCTTTTGCATATTTTTTTGTATAATTTGGTGCCATTGAAAAAGAATGTGAGCATGGGAGACTTAGGCTATAACTTGATGAACCATGAAGAATGCCTGTTAAGATTCCAAGCCAGTATTGTGCACATTGTTCTTTTTTTGTTTTTGCCTGATGAAACACATTTCCATTTATATAATCAATTTTTTCTGTGCCCAATTCTAGATCTTCAAGCAGTCTTTCCTTGATAACTAAAATTTGAGCTAGTGTTTTTGTAGAGAAAAAAACTTTTACATCAGGATGCACATCTTTTATATTTGTTTTAGATATGTTAAATTTAATTGACTTTAAATATTCAACTGCTTCTTCATGTTTTATAGTATGGACCTTTGCTCCGGTTAGAACATAGGCTTCAGGTGTTACATCTACACCAAAACCTATTCTATCGAGTAAGCATGCTTGATATGGTGCTGTGCCTTTTCCTGAGTAAGGGTCTAAAACCAGATCTCCAATTTTAGAAAAGTTACTAATAAAATAATCTGCAAGTGCTGGTGGAAAAGACCCAGACCTCGATGCCATACTGTGCATTGGATGTCCCCAGTTTCTTGGGTTTTGACGCCAGGTGTTTTTTAGAGAGTGACTGCTTGTTGAAGGGTATGAATCAATGCTGATGTCACCCGGGTCAACAATTTTTAATAAATCGCCTTTTAGGGAAGAAAAATCTTCTCTTGGCTCGCGGGTTTTGGTCTTGAGCATAGGTTTTTAAAGAGACGCACTGCGGCGCGTTTCTACAATGTCGCAAAAGCAAATTCTTGGTTCCATGTGAAATCCACTTGTTGTGCAGGTTATCAGAAAGTGTTTTTGATAATAGAGAAATTATTTTTTTTGAATTAGGATAATAAATTTGTTCCGATGATGTTCCCGAGAAAATGGAAGATGTTTTTTGAAAAAATCTATATTTGAAAAAATTAATCTTTTTATGTAACCCTTGGTTACATATTCTCTTGAAATACAGAGATCTCCCTATTAATTTTTAATATGGTTACTGCTAGCTTTTTTATGTGTTATGGTTTCAGAAGAACAGAAATATAGAGCTGAGGTATTTAAGATATTAGGTATAGCCTTAATGACTCCATTTGGGAAATTAGCCTTGGAGTTACTGAGTATGGGTATAAAATTTTCTGGTCAATTTCTTATTAATTTCATTGGAGCAGTTTTATTGCTATTTGTTGGTATAATGTTCATTCAAATAGGCTTTGAAGAAATAAGGGAGTAATTAAGTGGAACCCAACTTTTTTTTAAATTTACTTGCTTCATTATCAGTATGTGGCATTCTTATCGGAAGCCTTTTTTATTTAAAGTTTTCACTGGAAAAGAAATCAAAAGATGAATCAAAATGAAATAATAGGGCTACTGTTTACACTTTTTTCAGTTTCACTTTTACTAGGTGGTCTTTGGTATATGTTTTACTCCATGGAAAAGAAATCAAAAGAAAGACACAATAAAAAAACCGGATAGATTATTTTAATTGAGCATTGAGCTAATTCTGCAATTTTCTTATAACTTAAAACTGGTGAACATTACATATTGACTGCTTATTTATAGGTTTTATTTATAATAATTCTTCATTTACTTGATGCGAATTAATTTCAATATTTTTTTTATAAAGAAAGAAATAATCAATAGTTGATTTTTTCAAATATTTAATACAATTATCATGTAATTGGAAACAAAATGTTTTTTTCAGATAAAGAAAATTCAGCAAGTAGGAATTTTATTGTTACAGCAGTATTCTGGCTTGTAATAGGAATGACATTAGGTTTAACTGGGGCTATTGAGTTTACAGCTCCTGATTTAAGTACTGGCGTTCCATGGTTAACATTTTCTCGGATAAGACCAGCCCACGTAAACACTGTAGCTTTTGGCTGGCTTTCAATGGCAAATATTGGAATAGTTCTTTATATAGTGCCCACGCTTACCCGCTCAAAACTTTTTAATGAAAAGCTTGCTAACTTTGTTTGCCTGGTTTGGAACCTTGCAATTTTTGGTGGAATTCTTTGCCTTGTAAATGGCTACTCTGAAGGCCGCGAATATGCAGAGTTCCCAGTTCCAATAGATGTAATGGTTTTAACTGGACTGCTTACACTTTCATATGTTGTTTATATGACTGCAATAACCAGAACTGTTAAAAAGTTATATGTCAGTCTTTGGTATATTCTTGGTACTTTTTTCTGGATGCCACTAGTTTATTTTATTGGTAATAGAACATTTGTTAGATTAGAAGGATTGAATGATGGAATTGTAAACTGGTTTTATGGACACAATATTTTAGGAATGTGGTTTACAACCCTTGGGGTTGGTATTGCATACTATATGATTCCAAAGCTTAGCGGACGTCCACTTTGGAGTCACAGCCTTTCAATGCTTGGCTTTTGGACCATAGCATTTTTCTATGCACCGACCGGTACCCATCATATTTTGCAGTCGCCTGTGCCTGAGTGGTTAAAAGCACTTGCAGTAGTTTTTAGTGTAGCTCTTGTTATTCCGGTTATTACTGTTCTGACCAACTTTTTTATGACAATGAAAGGGAACTGGTGGCAGCTTGCAAATAATTTGCCATTGCGTTTTGTTTTAACAGGAGCTTTCTTTTACTTTATTACTTGTATTCAAGGGCCTTTCCAAGCGACAAGGTCTATTAACTGGTACCTTCACTTTACACAATGGGTGGTTGGACATGCACACGTAGCGCTTCTTGGCACTTTTACTTTTTTTGATTTTGGTGCTATTTATTATATTTTACCAAGAATTTTAAACAGGCAGTTTTACAGCGTAGGTTTAGCAAGAGCACATTACTGGCTTACATTGATTGGATTTCTTATTTTCTTTTCATCCATGACAATTGGTGGATTAGTTCAGTCAGCTGGCTGGCATGCCGGCATCCCGGTAAACCAATGGGGAATTGAAATGGTTCCTTACTGGATCTTACGTGCTATGGGTGGAAGCTTAATGTGGTTTGGAAATGTTTTATTTCTTTTAAATGTAATTCAGACAATGCGTGCTGTTAAGCCTTTGGATTCACCAGATGTTGAACCAGCAATGGCACCAGCAAAAAGCTAGAGCAAGGGAGGCGGAAAAATCGCTAAGTAAAAAATGAATAAGAATTATTTACTTCCTGGCATTGTTGTTTTACTTTCATTTAGCATGATCATTTTTTCTACTGTACTTTTGCCAAATTTTATTTTTAAACCTGCTCCATCAGAGTTTGCAGTTAAGTACACGCCTCTTGAAGCAAAAGGTAGAAAGATTTATCTGAGAGAAGGCTGCGTTTATTGCCACAGTCAGTTTGTAAGACCACAGGACAGGGATTTTGGACCACTTGTTATGGCAGGTGACTATGTATATGAGACACCAAATGTTCTTGGCACGATTAGAACTGGTCCGGATTTATCAAATGAAGGTGGTAAGCATCCTGATGCATGGCATATTGCTCACTTTAAAAATCCACGAACTACAACACCAGGCTCAGTTATGCCACCGTTTGTTTACCTGAAAGATGAAGAGATGAAAGCGCTTGTTGCTTATGTTCAGTCTTTAGGTAAAAAAAGAATTGTTAAGTACAATCGCATTTACCACCCTGATGAACTTGAAAAAGTTCTAGAAAAAAGAAAAGTTAATGTAGACAGCTCAGCTGCTGCAAATGCTGGTCGCGGAATATTTCAACAAAACTGTGCTACCTGCCATGGTACTCATGGATTAGGCAATGGACCAAATGCTATAGCCATTGCTAAAAAACCAGCGAACTTTTCAAGACCATTTTTTAAAGATTATGATGATGTGACATGGTTCTGGAGAATTACTGAAGGTGTACCAGGGACAAGAATGCCGCAGTGGGGGAAGTTATTAACTGAGGAACAAAGATGGTATTTAGTAGCTTTCTTAAAAACACTGCCAAGAGAAAATGAGGTTTATCCAAAAGCATATGAGACGCTGGATCCTGAAAGATGGAATGAGCAACAAAAAATCTCAGCAGCAGAATTAAATTCCCAGAAGCCTGCAATGATTATTGAAACAAAAGGTCCACCACCAGGTGCCGGAGGAGGGCACTAAATAAAAAATGAACGTAACACCACAAGAAGTAATCCATGATTTAATTACAAGACCTGGTCTTGGCATGTTTGCCTGGCTATGCACAGTTTATTTTCTGGTTGCGCTGGTATTTTTTATCTGGGCTATGAGATCAGGTCAAATGAAAGATCTGGAAACAAGCAAGTTTGATATGTTGGAAGATAGTCCAAAGAAGGAGGTTCATAACAATGGCTGATAACGTAGGACAAAAACACGAATATGAACCGCTTTGTCAAGTTCCTCAAGTTACAAAACCAGAAGAATATCGGATGGGAGAACATAAGCCACCTCTTTTTTTACTAGTCTTATTCTTTTTAGTTTTTCTTTGGGCTTTAATTTCATGGGTACCGTTTTTTGGATATTAAACTGTAGAGGCAGGTCAAGACCTGCCTAGATTGAGGGTAGTTAGAAAGAAAATGAGTGATAAAAAACAAATAGCAGAAATATTAAAGACAGTAACACTTGTCATGTGCATTGTGCTAATTGGATTTCTAATTTCTGCCTGCCAATCGACCTTGAATTTGAAAAAAGTTAACTTGCCTTCTGAGAAGAAACCATTAATTAATGAAAAAGCTACTAAAGAAGATTTTGCATACCCTACGAAGGACCCATCTGTAGTAGAAGGGAAGCAGTTATTTACCCAGAACTGTTCAGCTTGCCATAGTTTTGGAAGTGAAGCAAATAAAAATGAGTTTACTCTGAAATATATAAACAGTGTTCCACCATCTCAATTATTTAAAGTGATTACTAATGATGATAAGCATGAGTCATTTAGAGAAAAATTAACCAGACAAGAAAGATGGGACATAGTGATGTATGTCCGTTATACACTTTTTGGTTTGCCAAAGGATGTTGAAGATGTAAAAGTCAAGTTTGGTTCAAACTGTGCGGTTTGTCATGGTACAAGAGGATTTGCTGATGGTCCAATTCATTACTTTTTAAATCCACCCCCAGCAAACTTTAATCAGTTTGACAGGCTTTATGAAAAAACAGATGAGAAACTTTTTGATGAAGTTTCTAATGGAATACCCTGGACTGCAATGCCGCCATGGGCAGGAAGGGTTGATAAGGATAAGCATTTTGAGTTTGATGAAAAGTTCAGATGGGAGCTTGTTAAGTTTATTAGACAGTTTGGTTACAGCACTGAAAAGGATATTTTAAGAGAAAAAGAATTGTTTGAAGCAAAAGAAAGTAAGAAAGAAGAAGAAAATACAGAGAAGGATAAATAATAAAATTAAGAGGTGATAATAATTATGGATATGGAGACAACAAGACGGGATTTATTAAAAGGGTTTTTAGCTGTTCCAGTCCTGGGGACATTACTTGCAGCGTTGTCACCTTTTATGAGGTTTTTAAAGCCAACGATTAAACCTCTAAATTATATGCAAGGTCCTGATCTGCCAAAATCTGTAAAACCTGTAATATTTGATCTCTCTTTGTTCACAAAACCATTTGATGCTCAGGCATTTAATTTTATACAGGTAAACAAAGAATATACAGCTATCGGTACACAAATCAGAGATATTCCAGGTTTTGCTATAAAACTTCCAAGTGGAGATTTTGCAGTTTATAGCAGAATATGTCCACATTTAGGTTGTGTGTTTAATTTTGTCCCAAACCCTGATGATGTAGCTAAAGGTTATAACTATCGCCCAGATGGACCGGTTTTTGCATGTCCATGCCACTTAAGCGTTTTTGATATTCAAAAAGAAGGAAAAGTAGTTTCTGGTCCGGCACCAAGGCCACCAAGGAAGTTTGTTTACAAGGTTGAAAATAATCAGTTGGTTATAACTGATCTTGAAACAGGAGGAGTAGCATAATATGATGTTTAGCGTCATTGCGAGGAGCGTTAGCGACCCGCTCCGACTCGTCGGAGACGAGGCCGAGCGAAGCAATCTCAAAAACGGATTGCCACGCCTCACTTTGTTCGGCTCGCAATGACACAAATAGGTAATCATGATCGATAAACTAAAAGAAATCGGGAAACAACAATTTGAAATCGCCAAAAAATGGGTGATTGATCACATTAATGGCATTGATATTTTTGATGAGCACTATGTAGATAAAGCAAAAACAAATCCCTGGTATACGCTTGGATCATTAGTATGGCTCTTTTGGATGGTAACAATAGTTTCTGGTTGTCTACTTATGGCAATTTACATTCCTTCTATTAGCGAAGCATATGATTCAATTGTAAAAATACAAACAGAAATTCCTTTCGGGGCAATTACCAGAGGGGTTCATAAATATGGTGCAGATGCAGTTATAATTGCAGCAACGATGAGGCTTTATAGAATGTTTCTTGCATGCGACTATAAACCAAATCGTGAATTTAATATAGCCATTGCTTTAATTACACTGCTCTTTGGAATGTATTCTGGTCTAACTGGTTATCTTCTAATCTGGAATCAAAGAGCATTCTGGGCAACAAAAGTTTTTGCAACATTCCCTACTTACGTAGAACAATTTTATATTCTTGGACCAACACACATTGGAGTTAATACCTCTCAAATCCTTTTAGGTGGTAGCTCAATTGGACAAGCAACGATGACAAGGTTTTATGCATTTCATACTGCATTTACTTTGCTTGCACTCATAGCTTATGAGCTTTACATTTATAAGACTGGATTTAAAAGATTAAATATTTCCTGGAAGTTAGCATCTGTTCCAACTGCAATGGTATTTATTACTGCAATTATTTTGCCTGCTCAAATTGGCCATAGAGCAGATCCCAGTGTTACTCCTTTGCCAATTCTTTCTGACTGGTATTTTTTAGCACTTTATCAATTTTTAAAATATATGGAACCGGTCTGGGCAACAGCACTTACCGTGCTTGTGCCTGTAACTGTAATTGCTCTTCCATTTTTTGATCTTGGACCTGAGACACGACTTTCAAAAAGACCGATTTTTTTAATGGTAACTATAATGGGCTTCATTCAATTTTTAGTTTTTTCAGGATTAATAATTGCAAATATTGCAAATATTCATAGAGATCCGCCCATATGGAGAACGGGAACCTGGATAATCATTGCTATTGGTGTTGTATGGCAGTACATTAATCATAAAATTGAAAGACCTGAAAAATTACCTGTTGCAATTATGGATTTTATAGCTTATGTAGCTTGTCCACTTTTTGTTTTATATTGGTCATTCCCAACTTTATTAAATGGATGGATTACAGTAAAGCAGCAATTAGTTGGTGTAGGAGTTTGCATGATTCCAGCCACCATTGCTTATGGGTGGCACCTGCTTATTAGGAAGAGGATAGTTCAAACTCAGGAGAAAGCTGCATAATGTTGAAAAATATAAAACCTTTTAGACTCATTGTATTTTTTATATCAGTTTTTGCACTGTCAGAATTTTTTGAGGCAGGCAGACTTATTTCATCTGAAATGACATTTGCTCATCTAGGTATTTCTATTGTTTCAGCTTTAGTTTTTCTACTTACACTTTTTTTAATGGGTTACTGGATTTACGTAGATGAAAAGAAAAAAGATAATTTAAAAATGAAGTTTGGTTTCTATGAATGGCTATATAGTAAGCTCTCTGTGAGGAAAATACACAAATGATGTTCCTTTTTCAATTATTGATTGGATTTGCAAGTGCTGCAGGATCACTTGTTATGTTATATCTTTTAGCAACATCTGAACTTAGTTATAAGGATCTAACATTTGCGATTTATTTTGGTATATTTGCAACAATGGCTGCAATTTCATTTCTTGTTTTAACTAGAAATGCCGACAATGAAGAGACAAACCCGGCAAAGGAGAAACCAAGGAGGTAATTGAGAATTTTAAAGAGGAGTTATGTACAGAAAAACACTAGACAAATTACAAGTACTAACAATAGCTTTTGAGAAGCTGCTAAACAAAGTTTTTAGTCAGCAATATAATCCGTTTTACTATCATGGTGCTGTACCAAATCTTTTTATGTGGACCTTGTTTGTTACTGGTCTTTTGCTTTTTGCTTATTACCAGCCCACCCTTGACAGTGCTTATATTTCAGTAAATTATATTTCTACAAAAATCCCTTTTGGTGGTGTAGTAAGAGGTATGCATCGCTATGCTGCAGATGCAATGATGATTACAGTGGTTTTGCATGCACTAAGAGTTTATTTTACAGACAGGTATAGAAAATATCGCTGGATTGCCTGGTACTCTGGGGTAGCACTTTTCCTTTGCATGTTTGTAATTGGCATTACTGGCTATATTCTCGTATGGGATGAGCGTTCTTATATGATAACTTTAATGATGACTGATGCGCTAAAAGCTATACCGCTTGTAGGTACTTCACTTGCAGGGCTATTTATAAATGGCGAAGTGATCACTCACTATACAATGGCTATGTCATTTTTCCTACATGTAGGCATTTCATTTTTTCTTTTATATTTACTCTGGCTTCATTATCTTAGAATCTCAAGACCAGCTACTGATGTGCCATTAGGATTAGGTCTTCTATTAATGGCTACAATTATTATTCCAGCAGGTCTTATACCTGTAGTTAGTGGTAAACCTGCTGTTTTAACTGAAACTCCAAAAGAGTTTCCGGTTGACTGGTTTTATTTGTGGATTTTCCCATTGTTCTCAAATATTCCGGCAATGGTTGTTTGGACAATTGTTTTTATAGCAGTTGCAATTTTACTTCTTGTACCATTTTTAATAGTTGATGAGCAAAAATCACCAGCTACTGTTTCACTGGATAATTGTGTTGGGTGTACTTTATGTGCTAAGGATTGCCCTTATGAAGCTATTTATATGGTGCCAAGAACAGATCATCCTAAATACAAACAGCTGGCTATTGTAATTGATGCTCGCTGTGCAGAATGTGGACTTTGTGTGGGTGCTTGTGCATTTAAAGCAATTGATTTACCACAAAAACATTCTAAAGAAATCATTGCAAAAATAGGGGATGTTTTAAAGGAGCCGATAACAGTTTAGTACTGTAGGGGCAGGTCTTGATCTGTCCCTCTTGTGGTAAGGATAAAATATGACGCAGCAAAATAAAAAAAAGAAAAAGGTACTTGGGATTGTCTGCGAACGAAGCGTAGATCTGAAAAAGCATATTAAGAACAACAAACTTAAAGACAAGGACAATGTAGCAATTGTTGAAATGGTTTGCTCTGGTATGATTCAGCCAATAATGATTGAAGAAGGCTTTAAACAAGGTGCTGACGGTGTTTTTGTAATGGGGTGCCAAATCGGTGACTGCCACTTTCGCGAGGGAAATAAATGGTGTCAGGATAGGCTTTTAGGCTTAAGACCACCAAACATTAAAAAGGCTGTTGATAAAAATAAAGTCAGGGGTTATTGGTTGGCAAAATGTGATTATAAGAAATTTATGGAGAAGGTTAGTAAATTTGAGGAAGACCTGAACAATTTACCAGCACCGGAAGCAGCAAAGGCTGCTGTAACATAACTGTAGGGGCAGAGCTTGATCTGCCCCTCTAATGGTAATGATAAATAAGGAGTAAATCAGAAAAATGGCAACAGTAAAAGATGCTAAAACAATAATGAACACATCAAGTACTTCGCTTGTTATAAGGTTTCTTTCTAATACATTCTTTTACCTGCACTTTTTTATGTGGCTTGTTTTAATAGCGTGCTTTGGAATTATTGCAGAGTTTTAATTTAATACTTAACTAATAAAGAGGATTACCAAGCTGTTCCAGTCTGGCTCTAAGCAAAGCAGTACTTTTTTTGTTGGTAGTTTCAGGGAGCATTCCTTCTTTAAGCTGAGCAACCTGTTTATCTGTTAACCCTAGTCTTCGACTTAACAAAGTTAGCTGTTTTGGGCCTAGGTCAAGAGAAATAGCTTTTGCTTTCATAAAAAACCTCTTATTTAATTAGAGAATATTAAACCATAAATAAGTGGTTAAAGTCAACAAACCTCTGCCTAGATATCTAATCCCAGGTCCACAAAACTCTTTGAAATACCTTTATATGAATCAATAGTATCTGAAAATTCTTCAGGATTAATTAATGTTTCTAGGCTTGCATCATTTCTGGCTGGAGTTTCAAAGATCTGTTCATTTCCTTTTTCATCTTTTACAGTCCAGATTGTTTTTTCACGGTAGGCTCTTGCTTTTAGTGTTCCTTCTTTTCCGACAATTTCAAAAGGTAGTCTTATGTCAATTGCTTGTTGTGGGCAGATTTTAATACATGCTGCACAGTCCCAGCACTCTGCATTAGATGTAATTTGGGCTTTACCATTTAATTGCATGAAAATTAAATCTCCAGGGCATGCCATGTTACATGGTGTTTCTGACTGAGGATAGCCGCAGCTGTTGCATAGATTTTGATCGATGTAAATTCCCATTATTTTACTGCTTCTAACTTTTTACATGGCCTTTCAAGAATTTTTATTTCATCTTTAGTTTGATCATACACAGAATTCACAAACTTTAACCAGTTTTTATCATCACGCTCAGGATAATCTGCTCTTGATTGATAGATGGGCCATCTGGTTTCTTTTCTGTGTAAAAGATGTTCTATAAGTACACTTGCAACGTCAAGCCTGTCTATTACTTCATGACATTTCATAAGCTCATGCGGATTAATAGCATATAAATTGTTAGCTTCCTGTTTTAATTCTTTTATATATTTTCTTGCTTTAAGCAATTTTTGTTCATTTAAAATATATCCACTTGAAATCCCTCCTGCATAATCATCCATGATTTTTTGCATTCTAAGCTCTAATTCATCGGGTAAGATTTCTATATTTTTCTTTTCTAGGTGTGAAAAAACTCTTTTTACTTCATCTTTAATATCTTTTTCATAGACTTGCTCTTCATTTATACTTTTTAGCTTTGAAACTATTTCTCTAGCTGCTATCATTCCTTCTGCTGCTGCACCTGATAGGTATTTTTTGGGTGCGCCGCCAGCCACATCTCCTGCAGCATATAAGTTTTCCAGCGTGGACATTCTATTTATATCTATCCAGTAACCTGCCTGTGCATGTCCCCCTACAATGTAAGGTTCAGTTCCAACAATTTCTGGAGGGTCTGTATCTGGCTTTGTACCACGAGCTCCCCAGTATAGCGTCAAGCCCGGTGTCATGTGAAGATAGTATGCTTGTAATCTTTCCGCTTGTTCTCTTGTTAGATGAGTTGTGTCTAAGTAGCAGGGTCCTCTACCTTCAATGTTTTCCTGCAGTGTTGCCCAGAGCCTCATGGCTGTTGGCATCGATGTTCCGCCCAGATACACATATCTCTCTTCTAAATATCTTTCACCTAGTGCATTGACCTGCTTTGCTTTTACACCTTGAGCAACAGCACCTGTGGGTGCCATGAGATCTTTTATTCTCATGCTTACATATCGCATTTCAAAGGTGGTCATCTCTGCACCGGCTCTTATACCTATTGCATAGCCAGCTCCAGTATTAAATGGTGAGTACCAGATTTTATGCTTTGCTTCACCTTCATTGTTTGGTTTGTAAATGCCGCTTGCACCCCCTGTTGCGACCAGTACAGCTTTAGCCTGAATGACATAAAATTTCCCATCCCGTACTCCAAATCCAAATGCTCCGCAGACTTTGTTTTTATTTTTAATTAGATTTGTTACAACAACACGATTTAAAATTTTTGCTTTTGTATTTTTTGTAGCTTGTGCAATAATTGGCTTTACTCTTTCACCCTGAACAATTATCGATCCGCGTCCACGGACATATGGCTGCCCATTTTCATCTTTTGGTATGGGAAGCCCCCACTCTTCAAGCAGATTTACAACGTTATTTACTTCTTTTGCAATGCTGTAAACAAGATCTTCCCGGATTAAGTCCATAGAATCTTTTTTTACATATTCAAGAAAACTTTCCGGTGATTGTCCGGGTGTAATATATGCATTTATTGCATTTACTCCAGCTGCTAAACATCCGCTTCTGGCTATATGAGCTTTTTCTAAAATTAAAATATCAATATTTGGATTTAATCTTTTTGCTTCATATGCTGCAAAGCATCCTGCTGCTCCAGCACCTATTATTAAGAAGTCTGTTTTAAGTTTTTCAATTTTAATTTTGTCGATTAGATTCTGCATCTTTAATAGTTTAGCAATTGTAAGAAAATGCTTACATCCTTTCTTGGCTTTTAATTGTTACTTGAATATATAATAAACAATTACTAACTAACTATGGATATAAGAAGAACTGATGGGGCTGGTAGTCCTAATGTGCAAGTATCTGCACATTTAACTGAAAATAATACTACTGTTTCCAATGCTGCTAAAGAAAAGGCAAAAGATGAGCCAGTTGTTGAAGCTCTTAATATGTCTTCTTATCCCAAGCTTTCTAAAAACTTCAGAGCAGTTATATCTCCGCTGGAGGGACTGCAAAAATTCATACGATGGCAAAGAAAAAAACTTGATATGTCATCAGATGAATGTTTTAGAGACGCATTAAAATTTGATTCTTCTTTAAAAGACACAATAGAAGACTTAGTTCCTGTATTTTCAAAAGGTGGACTGGATTTAATTTCTTTATTAAAAGGTGTTCTTAAAAAATCTAACAATATTGAAGAGAAAGTAATATTGCTTAAAACATTTTATTCTTTAGAAAGACAAGATGAATTATTAGATGAATATTTTTTGCCTGCACTAGAAAAAAGAAATGGTTTTGAAAATGCTGAGAATAACCACGATTTCTGTATTCAATTTTTAACTGCAATTAAGAAAAAAGATTTTGAAAAGTTGCTGAATACCATAGATTTTAATAAGATAACTAAGATTAATGACTTTGCAAGATCTTTAATAGTAATAAGAGATCCGTATGAGGTGTTGGATATGCTGGTGTTAGGACATAAAGCTTCTTGTAAAGACTGTTGTGAAGACGATTCTCTGATAGCAGAAAAAGAAAAAAATCAAAAAGTTGCATTAGAAATAATTCATATATTAAAAGGTGATGAATCCTTTGTAAAAGATTCATCACCTATACCGCTTAGGCACCTTAAAGCCATGTATAAGAAATCAGCTAATAAAAATATTTATGATGAGGTTTCAAAACTTTTAAGAGAGTACTCTTTAAAAGATGCAATGGAAATATTTAGAGATCAACTTGTAAATAATAATAGCAATGGCGAAGATGATAAGCAAAGATATAAGTCATTTTATGCTACATCTCAATACGCACATTCTGCTCGTGAAAATGCTGCGCAGACTTTAAAAGAATTTATATATAATAAGAATGATACAGATCAATTTTTGACTGGTAGTGCATGCTATGAGCTTGCAAATAATTGTGGAGTAGATGGCATGAGGGCGTTAGTTGATGTAATAGTTAAACAAGTCAGAGAAAATAAACTGTCGATTCCACTTGCCTCCATAACGCAGTTGGCAAAATTTGACAATAAATACTCTAAAGTTTTATTAGGTGTATTGTCTAAAACTTTTCATGAAGAAAGAGATTTAAAGCAGGCTTATTTGAATCTTGCAAACATTGATCTTTCATTGATTTTTAGAAATGATAAAGGCATAATTTGGTTCCAATTAAGTCCTAGTGAAAGAAGAAATTTGTCTTGTGATTTAGTTGATTATATAGGTCTTGAGACATTTGAGAAGTGGGCGGCATTTGGAGAAGGTAAAACACCAGAAATAAGAAAAAATATTAAAGCAAATGCATTAGATATTTTAGAAAGTGCCTGGTTATTGGATGAAGGAAGGATGAATCAGCTTTTATTAGAGAAGCTTACTGCTTCTTGCGAGGATAGCGAAGAACATAACTTATTTAAAAAACTTGCTGGAATCAGTGGTTTGGGTAAAGCTTTAGCTGATTAAAGATTAACTTTCTTAAAAAAATATTAATTTCAATTATCTTGATATGCATCTAATACTTAAGATGGGCATAATGTTTGTGAATTACACTATAATTTTGAACATATGGACTTCAATAAACTAACTTTAAATTCCCAGTCAGCTCTTGCTTCATGTAAAACCTTGCTTGAAAAATATGAGCATGCCAGTCTTGAACCTGAACATATTTTAATTTCACTTACCGAGCAGACAAATGGACTTGTACCACAGGTTTTAGATGAACTTGGTGTAAGCAAAAAAAGGATTTTAGAAAAATTAAATGAATATTTATCAAAACAGCCTAAAGGAAGGGCTTCTGCAACTGGAAATGATCAGCTTTACCTGGGCTCTCGTGCAAATAGTCTTTTAGAAAAAGCTTATGATGAAGCTAAAAATATGAAAGATGATTATGTAAGTGTTGAACATATTTTGCTTGCATTAACCGAACCCCAGCTAAAGGGTGAAGCACAGAAAATTTTAAAAGATGAGGGCATTTCAAGAGAACAAATTTTAAAAGTATTAAGCAGGATTAGAGGAAATCAAAGAATTACAAGCCCGACACCTGAAGCTACTTATGATGCTCTTGGAAAGTATGGAAGAGATTTAACGGATACTGCAAAAAAGGGAAAGTTGGATCCTGTAATTGGCCGTGATGAAGAAATAAGAAGGGTAATTCAGGTCTTATCCCGCAGGACAAAAAACAACCCTGTTTTAATCGGTGAACCAGGTGTTGGAAAAACAGCAATAGTAGAAGGTCTAGCACAAAGAATTATTCGTGGAGATGTTCCTGAAGGCTTGAAGGATAAAAAAGTAATTGTACTGGATATGGGTGCACTTATTGCTGGTGCAAAGTTTCGTGGTGAGTTTGAAGAGAGATTAAAAGCAGTTTTAAAAGAAGTTCAGTCCCATGAAGGTGAAATTATTTTGTTTATAGATGAGCTGCATACAGTAGTAGGAGCAGGTACCACAGGTGAAAGCTCTATGGATGCTGGAAATCTTTTAAAGCCTGCCCTTGCTCGTGGTGAATTGCATTGTATAGGGGCTACTACGCTGGATGAATACAGAAAGCATATTGAAAAAGATGCTGCTCTTGAAAGAAGATTTCAGACAGTGCTTGTAGATGAGCCTACTGTGGAAGAAACTATTTCAATTTTAAGAGGACTGAGAGAGCGCTATGAAGTTCACCATGGAGTTCGCATTAAAGATGCTGCGCTTGTAAGTGCTGCTACTTTAAGCCACAGATATATCTCTGATCGATTTTTACCTGATAAAGCTATTGATCTGATGGATGAAGCAGCAGCAAAGCTTAGAATTGAAATTGATTCTATGCCGATTGAACTTGATGAGCTGGAAAGAAGAAGAATACAGTTAAGCATTGAAAGAGAAGCACTTAAGAAAGAGTCAGATCCATCATCAAAAGATAGGCTGGAAAAACTAGAAAAAGAACTAAAAGAATTGCAATCAAAAGCTGATCTCTTAAAGACTCAATGGCAGAAAGAAAAAAGTGGCATTTCAAATATCAGGCAGATAAAAGAAAAGATAGAAGAAACAAAGAGACAAATTGAACAGGCAGAAAGAGAAACTGATCTCCAAAGGGCAGCTGAATTAAAATATGGGAAGCTAAACGAGCTTGAGAAAAAATTAAAACAGGCTTCAGGTAGTGCTTTGCCAGAAAGCAATGGTCGTCTTTTAAAAGAAGAAATTGATGAAGATGATATTGCTGAGGTGGTTTCAAAATGGACACATATACCTGTAAGTAAATTGCTTGAAGGTGAAAAACAGAAATTAGTTAAACTTGAAGAAGAAATTCATAAGCGTGTAATAGGACAAGACGAAGCAGTAAAAGCAGTTTGTAATGCTATACGAAGATCACGCTCAGGACTAAGCGATCCTCAAAAACCAATTGGATCGTTTATTTTTTTAGGACCGACAGGTGTTGGAAAAACTGAGCTTGCAAAGTCACTAGCTTACGTTTTATTTGATGATGAACAAAATATGATTAGAATCGATATGAGTGAATATCAGGAAAGGCATACTGTAAGCCGACTTCTTGGTGCACCACCCGGTTATATTGGCTATGAAGAAGGCGGGCAGTTAACTGAACAGGTAAGGAGAAAGCCATACTCAGTAATTTTATTTGATGAAATTGAAAAAGCTCATACTGATGTTTTTAATGTTTTACTTCAGGTTTTAGATGATGGTAGATTAACTGATTCGCAGGGAAGATTAATTGATTTTAAAAATACAATAATCATAATGACCAGCAATATAGGCAGTCAAATTATTTTGGAACAGCAGTTAAAGCTAAGTATGGATGGTGGTAATGCTGAAATTGCTTACGATCAGGTAAAAGAAAAAGCATTTGAACTTTTAAAAGGACAATTTAAACCTGAGTTTTTAAACAGGGTTGATGAAATAGTTGTATTTAACCCCTTAAGAGCAAATGAGTTAAAGAAAATTGTTGATATTCAGCTTGAAAGAATAATAAAACGTCTGGAAGAAAAGAAATTAAAACTTCAATTAACTGATGATGCAAAAGATCATTTAGCTACAGTAGGCTATGATCCTACTTTTGGAGCAAGACCTCTTAAAAGGCTCATACAAAAAGAGCTTGAAAATGAACTTGCTAGAGAACTTTTAAGTGGCAAGTTTACTGAAGGTGACACTGTTAAAGTAGATTATGATGGAGACAAAGTAGTTTTTTCTAAAATAAATGAAAAGGTAAAAATCTAAGAAATCTTTCTTGATTTAGACTTGAATCAATTAAACCTGTTAAATAATTAGACCAGCACTTATTTAGCATAAATCTAGCTACGTTCCTGTTATGGTTATTATTATCATATGTCCCAAGCTCTATGAGCAATTCTAAAGTAACATTATTATTATATATAACATGATATCTAACAAAAGGAGCCACATCTCTAGCTAGTTTTTCAAGCAATCCTTTTATTTTTGAAGTGTTTTTATTTTGTGCAATACCAGCTTTAATATAGCGATCTGTAGATTCTGCTAATTGTTCAAGGAGCTCTTTAGGTAAGCTTTCATTTCCCGCAGCTTCTTGCCTAATTTCAGGACATTTGTCCTGAAGTAATTTTTCAAGTATTTCTTTACGAGTATTTTTATTTGCTGCAACACCTAATCTAATATAGAGTCTTTCAGATTTTGCTAATTGTTCAAGTAGTTCTTTAGACAAGTTTTCATTTGCTAGCACTGCTTGTATAACTTCAGAGCATTCGTCCTGAATTAGTTTTTCAAGTATTTCTTTACGAGTATTTTTATTTGCTGCAATACCTAATCTAATATAGAGTCTTTTAGATTCTGCTAATTGTTCAAGTAGTTCTTTAGGTAAGTTTTTATTTGCTGCAGCTGCTTGTACAACTTCAGGACATTCATCTTGAAGTAATTTTTCAAGTAATTCTTTTTTGGTACTTCTATTTGCTGCAACAGCTGCTCTAACATTGGAATCTTTATCCTGAGCTAGCTTTTCAAGTAGTTCTTTTGTGAGGCTTCTATTTGCTGCAACACTAAATCTGACAACAACATTTTCACTATTAGCAAATTTTTCCATGGTTTCTTCAGTAATGCTTGGATTTTTTGCAAGATAGTTTTCAAAGTGAATTTTTTTCTCAATCTCGTTTTTTCTTAAAACATCCAGAACTAATGCACGATTAGTTACACTTACTAAATGTCCTAACACATCATCTGGCAGTTCATTGAGAATTAAACTCATGCTGTTCTCATCAGTAAAACCTTTGTTAAAAAGCAGTCTTATCTTAATAGGATAACCACCATGCTCAGCTAAATATTTAAATGTATTTAGATTGGTTTTCTCATCACTAGCTAGATAAATACCTCTTTGACCAATAATCTTTTTTATCATGCGGTCAAGCCTGCGTTGTACTTCAAGAGAGGCTTTAGGATACTCATCTAGTACGTAAGGAAATAAATCATTTGATAATGCAAGTCCGATTACAAGTTCTGATGTAGCTTTTTCTCTTGTGGCAAATAAACCACTATCAAGATCACCAATCATTTTTTTAACTTTTTCTTTATTAAATCCAGTATCAAGCTTGGCAGCTTGAGCAGGCACTGGCTTTGTTGCGTTTTGAGCAGATTGTGTTGCTTTGAGTTCGCTCTGAGCTAGAAATAAACCTGCATTTACAAAGGCTGAAGCAATAATTCTAATGGTACTCATAAGTTGGAAATAATAGTAACATTGTAATTTGTTGAAATGGGTTAAGGTTTAATGACTAAAAATCAAACTATACTCGTGCAATTTCTCAAACATTAAAAAAATTTAATCTTTGAGTATTGATCATTAAGGCGTGAATGTTGTTTAATAGAGGCTAATTTTAATAGAAAGGTTTTATGATACCTATTTTACCGTCTGGTGCCCCAGGTCCTGCAAAAAATCAATTGCTGCAAACACCTGAAGTTGCTGCTCAAGATGATCAAGAAAGTGGACTTACTTTTGAGGAGGGTGATTTTGAATCTCCGGAAGTATTTGAGCTAATTACAAATTTAGGTTCACCTGATTCCGGGCTTCGTACTGATGCAATAAATGAACTACGAAATAATAATGATCTTAATAGTGATCCAAATATATTTGATGCTTTGATTGAACTACTTAGTAAAGGTGATATTGTTTCTCGCAGAGCTAGTGCACAGATTTTAGGTAGTCTGAATAATACAAGAGCAATTAGTCCATTAGCTAAGGCTTTACAGGACAAAGATAATGAGCTGGTTCTTAATTCCATTGATGCATTAGAAACTATAGTTTTAGGAAATAAAAATAAAATTAGCCAAACAAGCATAGACTTATTAGCTAAAATATTGGTTGAATGCTTAGAAGAAAATGAATATTATGATGTGTCTGTAAATGCTGCAATGCTGCTTGGGCAGTTAGAAAAGGCTGAAGCAGTTGAAATGTTAGCAACCTGCCTGCGTGCAGATAACGATATTTCTAGGCGTGAAAGAGCAAGAGATATTCTCTGTGGAATAAAAGATAAAAAAACTTTGGAGGAAGCAATTCCTTTATTAAGTGATGAATATGATATGAGAACAAGAGAATATGCTGCAAGTATAATAGCTAAATTAGCCGAATCTAATATAACGAGCGATGAAGCAACAAGTGCACTAGCAAAATGCTCACGAGATCCTAATGCCAGACTTCGTTCTATAGCAGAAGAATTCCTTAGAAATACAAAAATACAAAGCGGGGAATTACTAAATGATTTAATACTAACTATTCTAAATAACGAAGATCCAGAAGCTGTAAAAAAGGCAGCAATTGCAATTAGTGGATTTAATGAGTCAGTAGCAGCTCCTGTTTTGTATAATATATTTTCTCAAGCACCTGACCTTGCAGTGAAGCTTAGTGCATTGGAAGCATTGGTCAGGACAAAAAACCCTATTATAGTGCCTGCACTTCTTGTAGCCATAAGAATCCCCAATAAGATTCAAACCTTTGCAAGAAATAGTCTTCAATCTTTAAGCGATGAAATATTAGATAAAGGATTAAATAAATATCTATTAGAAGAACCTGATATTGATAATCGTTTTTATTTGCTCGTATCGTTATTTAGTATTGATGATCCAAGGGTTATACCATATGTTTTAAAGTGCATGGCACATGACAAAGAAGATCCCAGAGTTAAGCCAATAATTGAAGAGATGTTACAAGGAATAGAAAGAAATAATCCTGGACAAGCAGAGAGCTAAGATGCTCTATCTGGATTCCCGCTTATGCAGGAATGACAAAAAAGAAGAGGCTTTTTAAACTTAAACAATCCTTTTTATAAAAATGTAACCATAGGTTACATTTAATGCGACAATGTAACCATGGGTTACATAAAACAGCTTTCAGAAGATTTAATAAAAAAAATTGCAGCAGGTGAAGTTATTGAAAGACCGGCATCTGTTGTAAAAGAACTTGTAGAAAATTCTATTGATGCGGGTGCAACAAAAATTGAAATTGAAATTGAAAGAAGCGGAAAATATATTAAAGTCTCTGACAATGGAATGGGAATTGATCCAGACGATGTAAATCTGCTTTTTGCCAGACATGCTACAAGTAAAATTAAACGTTTTGATGATCTGTGGAGTATAAAAACTCTGGGTTTTCGTGGGGAAGCATTAGCTTCAATTAGTGCAGTAAGTAAAATAACCTGCAGATCAAAGCACATAGACCAGGAATATGGATTTGAACTAAAAATTGCTGATGAAAAAACAAATAAAAAAACCTCTGCAATAGCTATAGGTACTGCCTTTGAAATTGATGACTTGTTTTACAATGTCCCAGCCAGACAAAAATTCCTAAAATCAGAAACCACAGAAATTGGGCATGTTTATGATGCTGTAATTTCAGAAGCGCTTTCTCGACCGAAGGCAGCTATTACTCTTTTAAACAATAAAAATGTTTTATTAAAATCAAGCGGTTCAAATAATTTTCAACAAACTATAGTCGAACTGTTAGGAATTGATTTAAAAGATAAACTAATTCCAATTTCATCAAACAATGATTTTATGGATTTAAGTGGATTTATAAGTACCCTGGAGGTTTTTAGAGCAGACAGGAAATCTATTTTTATATTTGTAAATAATCGTCCGATAAAATGTCAAATAGTTTCAAAAGCTATATTTAGTGCATGTGAAGGACTGTTACCTGCCGGTAAATATCCTATTGTAGTTTTAAACCTTAATTTTAAAACTTCTTTTGTAGATGTAAATGTTCACCCTACTAAAAAAGAAGTACGCTATAACAATCCAAATGATGTTTACAGCCTGGTTTTACGCTCTATTCAAAGTGCAATAGCAGAACACTATAAGAAGGAATATAAGGAAAAATCTCTTTATTCACTCCCTGAAAATAATAAGGAAGTGGTAGCAAATGGTCACAGTAATTTAGAACTTCAAAGTCCTGTAATCTCAAGACCTACAGATCTTCTGCTAAAGGTGGAGTTACCTCTGGCGGGCAAAACCTCAGAACTTCAGGACTTCAAGACCTCAAGACCTTCCGCCAAAGGTGGACCAGCCTCTGGTGGGCAAAACTTAAGTACTTTGTCCCTCTTTTCTGTTGATAATTTGAAATGTAAGTTAATTCATTCTGATAAACCGATAGCCAAGATGACAAAAATTGGAAATAAAACAATATTTGAAGTAGGTACAATTTTTGATGAAAATGTACAAGTTATATTTAGCGGTGAAGTTATTGGAGATCAGAGTTATCAAAAGGAATTTTTTAATTCTTTGTCAGAATTAGCTGCTGAAATATTCAAAAACTATTCCTACAGCGAGCCTGCGATTCAAAAAAAACTTATTCAGCCTTCTTTGAACGATGATAGTGTAAAGAAACAAATACGGAAAAAGCCACCTGAAAAGCTTCTTTATGAAGTATGGGAGAGAGATAATTGGAGTTGTGTTTATTGTGGAAAGCAGTTATTAGATCCAGATACCGTTAAGTCTGCAATAAAAGAAGCAGAAGATGCCTTTATTACATATATAAATGAAGATGGGAAAGAAGTAACAAATCATATCTTGAGGGAGCACTCTGCTTCTTATGACCATTACTTACCTGTGAGTAAGATGCCGCAGTTTAATTTTGATACAGAAAATCTTTTTGCATGCTGCTTTGAATGTAATAGAAAGAAATTAGATTCAATGGAATTAAAAAGCTGGATGCCTGTTAAAAAAAACAGTTGGACTAAAGAACTGGAAATTGGTGGTATTTGTTTTAAAAGTCCAAAAACATTTTGTGTAAAAACTGATGTAGTAGGTTGAACGTTAATTAAAATTAATCAATATTTTAGTTATCGTTTTACTTCCTGTTAACTAAGTGAAGGTTTAATAGCCCCAGAACAGATTAAATTTTAAATTAGCTAGCAAATTCTCAAGTTAAAGGGAGGTTTATTATGCCTATGGATGGAACCAATGAATCATCATCAAATTCAAATGAAAAAGTTAGTAATGATAACTCAAATATTGAAAAAACAGCAACAAAGGTATGTGAATACTGCTCAAGATTTATGAAAACAAATAACTGAAATATACTACGATTACCAAGAGCACTATCTTCTAAAGATAATATAGAGACAAATTTATCTTTTTGTACTATGAACATTAACTGGAATTAATCTAAATCAACCTACTTTTTTACCTTATCTTAATCAAATTTTTGGTTAATATAGCATGCACTCCAGATGGAATTAGGTTTTTCATTTGAGTGAAATAGTTAGACTGCAGAGTAGGTAAAAAAATGTTTATACTTTCAATAGTGCCACTTCACTTAAGCTTAGATTCTAATAGCACGCCAGTTAATAACCTTGACGAGGCAGATGTTTCAGAACATAGAGTAATGCAGCTGGAAGCACTTTTGACTTCATTGATTACAAGACAGTATCTAGGAGTATATGTTGAAGGGGTAGACAACACGGATATAAATGCAGTTGCTAGAGAACTGGAATCTGAAAGAACACATGAGCTTGAATTAATAGGATCTTCAAATACCACTGTTGATAATGATAGTGATGCAACAGCACGCTTGTCAGAGCTTACAAGAGCGAATGGCTGGGTCAATCAAAGAGTAACAGACCTGCAATCACTCCTTTCTGCACTGGATCAGGGTACAACCCTTTACTTCAAATACAGGCAGTTCAACAGGAACAACTACAGATACTTCAAATACAGGCAGTTCAACAGGAACAACCACTGATACTTCAAATACAGGCAGTTCAACAGGAACAACTACAGATACTTCAAATACAGGCAGTTCAACAGGAACAACCACGGGTACTTCAAATACAGGCAATTCAACTGGAACAAACAATACTGGCACAAGCACAAATAATTCAATAACTATAGGGATAGGTTCTACAGGCGTAGCAAGCACAAGCAATTCAAGCTATAACTATCTTGATGATCCTGAAATCGTCAGCTTTCTTGCAATTTCAAAAAGAAGAGCACTTGATTTAGGTATATTGCTGAGTTCAATCATCATAGAGGAACCTGTTGAAGTCCTTGTTTCAGAAGAAACAGAAATAAAACAAGAATTGCAGAATGAGCTAAACAAAGCAACTACATTTTTAAGTAATGATACAGGGAATGCAAACTCTTCTGCTCGAAAAATACTGGAACTAAGAGGAAAGTTACAGACTATAGCTGGACAAAAATCCATTGCTGAACTGTCATCTCAAGTACAAGCTTCTGTTGCTAGTACACTTAAAAATGAAGTAAATCAAATCAACTCTTACTAAGAGTCTTCCTCAAATTTTTAGAATAAAGAATATAGAACATTTCACTTTTTTATAGATACTTTTTTATCTAAGCAAGCAATTCCAGGTAAAGTTTTCCCTTCTATGAATTCTATTGAGGCACCACCGCCAGTGCTGACGTGAGAAAAAGAATCAAAAGAAATATTTAACTTTTCAATAGCAGAGACTGAGTCACCCCCACCAACTACTGTTACTGACTTTTTCTTTGTGGCTTCTGTTAAAGCTTCTGCAACTGCTTTTGTACCGTCCATAAACTGATTATCCTCGAACATTCCCATCGGCCCATTCCAAAATAAGGTTTTTGACTGGCTGATTAATTTTATAAACTTTTTTATACTTTCAGGGCCTATGTCTAAGCCTGTGTATCCTTTTGGAATTTTGTTTATCGGGTAAACATGAAGTTCTTTGTTTTGTTTTCCATTTTCAAGATCTTCTTTTTTTGCACAGAGCATATCTTCAGGCAAAATGAGTGCTACTGCATGTTCTTCTTTGAGACTGTCTATCTCTTTAATGAGTGGGATACATTTTTCTTCATATAGTGAGTCTCCAATTTCTCCTTCTTTAGCACGTATAAATGTAAAAGCCATTGCACCACCAATTAACAGAGTATCTACCTTTGGAATAAGCTGTTTTAAAACTTCAATTTTTGATGAGATTTTGCTGCCACCAAGAATAGTAGTAAATGGCCTTATTGGGTTTGTGAGAATTTTATTTAGTGAGTCAACTTCTTTCTGCAAAAGCAGTCCGGATAAGCATGGACTTAAAAAAGCTGATACTCCGGTAGTACTTGCATGAGCCCTATGACTTGTTCCAAATGCATCATTTACATATATGTCAAATGGTTTTGCCAGGTTTCTTGCAAAATCAGAGTCATTCGTTTCCTCTTCTTTATAAAATCTAATGTTTTCTAAAAGACAAACTTCTCCTGGCTTTAAACTTTCAACGGCATTTTGAACCTCTACTCCGACTGAGTCATTGAGTTTTAATACCTTTTGCCCAAGTAATTCAGAAAGTCTTTTTGCAACGGTATCCATTTTAAAATCATTATCAAAGCCTTTTGGTCTGCCAAGGTGTGAGACTAATGTAACTTTTGCTTTGCATTCAATTAGATATTTAATCGTAGGTAGTGAGGCTTTAATCCTTAAATCGTTTGATATAGAAATTTTGCCGTTTTTGTTTTCTTGTGGAACATTAAAATCTACTCTAATAAGAACTTTTTTGTTTTCAAAGTCTTTTTGAGGGATATCTTTTATTGTTAATTGGTCCATAGAATCTTATTTTAACTTATAACTGAGTGTGTTAACAAAATATGGATAAAACTTTCCACGTCATTGAGAGGAGGCACAAAGTGCCGACCCGCTTCACCAGCAAAGCGAGGCGAGCGTGGCAATCTCCTAACGTTTGTGAGATTGCTTCGTCGTCTGCCTGGGCAGACTTCTCGCAATGACAGTTGCCCCGAATATTTAACCTATCCACCTATACATTAGCTATAATTTTTAGTATCAAATCATTCAGTTTTTCATTTGCTTTATTTACATGTTCTAAAACTTCTTTATGAGATGGCTTATGTTTTTTATCCCACACATTGCTTATGATAGAAATACCTGCAAAATCCAATCCTAAGCTTTTTGCACAAATCATCTCAGGAATTGTTGACATTCCAACAGCAGAAGCACCCAGTTTTTGTAATAATCTGATTTCTGAAAAAGTTTCATATGATGGACCTAATTCACTTGCATAAATTCCAGTTTTAATATGTTTTTTGAGTCTTGTTTGGATTAATTTAGTTAGCTTAGTTTTTATTTGTTTGGGTGGTTGAACAATTCCATCTAGTACACCTCGTTCAGTTGCTTGCATTAGATTAATAAATCCACTTATTAGCATTAAGTCACCAACATTTAAACTCCTGTCTATTCCGCCTGCAGCATTTGTTATTATCATTTTTTGAATTCCTGATTCGTATGCAAGTCTAATATTAGAAACAACATCAGTAATGCTTAAGCCTTCATATAGGTGCCGCCTGCCAGAAAAAACAAGGATGCCTTTATCTTTTACTTTATAAAGTTTTAACTTTCCCTCATGGCCCTTTACTCCTTGCTTCTTTTCTGAAATTGACCAGATAGGCAGTTCATTATATTTCATTTCAAAAGATGGATTACGATCATTGAAAAGCTTTACACCTGAACCAGTTATAATTGCAATTTGAGGTTTAATTTTTAATTTGGTAAATCTTTTTAAAAGTAAATGTTTTGTTTTCTGTAAAAGAAGCATTTTTGTTTTGTTAATTCTTTGTTTTTGTATTTTTAATTGTAGTCTATCAGATGCTAAGAATGTAGAAAAGATTGGGGTCTTGTACAGTTATGAGAATGTAGAATCCTATGGCATAAATGATATTGTTGGGTTTTATCAGCTATGGAAACCATTTCTTGAGACATTCCAGGAAACATATTTAGATTATCAGTTCTTATGTAATATCTCTCCTGAAACCAAGGTTGATGATCTGGGTGTACGTGTTATCTTTTTTCCGTTGGCAATAAGTATCAGCCAGGATGAAAGAGATTTTTTAAACAAATTCATAGATACTGGTGGAAAATTGATTATTACCGGTGGAGTTGGTCCAATTTCAGGCAGTTTAAAAACATTTTTAGCTGAACATGGAATTATTATTAGTGAGAATATAATTGCAAAGCGTACGCTAAATTTAAAACATAAACTTGATGATGTCTATTTTGAGCTTCCAAGTGGGAATTTCTATTCTACCTTTGAAATCTCAGGACCCGGTAAAAAGATTTTTGGCAGGTGGAAAGAGAATGATGAAGTGGCAATTGGCGGTAATAAGAGCCTGGTTTATATTGGTTATAGTTGGGGGCAGGACATTGATAAAAGCAATGATATTAAAGCATTTTTAAAAACATTGGATTATTTTTGGGATGGTATTTCTTCAAGGCTGGCAAGAGAAATAACAATAGACGAATATAAGAAAATCTCAACAGAAATTTCAAAAATAAAAGAAGAAGCAAACTCAGTAATTCAAATCACAGAACAATTAGATTTACCCGTTCCAAAGTATCAGCTTAGAAAACATTTTGATGATGGCAATAATTTGTTTAAGAGTTTTAACTCAAACTATTTGTTTGAAAATTATTTGCTTGCAAGAGAAAATGCTGATGCTGCAAAAAATGAGTTTGCTATTGTTTATTCTTTAGGCATACCTGTAAAGAAAGTTGAAGTTCGTGCAATCTGGCTGGATCGTGGAACTATAGTAAGCATGAAGGATGCCTTTGAGCTTGCAAACTTGATTAAAAACATTGCAAGATTAGGATTTAATGTGATCTTTTTTGAAACTATAAATGCTGGTTATCCTATTTATCCTTCTAAGCTGTTGCCTCAAAACCCTCTTGTTAATAACTGGGATCCGCTTAAAGTGGCTGTTGAAGCAGCTCATGCTTATGGTGTTGAATTGCATGCATGGGTCTGGACTTTTGCTGTTGGTAATACCAGGCACAATCTTCTCATTGGACAGCCTGTTCAGTACCCTGGACCAATTGTTTCTAGTAAAGGCAGAAGTTGGGCATTAACAAGTGCAAGAGGTGCTTTGAGGATAGAGATGCAGCCTGAAAACTGGATAAGTCCAGCAAATAAAAAGGCATGTGCGTTTTTAACTGAGTTGTTTAGTGAAATCATTCGTAATTATGATGTAGATGGGTTACAGCTAGACTATATCAGGTTCCCATTCCAACAAACATACTCACAGGTTGGTTTTGACTTTGTGTCAAAAAATGCTTTTCAGGAGACTACAGGTAAACTTCCACAGTTAGAAGGCCCTGTAAATAAGATCTGGACTGAAT
The DNA here is from genome assembly GCA_016201905.1 of Candidatus Melainabacteria bacterium. Taxonomy (GTDB): domain Bacteria; phylum Cyanobacteriota; class Vampirovibrionia; order 2-02-FULL-35-15; family 2-02-FULL-35-15; genus JACQBQ01. Next base: position 9,433 of record JACQBQ010000022.1, on the reverse strand, counting down.
GGAAGATTAAAATTGTCAGTGATTTTGTCAGGGATTTAAGTGGTGAGCTAAAAAAAATAAAACCAAAATTAAAAATATCAGCTGCTGTTTTTGGAATAGATCGTTCTTTGAGATTAAGAATAATTCAACAGGACTGGGAAAGCTGGCTATTAAACAAATGGGTTGATGCTGTTTATCCTTTTTATTATTCATATACAAAAGATGAAATTAAAGCTAAGCTGGAGCGCGAAAAAGAAATCGTGAATCACGGAGCGGTTATTATTCCAGCTTTTAATCTTAGAGTCTTGAATATTGGAGAGTTTGCAGAGAGAATAACCTTAGCAAGAAATTCTGGCGTGCTTGGGGTGGCATTATTTGCAGCAGAGCATCTGAATGACTTAAAGAAAGATTTGCTTAAAATAGGACCTTTCCGTGAACAAGCCTTTATCCCATATAATAAGCCCCTTCTTGCATGTCAGCAGTTGCTTGAAGAGTTTTCTTCAGTCATAGATAAATTTGCAGTTACAAAAACGCTATCAATATTAGCTGACAGTCAAACTCAAAAAGATGTTTTTTATTTGACTAAAGAATTAAAAAATGACTTTAAAAATTTCACTCCAGATAAAACCGAAGAAATTGAGAAGAAGATAATTAACCTGCAATTAAAAGTAAAAGACTGGCTTAGCCTTGAAAAATATTTAAAGAGAGAACAAAGGGCGTTATATATAAGTACTTATCTTGATCAGGTAAGAACCCTGTTGAATTATATGAAAAACAGAAATTGAATAGAATTAGCTTAAACTCTTCCATAAATATTTTTTTAAATTGATTTTTTCTTCTTTATTAAATTTAATCCCTTCTTTTTCTAATAATTTCTTTTGTAATCCCAATGGAATATTCATAAGCTTGTTTGTGCTGATGCTGCCTTTAGAATTAATGACTCGCTGCCAGGGAATTGTTCTAACAGAAACATGATTAGCTCTAGAATAATTGGGTTTGTATTTTGCCAGTCTGTTCAAAGCCCATCCGATGACTCTTGGGTTTAGATCCAGCATCTGTCCAATTTGCCCATATGTAGCAACTCTGCCTTTTGGGATTTTCTTCACGAGGTTGTAGATCCTTTGGTAAGTTTTCATCCTATTCATAGTAAAATATTTAAGCTATGACAGCAACAAATCAAATAATCAATACTCTTTGGCAAAAGGATACTAATACATTAAAAGACAAACTCTTAAGCATATTAGCTAAACAAAGCTACAAAGAAGGAAAAGTTGTTTTGGTCTCTGGTAAAGAAAGTAATTACTATATTGATGGTAAGCTAACGTCGCTTGATGCAGAAGGTGGAACACTTATTTCAATTTTATTGTTACGAATGTTAAAAGAAAATATCTCAGCTGTCGGTGGTATAAGTGTTGGTGCTGATCCTTTAAGTAGCGGAGTTTCGCAGGTAGGTTTTTTACTTGGGAAGAAACTCAATGCTTTTTATATTAGAAAAGAACCCAAAAAACATGGGACAGTTAAATGGATTGAAGGACCAGTCAAACCACAAGAAAAAGTTGCAATATTAGAGGATGTAGTAACAACAGGTGGTTCATCACTTAAAGCAATTGAAAAAATTACAGAGTTTGGTTGCAAGGTAGAACAGGTTCTTGCTATTGTGGATAGAAATGAAGGTGGCAGAGAAGCCTTTAAGAACTCAGGGCTACAATATGATTATTTGTTTGATATAAAGGAAGTTATTGAGAAAGCAAAGTTTTCACGTTAATATTTCTATCAATGCCTCAAACCCAAACTACAATCTCAGTATTTTTAAAGGATGGTTCTAAAAAAGAAATTCCAGCGGGCAGTTCTGGATTGGATTTAGCCAAGTCAATAAGTAACAGTCTTGTAAAAAAAAGCATAGGACTTTTGCTAAATGGTGAATCTAAAGATCTTCTAACAGTTTTAAAAGATGGAGATAAAGTAGAAATCATCACTCAGGATGATCCTAGCAGTTATGAGTTTTTAAGACATAGCACTGCTCATATACTTGCTGAAGCTGTTCAAAATATTTTTAAGGGTGCAAGAATTGCAATAGGTCCTGTTATAGAAGATGGTTTTTATTATGATTTTGAGATCCCTAATCATAAACTGACCCCAGATGATCTTGTAAAAATTGAAAAAGAAATGCAGAGACTGATTGATGAAGATCAAAAATTTATAAGAGTAAACATTCAGGATGTAAGTAAACAAATTAAAGAATTTAAATCTCAAGGAGAAAAATTTAAAGCAGAGTTGCTTGAAGAACATAAAAATGAAAACCCTACCTTATATGTTTTAGAAGACAAGTCTGGCAATCCTGTCTGGAATGATCTTTGTCGTGGTCCTCATATTACAAGTTCAAAACAGGTTAAAGCATTTAAACTTCTTTCTGTCTCGGGAGCATATTGGCGTGCTGATGAAACTAAAGAATCACTGCAGAGGATATATGGAACCTCATGGTGGAGCAAAGAAGAACTCGATGCTTATTTACATAAGATTGAAGAAGCAGAAAAAAGAGATCATAGAAAGCTTGGACGTCAGATGGAGCTTTTTAGTATGCATGATGAAACGGGACCAGGATTAATACTCTGGCATCCAAATCTGGCATTTGTCAGAAGTCAGATGGAAAATTACTGGAGAGAGCTACACCAGAAAAACGGTTATGAAATCGTTTACACTCCGCATATTGCAAGAACTGATCTCTGGAATATTTCTGGTCACAATGAATTTTATAAAGAAAACATGTTTTATATGAATGTAGATCAACAGGACTATGTTTTAAAACCTATGAATTGTCCTTTTCATGTTTTGATTTTTAAATCTACTAGACATAGTTACCGTGATTTGCCAATTAGAATGGCTGAACTTGGAACAGTTTACAGATATGAACGCTCGGGTGTAATGCATGGCTTGGCTCGTGTCCGCGGATTTACTCAGGATGATGCACATATTTTTTGCAGAAAAGATCAATATGTTGAAGAAATTAAAGGAGTAATTAAGCTTGTAGATCTAATGTACAAAGGATTTGGGCTTGAGTATTTTGCTGAACTTTCTACAAAACCAAAAGATGCAATTGGTGCTAAGGAGAGCTGGGACTTTGCAGAAACAGGTTTAGAGCAGGCATTGAAAGAGTATGGATTGGCATATAAGATTAACCCTGGAGATGGTGCTTTTTATGGCCCAAAAATAGACTTTAAATTAAAAGATGCACTTGGGAGAATTTGGCAGGGAGCTACTATTCAGCTTGATTTTAATTTGCCAAATAGATTTGAATTAAAATACACTGAAAAAGATGGCTCACAAGAACAGCCTGTTATGGTGCACCGTGCTATTTATGGCAGCCTTGAAAGGTTTGCAGCTCTTTTAATTGAACATTTTGCTGGTGCATTTCCCCTGTGGCTTTCATATAAACAGGTTATTATATTGCCAATTACAGACAGGCAGATTGATTATGCAAATAAAATTGCAAATCTTTTGAAGGAAAAAAATATTAGAGCTCATGTTGATGAGAGAGCTGAGTCTGTAAATGCAAAAATCAGAGATGCTCAACTTGAAAAAATCCCGTACATGGTAATTGTTGGTGATAAAGAAGTAAAAGAAAATAATATTTCAATACGGATGAGAAAAAAGGGTGACACTGGCACAACTACAATTGATAAATTTATTGAACTCTTACTAAATGAAATATCCCAGAAGATTATCTGAAGGCCTGAAATGTGTGGTTATGTAAGGTTAAGAACTCCATGCAAGTAATCAAAATTTTCATTAAAATACTGGGATTTTTCTTATAATTTTTATAGTTATTGCCTTATAAAATAAATAAATCTTTAACAAGACGTTTTTTCTTAGATGTAATAAGGTAAAAGTAATAAAGCTATGATTCAGTATAAAAACCTAGAAAGAGTATTTCTTTATTTATTACCTATAGTGGTTTTTTATTCATCTATATTGCTTGATCCAATGGCTAGGGCTTCTACCAAAAGTGAAGCAGGGAATGAGTATGACAGCTCTTTCTTAAGAGGTGAAATTTGGTATGGAAATGCATCGTGGTATGGACCCAGATTTCAAGGAAAGAAAACATCAAGCGGTGAAAAATATAATAAAAATAGATTGACGGCAGCTCATCCCTATCTTCCATTTAATACAATGGTTTTAGTAACCAATTTAAAAAACAAAAAATCAGTAGTTGTAAGAATAAATGATAGAGGACCGTTTATTGATAATAGGATAATTGATCTTTCAGAAGAAGCTGCAGAAAAAATTGATTCGAGAAAAGAAGGAATTGCATATATTAAACTTCAAGTTTTAAACCCTCTTGTTGAAAATCAGGGAAATGAAGAAAAAGAAATAAACAATGAGAGCTAATAATCTTCATAACCTAAGTTAAGGTAGCCTTCTAAACAAAAAATTTAACAATCATTTAAGGAATTTCACTTTCTTATTTAACATCTAGAAGTTATATTTAAATATGAGTACTGACCACATATTAAATCTTACTTACTCTCATTTAAGCTGAATAAGCAAAATTATATAAAAAATAGGGTAGTTTAAAGAATATAAGGTTAGGTCTTTTCTGACAAGTTTTAAAATGGCCCAAGTATTTGAAAATCTTGTTGGATTAGGTGAAACATAATTTTAGTTACTGGTTTGTAGTAAATTAAAAAGATAAAAATAAGAGGTGATTATGGCTGATATTGTTAGTCAAGCAAGCATTCTGGTTGATACTGAGTCGCCTGATGCTGAACAACTTGGACAAATTGAATCAGAGTTTGGAGATGTACTTCTTGACGTAGATAATGAACTGGATTTAGGACCTTTAGAAGATGAACCGTTTGATCCAAAACTTGAATTAGGCACAGATGACTCAATACGTTTATATCTTAGAGAAATTGGTCGTATACCACTTTTACGTGCTGAAGAAGAAATAGACTTAGCACGAAGAATCGCAAATGGTGGCTATGACGGTATTGTTGCAAAAAGACAGCTAGTGCAAGCTAACTTAAGACTTGTCGTTTCAATTGCAAAAAAATATTTAAACAGAGGATTACCTTTTCTTGATTTAATCCAGGAAGGGAATCTAGGCTTAATTCGTGCAGCTGAAAAATTTGATCCTGATAGAGGCTATAAGTTCTCTACTTATGCTACATGGTGGATAAGACAGGGTATTACCAGAGCTCTTGCTGATAAATCCAGGACAATCAGGGTTCCAGTACATATGGTGGAAACCATAAATAAGTTTAAGAAAATTACCAGAGAATTGTCCCAGGGCTTGAACCGCAGACCGACAGAACACGAACTTGCTGCAGCAATGGATGTTTCTGTACAAAAAGTAAAAGAAATTGTTGCTGCAAACAGAACACCGGTTTCTCTTGAGACTCCTTTAGGTAAAGAAGAAGATAGCCGTCTTGGAGACTTTATTGCTGATGCTGAATCAGCCCAGCCAGACAGCTCAGCTACAGATGAACTTCTCCGTGGCGACATTGAACAAGTGTTAAATTCACTTTTGCCAAGAGAGCGTGAAGTAATTCGTTTACGTTATGGGCTTGACGATGGACGTGAGAGAACTCTGGAAGAAGTCGGTCAATTATTTGGTATTACCCGCGAGCGTGTTAGGCAGATAGAGTTTAAAGCTATGCGTAAGCTTAGGCAGCCAGACAGGTGTACAAAGCTTGAAGGGTATTTAACCCACTAGTTTATTGCTTTATTCTTACAATTAATATTAATTTGCTAGAGATATGCTCTTTTAAAAAGTGTTTTGTAAACAACGGTTTACATAATCAGGATACTTTATTATCTTAACCCAGTCTTTAACAAAGTGTTGTTTCATATTAATAAGGTTAGACAGAGACAGGGCAAAAGGGTAAAAAAGTGAATTACTCAATTCAAAAATTAGTTGATGACTTTATAAAAAAGATTGGGACTGACGACTTGAAAATGCTTGAGACTGTTTCACCCGATGTGGCTATAAACTACGTATATTTTCTTTATAAAAAATTCTACGAAGCTTATCCCACCGGTGAAGTTTATGAAATATTGAATTTCATGTTTGCAAAACGCAGAGCTGCTTAAGCATTTATTCAGACTCCTCATGATTTGTTTTGGTGTATTGCCAAGGCAAATCATTTTGTTTTTAAGAGGCTTAATTATGCTCAGTCCATCAATGTGTATATCCCTTCCTAAATATAAATTAATTCTATATTTCCAGCTTTTTTAGTTTTTTAGAGTTACCATATTTAAAAAATATGCAGCTTAAAGATCAAAATGAGACCACTCAAAAATCAATCCCAATAGGAGGCAGGAAACAAGCTCGTCAGACTTATGGTTTTGATGAAATATCCTTAGTGCCTGGAAAAATTACTTTAGATCTTGAGCTTTGCGATACAAGCTTTATTTTAGGAAAGCATAAATTTGATTTTCCAATTCTTGCATCAGCGATGGACAGCGTAGTAAGTCCAAAGGCTGCTGTTGAAATATCCAAGCTTGGCGGACTTGGTGTCTTAAACCTTCAAGGAATTTATACAAGATATGAAAATCACAAAGAGATACTAAAGAAAATCACTGATGCTGATAATGAAAGTTTTGTGTCACTTATGCAGGAAATATATCAGGAACCTGTTAAAGATGAATTAATACAGAAGAAAATTAAAGAAATAAAATCAGCTGGTGGAATATGTGCTGTTTCTTGTACTCCAAACCTTGCAAATAGTTATGGACCTGTTGCACAGAATGCTGATGCAGATATTTTTGTAGTTCAAAGCACAGTAGTTTCCGTAGAACATAGATCTCAGGATAAATCAGCATGTTTTAATTTAAAAGACTTTATCCAGAAAATGAAAATACCTGTCATTGTAGGAAATTGTGTGACATATGAAGTAGCGCTTGAGCACATGAAAGTAGGTGCCAGTGCAGTTTTAGTAGGAATTGGTCCTGGAGCAGCCTGTACAAGTCGTGGCGTCCTAGGTATTGGTGTTCCAATGGCTACATCAATTGCAGACTGTGCAGCAGCACGTGATGATTATTTTTCTAAGACAGGACGTTATGTTCATATAATAGCTGATGGTGGAATGTCAGTTGGTGGTGATATTTGTAAAGCAATTGCTTGTGGTGCTGATGCAGTGATGATAGGTTCTCCATTTGCAAAGGCAAAAGAAGCACCAGGAAATGGATATCACTGGGGCATGGCAACACCTAGCCCGGTATTGCCACGTGGCACGAGGATAAAAGTAGGCTCAATTGGTACTTTAAAAGAAATTTTACTAGGTCCAGCAAGATTTGATGATGGTTCACAAAACCTAGTTGGTGCACTGAAAACATCTATGGCAACACTTGGTGCTCAAAATATAAAAGAAATGCAGCAAGTAGAAGTAGTTATAGCTCCGTCGATTCTTACTGAAGGAAAAGTATTTCAAAAAGCACAGAAGCTAGGAATGGGTAAGTAATCTATCATTTTTAATCCAGCTCTTGTGAAGTAATATCTTGAATTAAATAAAATAGTGCTTCTTCAAGCTCTTCTTTATTAAGTGTTCCTAATTCATCAACTAATTTACTGTAGTCTAAGTTGTCAGGGATTTTACCAGCTTCAATAATTGGAACGATTTCTTTTATTATGTTTTCTCTTATTATTGTTCCAAGGGGGATTAAATTACCTGCCCACATAACTGTTTTACTTGTGTTAATTGCATTTATTAAATACTCTTTCCCGGCTGGTTTTATATGAGACAGAAATGAATCTAAGGTATGTTCTTTTATTGCCTTATCAATTGAGATTTTATGATGAGAGCGATGTGGTTTTCCTAATAGTAAAATTCCTACGTGATTAACATATAATGGCATAAATTTCTCCTTAATGATTTTTTATATCTTTGCTGATTAATTGTTTTAATTATATTTTGTTTTTAGGTTAATTTGTTTATTTGTGAAGAAGATCTAAACTTGGGATGTTTTATATAAGAGTAAGAACTGAAATTCTTAACTATAAAGGATGTATTTATATTCCTGAGTTAGCACCTACTGCTTAGTTTTCCTTCCTAGTGTTAATCATTAATTACAGATAGAAATAGGAAATACAAAAGATTTATAATCTATAGCTAATAATAGTTTCTTTATCGTTATTGTAAAGCTCACTGAAACTCTTGAACAAGAACTTAGAAGAATTTAATATGAAAGTTAAAACAAGTGCAATTATTTAAATCCAAAAAACTTATTCTACTAATATTTACGGTATTAACTTACTATGTCTGGATTGCAACTGCAGGTACAAATAAATTTAATTTAAGCATGAGTGATTATGGTACCTATATCTCATATAATCATTTAGTAGATTCATTTCTTCAAGGGAAAACAAATCTATTAGTTGATCCTAAACCTGAACTAGCAAATTTAACAGATCCATACGAGCCAAAAGAAAACAGTAATTATAAATGGCATGATGCATCATACTACAAGGGGAAGTATTATTTTTATTGGGGTGCAGTGCCAGCACTATTTCTTTATATACCTTACAAATTGTTAACAGGATATTTCTTACCTGATAATTTAGCAGTTCTGATTTTTATGTTCGGTGGCTTTCTATTTTCAACAGCTTTTCTCTTATACATTAGGGAAAAACAATTCTCTGATATTCCTGGATGGATGGTTTTACTTTCAATAGGAATATTAGGCTTTTCAAACCTTGGTGGATTCATGGTTCGTCAAGCCGGAGTTTATCAAGTAGCTATTTCAGGGGGTCATTTTTTTCTTACAGCATCAATTTATTTCCTATGTCGTGCTATTAATTCAACTAAGATTTCACTTAAGTCATTATTTATAGGGGGTTTATGTTTAGGGTTGTCAGTTGGAAGCAGGGCAAATTTATTATTTGGTTCACTTGTAATAATTTATCTATCAATAAATGAACTTAAAAAAATAAACAATAAACCGATACTAAAGGACCCAACTATAATTGGCTTACTAGCATCATATGGTATTTGTTTAATGATTATTGGAATATATAACTATTTAAGATTTGGCAACCCGCTAGAATTTGGTTTTAAGTACCAACTTGGTGTAACTAACTTGTTTATTAAATTAAGTCCACTTGCGATTGAACATTTACCTTCCAATTTTTATTTTTATCTGTTTCATAGCCCATTATTCAACTCTACTTTCCCATACTTTCATTTCTCAACAGAAATCCCAACTTTTTCAGATGTTGATTTAGTTACTCTTGAAAAAGTAGCAGGAATATTAACTAGTACCCCTTTTATTTTATTAATAGCGATTTGTGGTCTTCTTAATTCCTACAAAGATAAAATATCTAATTCTTCCTGTGGGGTAAGATCCCTCGCCTTTAGGCGACCCCTTCAGGTCAAATTGGCGGTTTAGTAAAATGGAGTAATGGGAGAAAAAAGATATAGAAGAACATCACATGTAATATTTGACAACAAGTATCATC
>JACQBQ010000009.1 GCA_016201905.1 Candidatus Melainabacteria bacterium | reverse complement strand
ATAAAGCTTCTATCTTGTGAAAGACCCTTAAAAGGTCTTTTTCGTTAATTAAAATCATATGCCTGTCTAGCTCACTTTCAAAGCTTTTGACAGGCTTTTTTATTGAAAAGTGGCCTTTTGTGAATTATTCACATCTCGTACTAATTATAGTGCTTACTTGTTGAGATAAGAATCTTTTTATTGCTCATTTTTTATAACAAGTTTATAGCTTCTCTTGCAAGGTAATCCTTAGCTTTTTCCTGGACTATCTTGCCAATCTTTCATTCAAACTTAGGTGTATAAAAATTTCCATTTCTGAAGTAACTGTAACAGGATTAACTCGAAATTAGTTTGATGCTGTAAGCTGTCATGCAAGTTCGAGTTTCATTTGTAATTTCTTTCAAATCTTTTGAAGAATATTACAAGAACACATTCACAACCAGGCTTATTCCTGTCAACATAATAGAAAGGTTGTAATTAAGAGTATAATTAAAGTAACAGAAAGAGAAATTAATCAGCAAATATGTACTCTAGGTTAGCCCTCAAAATACACATATTCTTTGAGTCTTTGTGGTATATTGTCTTAGCTTAGTTATTAGGTTAGTAGAAAAATTTGGTGTTTGTGATTTTGAGAAGAGTATTAAGTTGTTATTTAAAGATAGTTTTCTTTATCCTCTTTCGAAAGTTGTCAAGTACCTAAAAGAAAGAGGATAATAATGTCAAAGAAATTGTTCGTTGGTAGTTTATCGTTTGAAATAACAGACTTGGATCTGGAAGATTTATTTAAACAATATGGAGAGGTTCTATCAGCTAAAGTAATTGTTGATAGAGACAGCGGTCGTTCTAGAGGTTTTGGTTTTGTTGAGATGAGTTCTGATGGTAGTGCACAGTCTGCAATTGATGGACTTAATGGAACTGAAGTAAAAGGAAGAACTGTTAATGTCAGCATTGCAAAAGAAAGAACAGATGATAGAAGTTCCGGTGGTGGCTTTAGGGGAAACAGGAATCGTTATTAATATTATCTTGTAAAAATATCTTAGTGGAATACCCTGATCTAAAGACTAAGCAGGATTATTTAATAGCAAGCTACCAGGAAGTTATTGCTTTAGATAGATTTAAAAATTTATTACTGGTAAGTTCTTTTCTCTAATGTTGCTTACCCTCTTTAATGGTTTTATATAAAATAGCCATTCCAACACTAAAGTTTAGAAGCATAAATGTTATTACTATGGTTACACCTACTGCTGAACTCATAATTTCTCCTTTATTTATTTGTTAAATATTATACCCAAATTCTTTTTTTATTTCTTCTTTTATCTGGTTCGCCTTAAGGGTTTAAAAGTAATTAGAAGATTAAAAAGTAGATTTAATAACTAATAAGGTAATAATTTATCCTGCAAATCATTATTTTTTTATAAAGGTACCTATTCTTATGGATAACATGAGGTAGGTTATTTCCTATGAACATTACTACCACATTTTTTCCGTATAGGTTTACTAACTCTAACGACTTGTGAAAAATTATATTCAAAAGCAGCTTAACCCATTTTGAGAATGTATGAGCTAGATGAGCAGCTCTCATTTCAAGTTTAGTGTAAATAGATTTGTAACACCTGACATAACGATTAGCCATATGTTCTT
>JACQBQ010000008.1 GCA_016201905.1 Candidatus Melainabacteria bacterium | reverse complement strand
TCTAGATTTTCCAATGAGGTTAATCATTATTATTAATATTGCGTTCCAGCTTGTTGTTGCCAAAGATGATGAAAGGGGAATTGCTACCGGCTTGTTGAGAGCCAGGTAAGCTACTTTTATTTGCCCTAACAACTCTGTTAAACAAACTGTCTTGTACGATGAAGCCACCTAAGCTTCCTGTGGCGGAACCAACAAGAGTGGCAACGACATTGGTTGAAATTTCTCTGAACCAATGTCTAGTTTCTTTTCCTTTTGAGGATATTAATTCAATAGCATCATTTGGTCTAAGAGCAATTTGGTCAAAGGAAACGCCTTTAAAGATCAAGTCATGAAGGTTTATGTTGTGAGTTCTGTAAATGCCATCCTTGTCATACCTGGAGAGGCGAATTTTTTTTAATGAGCCAGCATAATTTAGACCACCAGCAGAGCCAATAGCATCGAGTAAAGTAGCATCATTTGGCAAAACGATATTCATAGCTGATTTTACTTCACCAGTTACACTAATGGGTACTTCCTGGTAAGCAAGTTTTCCAAGTAAGGAGACATGACTTTGTGCCTGGTCTTCATAATTTTTTGCTGAATTGACAAAGATTGAATCACCGGGTTGAAGATTAATATCCTGGGAAGTATCTTCGCCAAGGAGCAGAGCTCTAAGGTCTATAATTTTTTTTTCTGAATTAAACCCTCTTGTTACAATAATTGCTCTTATGTCAGCTCTTGGTTTTAAACCACCTGCAAGTTGAATTGCTTGAGTCAAGGAAAGGCCAAAGGTATTTAAACTACTAGTGGTGGAACCACCTTTTTCAGTAGTGCTGGAAGATTCAATTTTATAGACACCAGGTTTAACGATTTCACCACCGATATAAACGTTTACTGGTCTGTATCTGCTAATTTGTACAAATAGGAGGGGATTTTTAAGAGTTCTGCCAAAAGAGCTTCTAATTTCATTTGATATTTCATCTAGAGTGTAACCAGCAGCTAAGATATTTTCTTGAGTACCATCAGGGAGTGGAATAGAGATATAGCCATCAGCAGAGACAGTTACAAGATATTGTTCAACTTGTCCAATGACGTCTTTTAATGTGCGGTCAATAACGCTGAGTTGATCACCCGGTCCAAGGACATAAGGAGGGGTTAAAACAGCTTGAAGTTTTAGTTGACTGGGATTACTTTTTTTAAGAGGAGTTTCAATTTCTTGAGCAAAGGCAATCTGATTAAACAATAATGCAAGCATGAGGAAGAGGCTAAAGGCTTGAAGTCTAATTTTTTTTGATTCATTGTTCATTATTTTAAGCAGCGGATTGACCTGAGGCATATTTTTCACCTTTATCACTGCCATACCCATAGTAACCATAGCCATAACCACTGTGAGCACTAACTGGGCTAGCATTTAGAATTACACCCAATGCTTTAACATTTGTTTTATTTAAAAGGTCAATGGATGACATGAGTTCTTTTCTTGAAGTTTTGCCATGTCTTGCAACAAGAGTAACGATATCGGCATAGCGAGCCAGAAGTAAGGCATCAGAAAAAAGTCCAATTGGAGGAGTATCAAGAATAACCAGGTCATATATATGCTCTGCAGTTTCCAAAAGCTCTCTCATTTTTTCTGATTCAAGTAGTTGAACAGGATTTGGAGGGACATCGCCACCTGGTAAATAATCAAATCCTACGATGCCTAAAATACTTTTTTGAACTACGTCATAAAAGTCAATTTCATTTATTAAGGCATTGCTAATACCCACAGATTCTTTTGGTCTTGCTAAGTACTTATATAAGGAAGGGTTTCTAATATCGGTATCAATGAGTAAAACTCTCTTACTACTTTGAGCATAAGTTATAGCCAGGTTTGCAGAAACAGTAGATTTTCCTTCGCCAGGGCCAGAGCTTGTGATAAGGATAAGTTTTCTATTTCCTGAAAGGGCAAGGAAGGAAATATTAGTTCTAAGGGCATGAATAGCTTCTGTGTATTCAGACCTAGGTTCTTGATAAACAGTTGGGAGGTCACCAATATGAGAATAAGGAAGCTGACCCAAAAATGGTGAACCAAGATCTTTTGGTAGGGTATCAACGCTCTTGATGATGTCGTCAAAATATTCAACGAGGTAAATGACAAGAAGAGCTAAAGCTAATCCAAAGATGAAACTAGTGAAGAGTGTTGCTGGAATATTTGGTGATTTAGGGCTATCTTCTAAGGAAGGAGGGTCAATAATTCTTATATTAGTAATATGAGAAGCTATAACACCTTTCATTCTTGACTCGATTAATTTAGCTTCAATTTCTTCAAGTCTTTTTTGTGCTATTTCATTTTGTCTTATGAGCTGGGAGTAGATATATTTTTCATTTGGTAATTTATCGAGCTTCTTTTGTATATTTAATATTGCATCGTTAATAACTTTCAACTGTTCATTTAAAGCCAGCTCAGCTGATTTTGCTTGTAGTAAGTTTTTTGTTAATTCTGCTCGGATAGGGTCATTAGAGTAGGGTATGGATTTTAAATTAGAATCCTTGCCTACAAGTTCTTGAATTCTATCTTCAATTAGTTTTTTATCTCCTTTAATTTGTTCTTTGACTTCTTCAAGCTGATAATGTCCTGGTTTTACTTTTGTGCTTAATTTTACTAATTGAGTTTCTTTTTCATAAAGGTCTTTTCTTAGGGCAGTTAAAAAGGGGTCATCGCTGACGGTGCTAGTAAGAATAGCGTCGTCGATGTTTGACATTAATTGTTTTGCAATTTGGTCTGAGATTGCTTTTGCTTTTACGTATTCAGTTTCTGCAGTAAGTTTTATTGATTTAACAGCAAATGAACTTCTAACGACTTCCTGATTACTTTCAAGGCTAACAGTTTTACTTTTCTGTTCAAATTCTCTTAAGCGCTTACTTGAGTCAAGAGCTTCTCTTTCTGCTTTATTTCTTTCTTTTTTTAAGAACCTGATTGCACTTGCTGTATCGCTTGCTTTAAGTTCAATAGTTTTTTCGATATAGCTGTCTGTTATAGACTGTAAAATACTTTTTGCTACTTTTGGATCTGCGTCAGTATATTTTAACTCAAGGATATCTACATTTCTATCTGTAGTTATATTAAGGCATTTGCTTAAATTTAAGTAACTAAGAAATTGTCCTCTTAGTCGGCCTGATTTGTGTCGCATGTTGAAATGACGAATAACTTTTTCCAGGATTGTTGCTGACTTAATAATCTCAACTTGTGTTTGAATAGGGTCACCGTATAGTCGAATCGTTTGGTAAGGATTGTTACCACCATTTTCAAAACCAAGGTCTTTAACTTCTATAAGTAACCTTGCTCTGCTTTCAAAGAGTGGAGTTATGGTAAGTGAATATATCCAAGCTAAGCTAGGCACAGTAAACATGATTAACAAACCTAGTCTTAAATGTATTCTTATTGCTTCAAAGAAATTCACAATTTATCCCTTCTGTAATAGATGCACAATAAGTCCTATAATTGTTTGTTACCACAGGGGATATAGGGCCAAACTAGGACAGATTAAAAATCCTCCTATGAACTGATAGCTGATCTAAGGCTTTATTGGACCTTGTTCTTGAGCTTTAGAAAGTGCACAGTAAAAAATTTTTTGAAAATAAAAGAAAATTTAAAGTAATGACCCTGAAGATTTTTTTTTGAAAGTAAATTAAGTGATGACCCTGAAAATTTAAAGTAATGACCCTGAAGATTTTTTTTTGAAAGTAAATTAAGTGATGACCCTGAAATTTTTTTTTATTTATTGTACTAATCCATATGCTTTAGCTAAAAATGGATCATTACCTGAAGGTATGTTTGTCGATCCCCCAAGTTGTAAGCCGCCAAAAGTATTATCAATATATCCTGGCACAATCGTAATATTTATGCTTTTTGATCCCATATTGTCAACTATGCTGTTAATGGTGGCAGCTACAAATCCATCTGCTCTAACTACATTTACGTTATTTGTAGTTGGTGTAACCAATGAAAAGAGATAATTCATTCCTACTAGTATGTTTGGATCTAAGTTCATAAAAGTAGCACCCATTCCCCCATCATTGACAGCAAAAGTATCATTAACTGTAACTCCTCGTGGCGCAGTTCCTATTCCAGTTTGAAAATAGTCAATTTCATTCCCAACGTCTGTTGTGCTTGCATTGTTTAATGTATAGTCTGTCCAGAAAGAATTGTCCATATTACTGGCACTGTACAGGGATATCATATTATTATTAGCACTATCAAGTACAGTGGTGTATATAACAAAAGGAAAAGCAGAACCAGGCAATGCTTTTGTAGCTGATCTTTTTGCTGCTACTGCAGTGGCAGCCTCTTGGGGAGCATTTGCCATGATAAAAGAAGCCAGCAAGTTCATAGAGGTGTATTGATATGAAATTTTTAATGCATTAACATTTGAACTTGCTTCATCAATTATAAAAGTTTTATTAGTAAAATCATAAATGCCGGCATTTATAGTAAGTCCTGTACTATTAAGTTCTAGAGAACTGAAAGATGGCAATGTCATTGTTAAGTTGTTGTTTAAATAATTTAATGCAGCATTTTTTGCATTTAATATATTTGATGAAGTTGGTGAACCTGGAATTTGTGAAACCCCAGCCAGTGTAGAAAAATCAACGGCATTTCTAATTTTTGTTTGACTAACATAAGCATTTGATAAATCAATTACAAGAGTACCCATGCTAAACACTGTTAAAAGTAAAATTGCAAATATGGCTACAATTGTTCCTTGTTCATTTCTCTTATGAAGCATTTGACACCTCCGATCTGGCTATAGAAACACTGTTTATGGTTGGTGCCCAGGAAGACTTTGAACCTATAAGACCAAAAGGATTAATTATAGGAGTATAGGCATATTTTACATTTACTGTAATAGTAGTGCCTACACTTACTGCTGCGCCCGGCGCAGGAGTTACAGTTAAAGTGAGTGCTGAAATACTTGGAACAAGCTTGCTTGCTCCTGAAGCATCAATTAGTCCTTGATTTGTATATGAAGGAGTTACAGAAGCATACCTTGCTGCTGATCTTGCAATCTGGTTTAATGAGTTAGTTAAATACAGTACAATCCCAAATTCGATTATAAAAAAAGTAATTGCAACTAGTATTGGAATTACAATTGCTGCTTCAACTATAACACTTCCTTCAAGTGATCTTTTTCTTTTAATAGAATAGTTATTCAAGAGCATTTTTTTTTATCCTGGCGATTCGTACTATCTATGATCTACCATGATCTTAGATAAGTTAAAAATTTAATGTAGAGATATACCTCACATTTTGCAGGATAACCATAATGGCTATTACTAAAAATCTTTACTGTACTAAACTAAATGAAGCAGCTAGTAATGGTTTATCTTGAGGATTTATATTTCCGGATCCACCATATAATATTAATCCGCTCCATTTGTTATCAATATATGCAGGAATAATAGTTGCAGCAATGTGATAATCATTTCCTATCATATAAATATTATTAATTATAAAACCAACAAAACCTTCAACCATGATCTTATTTGTAAAACCTACATCCAAACTAACTATTGGTGAAACAAAGGTTTTCCCTATAAATGCAGAGGAAGCTAAGTTCATGTAAGCAGTTGTTAGATTTCCATTGTTTATCTGGAAAGAATCTCCAACTGTTAGAGATGGTGGTTCTACTCCTGTTGTCATATCTATAAAATAACTAATTATTTGATTTATATCATTTGAACTTGCACTGCTATCCATAAAAGCAGTAAAAAATGAATTGGCTGTTCCTGCCTGAAACAAATCAATCATATTGTTATTTATCCTGGCATCTGAAAGCACTGAGCTGTTTACTACCAAAGGGAATCCACCACCAGGTGACATGCGTCCAGCAGTTTGTTTTGCAGCTGTAACTGTATCTGAGACCTGAAGATTGTTTATCCCAAGTATAGGGGAAAGCAGAGTCATGAAATTATAAGTATATGAAATCATGATTGCATTAACGTTTGAATCTACTTCATTTGTAGTAAATGTCATGCTGCTAAAATTATAAATACCAGCCTGGAGTAAAAGTCCTTCACTGCTCAAGTCTAATGGTGTAAAAGAAGGCAGAGTCATTATTAGATTACTATTTAAATAATTTAAGGCTACATTTTTTACTTCCGGTATATTTGCCGGATTAACTAATTGAGATATCCCAGCTAATGCAGAAGAATCAATCGCATTTTTGATTTTTGTTTGATTTACATATGCTTCTGAGATGTCTACTACTATTGCTCCTAAGCCAATGATTACTACAATTAATGCGACAGCCAAGTATAGTACTACGCCAAGAGTATTATAAAATGATTTAATTTTGAAAACTCTACCTCTTTTAAATTTAAACGTAAACAGGACCTTGGATTGTGGTTTTTTTGTGGGTAAACTTATCCATGTGTTGTGATTTTTATGAATAATAGTTAACATTTCTTTTTAATTTAATTTTATTTGTTTTAAAACCTGGAATTTTATAGCTATCCCTTCAGTTTGTAAAATTTCCTATTTTTGTTAGGGCTAGTACTTTATTTTTTAATAACGATATTTATTTGTTAAATAATGAAAACTTTTGTGAATATACTCTTAGGTAACAGGTTCTATGGAGGTATTTATGAAAACGTTAGTAAGATTTTTAAAAGATGAAGAAGGTGCATCAATGGCCGAGTATGCTCTTCTCATTGGCTTGATTGTAGTAGCAATGATTACTGTGTTAAGCACCTTTCAGGGCAAACTTGCTGGTACTTTCAATGCATCAGGGGATAAACTACCACAAACTTTCTAATTGTTTGTAGTTAGAAATCTAGGAAATTATTGTTGATTAAGGGTTAAGTCTGTCTAATTATCAGATGAACTAAGGATGACTTTTTGTTAACTATGCCATTATTAGATGACTTGGAGATTAGGTTGAAATGAAAATGTTAGAAAAATTTTTAAATGATGAATTTAAATGATGAAAAGGGTGCATCGACATTAGAGTATGCAGTTGTTCTAGCTTTCATTGTAATGGCTATGATTGCTTATTAAATACATTTCAGGGCAAGCTATCTGGTACGTTTAATGCTTCTGGTGATAAAATACTTCAGTCTTTCTAAACCAATTTGCTTTTAGATCAGCCTTCCATTAAATGTGGGATTTCTCACTTAATTAATAAAAAAATCTTTGTAAACTATTATTATCCAAAAAGTTAATGGTAATAATATAAAAGGTACTGTAACCCAGAATGATGGATACCGAAATTATAATAGAGGTATCCCTAAATTCAGGGTTAACAATAGATATATTTTTCCTATTAATCGGGTATGTAGATATAGTCTAATGAAATAAGGAGGTATTTATGAAAACATTGGTAAGATTTTTAAAAGATGAAGAAGGTGCATCAATGGCCGAGTATGCTCT
>JACQBQ010000012.1 GCA_016201905.1 Candidatus Melainabacteria bacterium | reverse complement strand
AAGTTTTCTTTTTGATACCAGTTAAACGACGGAATTCTATATCTTTTAAGTTTTTAGCTTGTTTATATTTCATCCTTAAAACTTAGCTTATTTCCCATTATTTGGCCAGCCCTGTCTTAAGGTTTCGAAAGAAGTCTAATGTTTTAAATCTTTCAGGTTCTATTTCAGCGAGTTTATGTGTTTTCATATCCCCTCCTCTTTCATAATATGTTCTTAAGTCCTGCAAAAAGAATTTAACTTTTTCTTCGCTGGATTGTATATCATGGTCAATCATTCTACCAATGAAATCTTTCATTACATCTACTTCATCAAGATGATCTAAAGAATCTTTCCCCCTGTTATCTATTGACCAGTCTCCAACTCCAAGTGCTATTTTTTTTCTAAAGGCTAGTCTATCAAAATCAGAGCCAGAGCTAAGAGGGGTTAATATTGTTTCCATATTTTTCATAAACTCTTCATTTGACTGGGTATTGTGCCCATCTCTCCATTGATCTCTTACAGCCCTTTTTCCTATATATGCAATAATATGTTCAACGTACTTTTTCAAATCACGTAATTGTTCTTCCTTTGATTTTATACACTTTAGAGCTTGATGAACATCAAATTTTATCCTTCTTTTTTCATGACTTTTAACCTGCTCCAGTAGATCTTTTGTTGAAGGGATCTTCTCAGGCAAAACTGTTAGATTTAAACTCTCTGTTGTTGCAGATGAGTCCTTGTGAGCTTTTCTCAGTTCAGCAATTTTTCCAGCTATATTTTTTATGACTGAGTCTCTCTTTTTTTCAAATTCAAAACCATGTTTTATTTCTTGACTTAAAATGTCAAACATTTCTATAACAGAGAAGCATTCATTTGGCTTTGCCATTATTGCTCTTTGTAAAATCGGCTCTGCTTGTCTTACATCAAACCCTACACTGCCTTCATAAAAGAAAAACTTGTGTCTGCCAACTCCTAAATTGTATTCATTTGCAATATCATCAACATGAACGACTTGTGAAAAATTATATTCAAAAGCAGCTTAACCCATTTTGAGAATGTATGAGCTAGATGAGCAGCTCTCATTTCAAGTTTAGTGTAAATAGATTTGTAACACCTGACATAACGATTAGCCATATGTTCTT